>NZ_JAGOIT010000023.1:32938-38078 GCF_017995515.1 Propionivibrio sp.
ACATCAAGCCGGGCGACACGCTGATCGAGGCGACTTCGGGCAATACCGGCATCGCGCTGGCGATGGCGGCGGCGATGGGCGGTTACCGGATGATCCTGGTCATGCCGGAGAACCAGAGCGTCGAGCGCCGGCAGACGATGCGTGCCTTCGGCGCCGAACTGGTACTTACTCCGAAGGATGGCGGCATGGAGTTGGCCCGCGACGTTGCCGAGAAGATGCGCGACGAAGGGCGCGGCATCATCCTCGACCAGTTCGCCAACGCCGACAATCCGCAGGCGCATTTCGAAGGCACCGGGCCGGAGATCTGGCGCGAGACGGAGGGGCGCGTCACGCACTTCGTCAGCAGCATGGGCACGACCGGCACCATCATGGGCGTTTCGCGCTTCCTCAAGGAACAGAATCCGGCTGTGTGCATCGTCGGTTGCCAGCCCGAGCAGGGCTCGCAGATTCCGGGCATCCGCAAGTGGCCCGACGCCTACCTGCCGAAGATCTTCGACCGCTCGCGCGTCGATCGCGTCGAATCGGTATCGCAAGGCGATGCCGAGGAAATGACGCGCCGCCTCGCGCGCGAGGAGGGGATCTTTGCCGGCATCTCGTCCGGCGGCGCCATGGCCGTCGCCTTGCGCATTGCGCAGGAAGTCGAGAATGCGACGATCGTCAGCATCGTCTGCGACCGCGGCGACCGCTATTTGTCGACCGGCGTGTTCCCGGCCTGATATGCATCCCGTCCTCGTCTTCGATATTGAAACCATCCCGGACGTGCCGGGGCTGCGCCGCCTGCACGATCTTTCGCCGGAACTGTCCGACGCCGAAGTCGCGGAACTCGCCTTCCAGCAGCGGCGTGCGCAGAATGGCACCGACTTCCTGCCGCACCATCTGCAGCGCGTCGCTGTGATTTCCTGCGCGCTGCGTGCCGGCAAGGATCTGCGCGTCTGGTCGCTGGCCGAGCCCGAGCAGGGCGAAGCGGAGATCATCCAGCGCTTCTTCGACGGCATCGAGAAGTTCACACCGCAGGTCGTTTCCTGGAACGGCGGCGGCTTCGACCTGCCGGTGCTGCACTACCGCGGCCTGATCCACGGCGTCGTCGCGTCGCGTTATTGGGATCTCGGCGACGGCGACTATGCGGACAGTCGCGACTTCAAGTGGAACAACTACATCAGCCGCTACCACACGCGTCATTTGGACCTGATGGACCTGCTGGCGATGTACCAGCCGCGCGCCAATGCGCCGCTCGACGACCTGGCCAAGCTGATCGGTTTTCCCGGCAAGCTCGGCATGGACGGCAGCAAGGTCTGGGAAGCGTGGCAGAACGGTGAGATCGCCGGAATCCGCGACTATTGCGAAACCGACGTGATGAACACCTACCTCGTGTCGCTGCGCTTCCGGTTGATGCGCGGCGAACTGTCGCGCAGCGAATACGACGCCGAGATTGACTTCGTGCGCAGCGAGTTGGCGCGGCTGGATAAACCGCACTGGCACGAGTTTCTGGCCGCCTGGACAGGCGTCTAGGACGCAGTTGCTGCCTTCTGCGGAATAGGGTTCGGGGCGCCTGACGAGCGCCCCGAACGCTTGATGATCAGTTGCAGAGTCCCGCGCCCGGTGAGGCGTGGCAGACGTAAATCGACGCTTCGAGTCCGCTTTCCGCCTTGTATTGTGCCGTCACCGCTTGCCGGACCTTGTCGACGAGGTCGTGCGGAACCAGCGCCACGACGCAGCCGCCGAAGCCGCCGCCCGTCATGCGGACGCCGCCGGCGTTTCCGATGGCTTCCTTGACGATGCGCACGAGCGCATCGACCGGCGGCACGGTGATCTCAAAGTCGTCGCGCATCGAGGCGTGCGAGTCGGCCATCAACTGCCCGATCTTCGCCAGGTCGCCGGCGTTGAGCGTGGCGGCGAGATCGATCGCGCGCTGGCTGTCGGTGATGACGTGGCGCGCGCGGCGGGCGACCACCGGATCGAGTCCCCCACACTTTGCTTCGAAGGTGGCGAGATCGACGTCGCGCAAGGCCTTGACGCCGAAGAAGCGCGCGGCTTCCTCGCACTGCTCGCGGCGCGTGTTGTACTCGCTGCCGACGAGGCCGCGCTTCACGTTCGAGTTGATGATCACGACCTCCAGGTCGGCCGGCATCGAGAAAGACTGGGTTTCGAGGCTCCGGCAATCGATCAGCAGCGCGTGGCCGGCCTTGCCTTGCGCCGAGATCAGCTGGTCCATGATGCCGCAATTGCAGCCGACGAACAGGTTCTCGGCGCGCTGGCCGATCTGCGCAATTTCGGTCGGGCTGATCGCGAGGTCGAACAGCGACTTGAAGAATTGCCCGGTCGCCACTTCGAGCGAGGCCGAAGAACTCAGCCCGGCGCCTTGCGGGACGTTGCCGCTGATGACGAGGTTGGCACCGCCCAGCCGATGTCCGGCTTCGAGCAGGTGCTTGGTGACGCCGCGCACGTAGTTCGCCCAGAGCAGGTTCTTGCGTGGCTGGATCGGCTTGCCGAGGTCGAATTCATCTTCCTCTCCGTCGTAGTCGACCGCGATGACGCGCACGCGGTCGTCGTTACGCCGCGAGCCGGTGATCACGGTGTGATAGTCGATCGCGCACGGCAGGACGAAACCGCCGTTATAGTCGGTGTGCTCGCCGATCAGGTTGACCCGGCCCGGTGCCTGGACCGACAGCGTCGGCTGGCTGGCGAACGCGGAGATAAAGGTTTGCGTGGTTTTCTGCAGTGGAAGCATGGAAGTTTCCGTCCCGGATTTTCAGATTTCGTTGAAGTGCACGTCGCTCACCGCGCGCAGGCGATCGGCGGCTTGCTCGGGGGTCAGGTCGCGCTGCGATTCGGCCAACATCTCGTAACCGACCATGAATTTGCGCACGGTCGCCGAGCGCAGCAGGGGCGGGTAGAAGTGCGCGTGCAGTTGCCAGTGTTCCTGGTCGCCCTCACTGAACGGCGCGCCGTGCCAGCCCATCGAGTAGGGGAAGGAGCACGTGAACAGGTTGTCGTAGCGGCTCGTCAGTTTCTTCAGCGCGATTGCCAGATCCTTGCGTTGCGCTTCACTGAGGTCGGGTAGCCGCGCGACACGCGCCTTCGGCATCAACAAGGTTTCGAACGGCCAAGCCGCCCAATAGGGGACGACGGCGAGCCAGTGCGCGGTTTCGACCACGACGCGCTCACCGCCGGCTTCCTGCGTCGCGTAGTCGAGCAGCAGTGGGCGGCCGTGTGCTTCGAAGTAAGCGCGCTGATGCTTGTCCTCGGTCGCGGCCTCGTTGGGCAGGAAGCTGTTGGCCCAGATCTGGCCGTGCGGATGCGGCATCGAGCAGCCCATCATCGCGCCCTTGTTTTCGAAGACCTGCACCCACGGATATTTGGCGCCGAGTTCGGCCGTCTGTTCGCTCCAGGTGTCGATCACCTTTTCGATGGCCGCCGGCGAAAGCTCGGGAAGACTCTTGCTGTGGTCGGGCGAAAAGCACACGACACGGCTCGTGCCGCGCGCGCTTCCATTCTGGAACAGCGGATTCGCCGAGGCCGGCGCGTCGGGCGCGTCAACGGTCAGCGCGGCGAAATCGTTGGTGAATACGAAGGTATCCGTGTACTCCGGATTCTGCTCGCCGGTGACGCGCTTGTTGCCGGTGCAGAGATAGCACTCCGGATCATGTGCCGGCCGAGCCGAGCGGTCCGGCGTTTCCTGCTGACCCTGCCACGGGCGCTTGGCTCGATGCGGCGAGACCAGCACCCAGTTTCCGGTCAGCGGGTTCTGGCGACGATGCGGATGATCAGTTGGGTCAAACATGTCGGGTCCTTATTTGACGTTGGGTTGAGAGTTCGCCAGCTGGTGGCGGGCGATGAAGCGGCTAATTGGCGAATTATATCAAAACAAACTAAAAAAGCTGATATATAAAAACTTTAGTCGTTTTTGTCCATGTTTGAAGCCTTCTCCGAGAGCGAGGTGGTTGGCCGTCATATCGGTTGGCAGTACGCCGCGTGTGCCGGTCTGCAACTATCGAAGGTGGGGCTCCTTCCACTTGGTGCATTCGCCATCGTACTTCAGATCGGCTCATAAAATCCATCTAAATCATGCGGTTATTCCTCGTGTCGGGTACATTCCGCTATCGCCCGAAAGCGATCCCGACCAGCCGATCGTGGAGCGTCGGGGGCCGTCACTGGCCGCGGCCGAGCGATGATCCCGTATCTGGACCTCTTTGCTCTATATGTATCAGTCAAACTCACTCGATATCAACTGCTCGGAAAGTTGCTGTTCAAGGTAGCTCAACAATCCATATGTTGGGCAGACAGTTCCTTACGGACAGGTGTTGAGGGGGCTATTATCATTTTCAGGTTTGACGAATTGCCGGGGGCTGGTCTTATTTAGGCGATAACAAGAGTGCGCATTCGTATCGCGGGTCGGGTTCTTCCAATGTGCTGATGTGTAAGGTCTTTTCTGGATGTGTTCCGGATGAGGCGCGTTTGGGTGCCTGTTCCGGGCAGCTTTTTTTGCCATGGTGTGTATGCTGTCGGCTTTGTAGTTTGCATTTTTTTGCTGATTCCCCCGGATTATCCATGTCCAAGTGTTTGGCGTGGAAAGTGCAAAAAATGGTTTTTGAATAAACAAACTAAAATAGTTGACGAAAAATAACTGTACTTGTACCGTTGTTTTAAGCATTGATCTTGAATTGCTCGCAAGCGGTGTCAACGGATTTAAAGCGAGTGATTGCGGATTGGTGTAGCAGGACTGGTAGGTCTCGTCTGACATCCAGCTTGTTTTCGTGTGTGGGGGCGCTGGGTGCGGTCGGTCTGAACAGTGCAATTGCCTGAACGCGTGCCGTGCGGCTGATATCTGGGATTGGCCAACGGTGTTCGTCGGGAAAGTCCTCCTCGGGGAGGTGACTTGGGGCCGCCAATTCATGGTTGGTCTTGTTATCGAATAGGAGATACAACAATGCTGAAGTCAAGAAGAAATCTGCTGTCCGCTCTGGTTGTCGGTGTTCTCGCCGGTGCCGTTGCCATGCCGACCTTTGCCGCTGACAAGAAAATCACGCTGGGTTTTGCCCAGGTCGGTGCCGAAAGCGAATGGCGTACCGCCAACACAGTCTCGATCAAGGAAGCCGCCAAGGAAGCCGGGATCGACCTCAAGTTCTCCGACGCACAACAG
>NZ_JAGOIT010000024.1 GCF_017995515.1 Propionivibrio sp.
TACAGCGACGAGGAGTTGCTCGCCTTCTTCGCCGAGCCGCAGCAATCGTCGAACTTCTATTCGATGGGCATCACCGCTCCCGATTTCGAGAAGTTCAAGCGCGTCATGGACAAAGCCAACGGCACGATCGAGAACGTCTGCGTCGACGTCGCCAACGGCTATACAAAGGCCTTCATCAGCTTCATCCACAAGCTGCGCGCGGCGTATCCCGCGATCACGATCATGGCCGGCAACGTCGTCACCGGCGAGATGACCGAAGAGCTGATCCTCGATGGCGTCGACATCGTCAAGGTCGGCATCGGCCCCGGCTCGGTGTGCACGACGCGGCGCATGACCGGCGTCGGCTACCCGCAGCTCTCGGCGATCATCGAATGCGCCGACGCGGCGCACGGCCTGCGCGGCCTGATCTGCGCCGACGGCGGCTGCACCTCGCCAGGCGATCTGGCCAAGGCCTTCGGCGCCGGCGCCGACTTCATCATGCTCGGTGGCATGCTCGCTGGCCACGACGAATGCGGCTCGGACCTCGTCGAGGTCAACGGCGTGAAGAAGATGCGCTTCTACGGCATGAGCTCGCGCGAGGCGATGACCAAGTACGCCGGCGGCGTCGCCGGCTACCGCGCCTCGGAAGGCAAGGAAGTCCTGCTCGACTACCGCGGTCCGGTGGAAAACACGCTGCAGGACATCCTCGGCGGTGTGCGCTCGGCGTGCACCTACGTCGGTGCGCGCACGCTCAAGGAGCTCTCGAAGCGCACGACCTTCGTCCGCGTGACGCAGCAGATCAACGAGGTCTTCGGCCCGGCGCGCGACGACGCGAAACGATAAACCTGAAATCCTCGGTTGCCCCGCGTCATACCCTTCGACACGCCCGCTGTGCGGGCTGCTCAGGGCGAACGGAGGTGGACCCTACCGGTGCGCTCAAGAATAACCGCTCGTCCTGAGTCGTGAGCCTGTCGAACGATCGAAGGATGGGCGGTTTTCGTTATTCAACTGGGAATTCCAGGACAAACGCGCTCGCTTTCCGGACAAGCCCGACGTAAACCGTCGGGTTTTTAATTTGCATCAATGCCCCGCTTCGGGCTGCGCCGAATAATGCGCTCCTCAATCAACAACGACGGAGGAGACATCCATGAGTGGCGCTTTCTCGAAGTCGATGGCGCGCAACGTGTTTTTTGGCGGGACGGTGTTTTTCTTCCTCCTGTTCCTTGCGCTCACCTTCGACACCATCAAGCAACTGCCCAAGCGCGACATGCGGCAGAACATCACGCCGCAGGTCGCCGCCGGCAAGCACATCTGGGAAACGCGCAACTGCATCGGCTGCCACACCCTGATGGGCGAAGGCGCGTACTTCGCGCCGGAACTCGGCAACGTGATGGTCCGCTTCGGCAGCAAGGAGGCGATCAAGGCCTTCATCCAGAGCCGCCCGGTCGAAGGCATCGAGGGGCGGCGCAGCATGCCGCAGTTCAACCTGACCGAAGAAGAACTCGACGCCGTCGCGGCCTTCCTCGAACACGTCAGCAAGATCAACAACGCCAACTGGCCGCCCAACGTCCAGGGCTGATCCGCGGGAGAACTGAAAATGCAATACAAGACACAAGCGGTTGCCAAACCCTACTTCATCGCGGCGATCGGCCTCTTCGTCGGCCAGATCGTCTTCGGCGTCATCCTCGGCCTGCAGTACGTGATCGGCGATTTCCTCTTCCCCGAGATCCCGTTCAACGTCGCGCGCATGGTGCATACCAATCTGCTCATCGTGTGGCTGCTCTTCGGCTTCATGGGCGCGGCGTACTACCTGATTCCCGAGGAGTCGGAAACTGAACTGTTCAGTCCGAAACTGGCGCTGATCATGTTCTGGATCTTCCTCGTCGCCGGTGCGCTGACCATCGTCGGCTACCTCGCGGTCCCCTACGCCCGGCTGGCCGACCTCACCGGCAACAATGTCCTGGCGACGATGGGTCGCGAGTTCCTCGAACAGCCGCTGCCGACAAAGGTCGGCATCGTCGTCGTCGCGCTCGCCTTCCTCTTCAACATCACGATGACGGTGCTCAAGGGGCGCAAGACGTCGATCAGCATCGTCCTCCTGCTCGGCCTGTGGGGTCTGGCGGTCTTCTTCCTGTTCTCCTTCTACAACCCCGCGAACATCGCGCTCGACAAGTACTTCTGGTGGTTCGTCGTGCACCTGTGGGTCGAAGGCGTGTGGGAACTGATCATGGGCGCCATGCTCGCCTACGTGCTGATCAAGGTGACGGGCGTCGACCGCGAAGTGATCGAGAAGTGGCTCTACGTCATCGTTACGCTGGCGCTGGTCACCGGCCTCATCGGCACCGGCCACCACTTCTACTGGATCGGCGCACCGGAATACTGGCAGTGGTGGGGCTCGATCTTCTCCGCACTGGAGCCGATTCCCTTCTTCGCGATGACCGTCTTCGCCTTCAACATGGTCAATCGCCGTCGCCGCGAGCACCCGAACAAGGCGGCCGTACTCTGGGCCCTCGGCACCGGCGTCATGGCCTTCCTCGGCGCCGGCGTCTGGGGTTTCCTTCACACGCTCGCGCCGGTGAACTACTACACGCACGGCACGCAGATCACCGCCGCGCACGGCCACATGGCGTTCTACGGCGCCTACGTGATGGTCAACCTGACGATGATCTCCTACGCCATGCCGCTGCTGCGCGGCCGTGCCGCGAACAGCAACAAGGCGCAGGTGGTCGAGATGTGGTCGTTCTGGCTGATGACCGTGGCGATGGTCTTCATCACGCTCTTCCTCACCGCCGCCGGCATCCTTCAGGTGTGGCTGCAGCGCGTGTCGGAGAACCCGCTGCAGTTCATGGTCGTGCAGGATCAGGTCAGCATCTTCTACTGGATGCGTGAATGGTCCGGCGTGGTATTCCTGATCGGGCTGATCTGCTACATTGTCAGCTTCTTTGTCGGCGGCGAGAAGAAAGCCGCCTGATCAAAGACCGGACTCGTTAGCAGCATTGGCGCCCGCCGCAAGACGGGCGCCGTTTTTTTGGGCGTTCACGCGGGAGCTGCACGTTCCCCATCGACGGACTCGCGGATGAGCTGCGCCAGGCGGCGGACGCCCGGCCCGGCGAAAACGGGATCGGCGAGTACCAGATAGAGTGGTACCGAGCGTTCACCGCCTTCGCGCAGCGGCAGTGGCGTGATCAGCCCGGCGGCCAATTCGTCGCGGATATGCTCGATCGGCAGCCAGGCGAAGCCGTAGCCGGAACTTACGGCGCGGATGGAGCTGGCGATGTTGCTCACTGTCCAGCGCTGGTCGACCTCCACCGAAACCGCCTTGCGATCGCGCTTCGCTCCGGTGTCGCGGACGACGATGTGCCGGTGCGCGCGCAGGTCGCGGTGCGTGACCTCGCGCCCGAGTCGATTCAACGGGTGATCACGATGCGCGACGGCGATCACGCGCGAATGAATCAGCAACTCGCCGAGAAACCCCGGCGGGATCTGCGGCGTGATGGCGAGATCGGCCTGCCCCTTGAGCAAGGCCTCGGGCGTTCCGCCGAGGACCGATTCGATCAGTTCGACGCGCGTGCGCGGACTCTCCTCGCCAAAGCGTGCAAGGCAATCGAGGATGCGCCGCGCCGGGAAGAGCACTTCCGCCGCCAGGTGGATCTCGGCCTCCCAGCCGGCAGAAAGCGTATGCGCCGCCTGTTCCAGGTCGCTCGCTTCACCAACGAGCGCCAGCGCGCGCCGGTAGAGCATCTGCCCGGTCGGCGTCAGGATCGCCTTGCGCCCCTGGATTTCAAACGCCTTCAGTTCGAGTTGGGATTCGATCTTCTGTACGGCATAGGTCACCGCCGACTGGCTCTTGTGCAGCACTTCGGCCGCCTGTGCATAGCCGCCGGCGTCGACGACGGCGATCAGTGCACGCCACTGGTCAAGCGAGATGGCTGGAGCGTTAGACATATCTAAGTTTTCGATAAAAACGAGCTGAATATTGATCTTTTTTATCTCATTCGTAAATTGTTTAATACGCCCATCCCAACCACGGAGGTGTGCCATGAAAACCCTGCTGCAACTCAATACCAGCCTTTTCGCCGCTGGCGGACAATCGAGCCAACTCACCGACAAGTTCGTCGCCACCTGGAAAGCCAACAACGCCGACGCGAACGTGATCGTGCGCGACCTCGCCAGCAACCCGCTGCCGCACCTCGACGCCGAGCACTTCCTGGCCTACATCGCAAAACCTGAGGAACGTACCGCACGCCAGCAGGAACTCGCCGCCGCGGCGGACGCGCTGATCGAGGAAATCAAGTCGGTCGACGTCATCGTGCTCGGTCTGCCGATGTACAACTTCGGCGCGCCATCGACGCTCAAGGCCTACTTCGACCGCATCGCGCGTGCCGGCGTCACCTTCCGCTATACCGCCAACGGCCCGGAAGGTCTGCTCACCGGCAAGAAGGCCTACATCTTCGCCACGCGCGGCGGCCTCTATGCCGGCACGCCGCTCGACAGCCAGACGACCTACGTGCGCGACTTCCTCGGTTTCCTGGGGATCACCGACGTCGAGTTCATCTACGCCGAAGGACTGAACATGGGCGAGGAAAGCAAGCAGGCGGCACTCGCCAAGGCGCAGGACCAGCTGGAAGAACTGGCTGCCTGAGTCACTCACTCACTCGCAACCACACCAAGGAGTCGTCATGAACATCCGTACGCTGCAACACGTCATCCCCTCGCAACCCACCTCCGACGGTGCCGGCGTCAAGCTCCGGCGCAGCCTGGGGCAGCGCTCGGGTGTTCGTCTCGACCCCCTCCTGATGCTCGACGAGTTCTCCTCGTACGACGCCAACGACTACATCGCCGGCTTCCCGAGTCATCCGCATCGTGGTTTCGAGACGGTCACCTACATGCTCGACGGCCACATGCTGCACGAGGACCATCTCGGCAATCGCGGCGACCTGCTGGCCGGCGGCGCCCAATGGATGACCGCCGGACGTGGCATCATCCACTCGGAAATGCCGCAGCAAGTGAGTGGGCGCTTGCGCGGCTTCCAGCTCTGGCTCAACCTGCCGGCGAAGGAAAAGATGAAGCCGGCGCACTACCGCGACATCCGGCCGGACGAAATCCCGACCGTCGCACTCGCCGACAAGGTCACGGCGCGCGTGATCGCCGGCGAACTCGAAACCGGAGAAGGAAAGGTACGCGGCCCGATCCACGGCCTGAGTACCGAACCGCGCTATTTCGACGTCCGGCTGGAAGCGGGGGCGACGTTCACGCACCCCGTGCCGGAAGGGCACACGGTGTTCGTGTATGGCTACGAGGGCAAGCTCGCGATCGGTCCGGCCGACACGTCGCGCAGCCTCGATACGCACAGCGCCGGCGCGCTGGTCGGCGGCGACGAAGTTCGGGTGAGCGCCGTCGATGGTCCGGCGGCCTTCCTGCTGCTCGCCGCGCGCCCGCTCGGCGAGCCGGTGGTGCAGTACGGCCCCTTCGTGATGAACACGCGCGAGGAGATCGAACAGGCGATCAACGACTACCAGAACGGCACGCTGGCCTGATTCGCTTGCTGCTCAGCGCCGGTTGCTGCCGGCGACCATCTTGAATTCGAAGAGCCGGCACTCGATCGCGCCGTTGTAGAGCGGCGTCTTCTTGCTCGGCGTCAGGCGCATCAGCTTGGGCATGCGCAGGTCGGCCGTGAGGAGGAAGCAGTTCCAGCCGGCGAAGTTGCGCTTGAGCGCACTGCCGAGCTGCGGATAGAAGGCCGCGAGTTCCTCCTGCTCCGAGAGCCGTTCGCCGTAGGGCGGATTGGCGATCATGATGCCCGCCTCGCCTTCGCCGCGCGGCGGCGCTTCGATCTCCAGGATGTCGCCCGAACTCAGCTTGACCGCCGGCAGCAGGCCGGCGCGGTCGAGGTTGGCGAGCGCCGCGCGCACCGAAACCGGCGAAATGTCGCTGCCGTAGATTCCGGCGAACGCGGCCGGTTTCTCGACGTCCATCGCCTCGTCGAGCATGTCTTTCCAGACGCCGAGCTGAAAGTTCTTCAATCGCTGGAAGCCGAAGCTGCGCCCGCCCGCGCCCGGTGCGATGTTGAGCGCCATCTGCGCAGCCTCGGTGAGAAAGGTGCCGCTGCCGCACATCGGATCGAGCAACGGCATGCCCGGCTGCCAGCCCGAGAGCCGGATGATGCCGGCAGCGACGTTCTCCTTGAGCGGCGCTTCGACCGTCTTCTGGCGCAGACCGCGCTGGTAAAGCGGCGCCCCGGACGTATCGATGTAGAGCGTGCACTCGTCGGCGGTGATGAAGCCGTGCATGCGCACGTCCGGCTCGCGCGTGTCGACGTTCGGCCGCTTGCCGGTATCGGCGCGAAAGCGGTCGCAGATCGCGTCCTTGATGCGCAGCGTGATGAACTCCAGGCTCTTCAGCGGACTCTTTACCGCCGTCACATCGACGCGAATCGTCTGCGTCGCCGCGAACCACTTGCCCCACGGAGAGTCGAGGGCGAGCTTGTAGATATCGTCCTCCTTGGCGTAACGACCGTGCGCGACGCGCCAGAGGATGCGCGTGGCAATGCGCGAGTGAAGGTTGACGGCGTAGCAGGTCGGCCAGTCGGCGACGAAATGCACACCGCCGGGAATCGCCTTCAAATCCTTCACGCCGGCGGCGGTGAGGTCTTCGGCAAGCAGGGCTTCGAGCCCGCGCGGACAACTGGCAAAGAATTTTTCCACAAGGAAATCCTAGAAAGGGGAGGGACTAAAACGGCTTGAGCACGACCAGCAGGATGACGGCGAGCAGCACGACGACGGGAATCTCGTTGAACCAGCGAAACCAGACATGGCTGCGTGTGTTGCAGCCGTTGTTGAAGTCACGCAGCAGCTTGCGGCAATAGTGGTTGTAGCCGACGAGACCGACGACGAGCAACAGCTTGGCGTGCATCCACGGCCCGGATATCCCGACACCGAGCCACAGCCAGAGGCCGGTGATCAGCGCGAGGTAGCCGATCGGCGTCATGAAGCGGTAGAGCTTTCCGGCCATGAGCAGCAGGCGGTCGCGCTCGGCGACGCTGTCCGCCGGCACCATCGCCAGATTGACGAAGATGCGCGGCAGGTAGAAGAGGCCGGCGAACCAGCTGGTCACGAGAAGAATGTGCAGCGACCTGATTTCGAGGTAGAGCATCAGGCGTTCCTTTCGCGCCAGGCGGCGTTGATACCGTCCGCAACCTGCGGAAAGCGCAATTGTGCCTTGAGTTCGCTCTTGATACGTCGGTTGGAGAGCCGACGCGACTCGCTCATGAACGAAAGCTGAACCGGCGAGAGCGTTCCTTGAGCCTCGGCGCGCGAAACGCGGGGCGAGCGCGGCAGCCCGAAACGGTCGGCAACGAGGTCGAAGTATTCGCCCATTTTCATCTCCGCGTCGTCAGTCGCGTTGTAACAACGATTCGCACGGCCGTAGCGTAGCGCGGCGCAGGTCAACATCGCCAGGTCGTCGGCGTGGATGTGGTTGGTGAACACGTCGTCTTCGTCGCGCAGAACGTTGGCGCCTTTCATCAGACGCTCGAGCGGCAGCCGGTCGCCGGCGTAGATCCCCGGGGCGCGCAGGATGCTGACGCGCGTCCCGCCGCGCACACCGAACCGGCGCAGCCGAGTTTCCGCATCGACACGACGCCTTGCTCGTGCGGTCGCAGGGCGCGCAGGGCGCGTCTCGTCGATGCGTTCGCCGGCACAATCGCCGTAGACGCCGCTCGTACTTATGTAGACAAGTCGCTGTGGTAGACTTTGCCCCCGGCATAAGGCGGCAAGCAGCCGGCGCATGCGGGTATCGACGGTGCCACGTTCAGGCGGCGGCGCAAAATGCAGCAAGATGTCGGCGAGCCCGGCGAGACGCTTGAGCGTCGAAGGCTCGTCCAGATCGGCCAGCACCGGGCAGGCGCCGTGATCCCGCCAGAATGAAAACTGCGTCGGGTCGCGCAGCAAGGCGAAGAGGCGGTAGCGGCCGACGAGGCGCGGCAAGGTGCGGCGAGCCACATCGCCACAGCCGACGATCAGGAGCTTCTGCAGTTTTCGCCGTGTTTTTTGCTGTTTTTTCACCGCACAATTTTACCGGAATCAACTCGCAGGGAGTTTTGATGGCTTTCCAGATCAACGTTCAGCCCGGGACGCACGGCTTTGCCGCCGAAGTCGACGAGACCGTCCTCGACGCCGCCTTGCGCCAGGGAGTGATCCTGCCTTACGGCTGCCGGAACGGAGCCTGCGGATCGTGCCGGGGCAAGGTGCTGAGCGGCGAGATTGACCATGGAGAAGCGCAGCTTCACGCGCTGAGCGAAGACGACCGACGCGACGGTTTCGCCTTGTTCTGCTGCGCCAAGGCAAGGAGCGACCTGGACATCGAAGTCCGCGAAGTGCGTTCGGTGCGCGACCTGCCGGTCAAGACCTTGCCGGTGCGCGTGCAGAAAATGACGCGCGCCGCGCGCGACGTGATGATCGTCGAAGTCAAGCTCCCGGCCAGCGAGCGGCTGCAGTTCCTGCCCGGGCAGTACATCGAGATCCTGCTGAAGGAAGGTCGTCGGCGAGCTTTCTCGCTGGCCAACCCGCCGAACGACGACGCCACTCTGCAGTTGCACATCCGTCACGTACCCGGCGGTTTCTTTACCGGCCACGTGTTCTCGACGCTGAAGGAACGCGACATCCTGCGGATCAATGGGCCGCACGGCAGCTTTTATCTGCACGAGGATTCGGACAAACCGATTTTGCTGGTGGCGGGCGGCACCGGTTTTGCGCCGATCAAGGCCATCGTCGAGTACATGATCGCGGAGAAGTCGTCACGCCCGACGACGATCTACTGGGGCGGCCGGACACCTGCCGACCTGTATCTTCAACCACTCGCCGAGGCCTGGGCACGCGAACACGCACATATCCGCTTCGTCCCGGTGCTGTCCGACGCGCAACCAGGCGACGACTGGCCGGGAAGGACCGGCCTGGTTCACGTCGCCGCCATGCTGGATTGGCCGGACCTTTCCGCCCATCAGGTGTATGTTTGTGGCTCGCCGGCAATGGTGGATGCCGCCCGAGGCGATTTTGTCGGACAATGTCGTCTGCCCGAGAACGAATTCTTCGCGGATTCGTTCGAATTCGCCAACGATGCGTCCGGTGAGCGCAGGCCGCGCCCTACAGAAGGTTGAAAACAATGCCCGAAGTGTTCATTTCCCGTCAGCCGCTCGTCAATCGCCAGAGCAAGATCATCGCCACGCGCCTGACGCTTCACCCGCAGGGCGGCGCGACGCTGAAGGACGCCGCCGACGCGTTGGCGCTGCTCGCCGAATTCTGGCCGCAAGGCGAGAAGCTCGTGTTTATCAACTGCGGCTCGACATGCGATGCGAGCGTGCTCGAATGGCTCTTCCCGGGCAACGCGACGTTCGAAGTCCGCCCATCCACCCTCGTCGGCGCTGACGGCGCCGCCCTGGTCGCCGCGCTCAAGGCCACCCAGCCATCGCTGTGCATGGTTTTCGACAACGACGCGGGCGCGGCGCTGGCGACCGGCTTGTCGTTCCGCTTCATCAGCTTCGACGCACGGCGCTACACACCGGCGCAACTGAAGATCCTGGCGACGAAGACCCAGCCCTATGGCATCGGCGTCGCATTCAACGTGTTCGACGCGCCGACCTTCCAGGCCTGCCTCGACGCCGGCGTCAATGCCGCCGCCAGCTGGTTCTTCAAGAACCCCGGCAAGCCGCCGGCCAAGGCGCTCAACCCCGGACAGGCGCAGATCATCCGCGTGCTGAACCTGGTGCGCAAGAATGCGGAGGTCAAGGAGATCGAAGCTGCGCTCAAGCAGGACGTGGCGCTCTCCTACAAATTGCTGCGCTACATCAACTCGGCCGGTTTCGGGCTTTCTTGCGAGATCCAGTCCTTCCGCCACGCGGTGACCATCCTCGGTTACGAGAAGCTCAACAAGTGGCTTTCGCTGCTGCTGGCCACGGCGAGCAAAGACCCGATGGCCCCGGCGCTGATGCATACCGCGCTGACGCGCGCGCGCCTGATGGAGTTGCTCTCGCACGGGCTTGTCGACCGGCAGGAATACGACAACCTGTTCATCACCGGCGCGTTCTCGATGCTCGATGCGCTACTCGGCGTCAGCATGGAGAAGGTGCTCGAGTCGATGAGTCTGCCCGAGCCGATCTGCGACGCACTGCTCGGGCACGGCGGTGTTTACGGCCCCTTCCTCGAACTGGCCAAGGTCAGCGAGGGCGAAGACGGTGTCGCGCTCGCCGAGCAGGCCGGCATGCTCGGACTTTCCGCCGAGCAGTTCAACCGCGCCCAGATGCAGGCGCTGCAATTCGCCGAGACGATGGAACTGTAGAAGGAAACCGTGCCGGCGTTGCCCACAAAAAAACCGGCAAGCGCCGGTTTTTTTGTCTTCAGATCTACTTCTGGCCGAGGATCCACTGGACGATCCTGGCGGCTTCATCCGGCTTTACCCGTGGATTCGGCGGCATGACGACTTCCGCCTTGAGCTCCGCTTTCCACACGCCCTTGCTGCCCTTGATGACCCGCTCGGCGAGCGCGGCATCGACGTCCTTCTGACCGGCATACCGCCTGGCGATGTCCCTGAACGACGGGCCGATGCGTTTGGCATCGAGTGCGTGGCACGCCATGCAGTTCTTCGACTTTGCCAGCGCCTCGTCGCCCCGGGCGCTGCCGGTCGAAAGAATAAGCACGATGACCAGCGGCGACAAAGCGGCCCATGCTCGCATCCGGTCAGGCGCGGCTCGAATTGGCGAGCAGGACGCCCGCGCCGACGAAAATTCCGCCAAAGAAACGATTCTGCGACTTCAAGGCTGCGGGATTGCGCAACCAACGCCGCAAACGGGTGGCAAGCAGCGCGTACCCCGACATGACGATGCTGTCGACGCCGCACATGGTCAAGCCCATGATGACGAATTGCGGCCATTGCGGACGCGTTGGATCGATGAACTGCGGCGTCAGCGCGGCGATGAAGACGATCGCCTTGGGATTGGTCAGGTTGACGAGCAGACCTTCCATGAACAAGCCTTTGGCCGCGATAGCCAACTTCTCTGCGTCAATCTCCTCCGGTGGCGAGCGCCATTTCTGGATGCCGAGCCAGATGAGGTAAGCGGCACCAAGGAGTTTGACGGCATCGAAGGCGTGCTTCGACGTGAGGAGCAAGGCCCCGAGGCCGAGCGCAACGACGGTGAGCTGGATGACCAGAGCAGTCTGCAGGCCGCCGATCACGCGCACGGCCGAGCGGTAGCCAAAGCGCATACCGGCGCTCATCGATGCGGCCGCACCCGGTCCGGGCGAAATGGCAATCAGGATGGCCGCCAGCAAGAAGGCGAGCCAGAGGGAGAGAGACATTTGGCAAGATTCCTTTCAGGTAATCGCGTAACCGACCCGCCGCATCAACGCCGCTTGAGCAGGCTGAGGTCGCGCACCGCGCCGGTCGCTGCCGAAGTCGCCATCAACGCGTAGGCCTGCAGCGCCTTGGAGACGTGCCGCTTGCGCGGATGTGCAGGCGCCCAGGCTTTGTCGTCCTTGGCGTTCATCGCCTGCCGGCGCTCTTCGAGTTCACCCGCTGAAACCGCGAGATGAATACGGCGCGCCGGGATGTCGATCTCGATCGTATCGCCTTCCTCGACGAGACCAATCGCGCCGCCTTCCGCCGCTTCCGGCGAGACGTGGCCGATCGAGAGGCCGGACGTGCCGCCAGAGAAACGACCGTCGGTCAGTAAAGCACAGGCTTTGCCGAGGCCCTTGGACTTGAGGTAGGACGTCGGATAGAGCATCTCCTGCATGCCCGGGCCGCCCTTCGGTCCTTCGTAACGGATCACGACCACATCGCCGGCGACGATCTCGTCGCCCAGGATGGCCTGCACGGCGGCATCCTGGCTCTCATGAACGCGCGCCCGGCCGCTGAACTTCCAGATGCTCTCGTCGACACCCGCCGTTTTCACGATACAACCGTCCTCGGCGATATTGCCGAAGAGCACGGCAAGGCCGCCTTCCTGCGAGTAGGCGTTGGCTTGATCGCGGATGCAGCCGTGCGTGCGATCGAGATCGAGTTCGGGATAGCGCCGGTTCTGCGAGAAAGCCACTTGCGTCGGCACACCGCCCGGTGCGGCGCGGAAAAACTCGTAAACGGAGAGGTCGTGGGCGCGATGCATGACATCCCAGATGTCGATGGCTTCGCCCAGCGTCTTCGTATGCACGGTCGGGACATTCAGGTGCAGCAGGTTCGAGCGTGCGAGTTCGCCCAGAATGCCGATGATGCCGCCAGCGCGATGCACGTCCTCGATGTGGAACTTGTCGGTCATCGGCGCCACCTTGCACAGGCAGGGCACCTTGCGCGAGATGCGGTCGATGTCATTCATCGTGAAGTTGACGCCGGCCTCCTGCGCGGCGGCCAGGAGGTGCAGGACGGTATTGGTCGAGCCGCCCATCGTTACGTCGAGCGTCATCGCGTTCTCGAACGCCTCGAACGAACCGATAGAGCGCGGCAGCACCGAGTTGTCGTTCTGCTCGTAGTAGCGCCGGCAAAGCTCGACGATCTGGTGCCCCGCCTTGATGAACAATTCCTTGCGATCGGCGTGAGTAGCGACCAGCGTACCGTTGCCGGGAAGCGCAAAACCCAGCGCTTCGGTCAGGCAGTTCATCGAATTCGCTGTGAACATCCCCGAGCACGAGCCGCACGTGGGACATGCGGAGCGCTCGATTTCGGCAACTTCGGCGTCGGAAACCTTGCTGTCGGCTGCCTTGACCATCGCGTCAACCAGGTCCAGATGAACGATCTGCCCGCTCGGCGCCTTGTACTTGCCGGCCTCCATCGGGCCACCCGAAACGAAGATCGTAGGAATATTGACGCGCATCGCCGCCATCAACATTCCCGGCGTGATCTTGTCGCAATTGGAGATGCAGACCATGGCGTCGGCACAATGCGCGTTGACCATGTACTCGACTGAATCAGCAATCAGATCGCGCGACGGCAGCGAATAGAGCATGCCGTCATGGCCCATGGCGATGCCATCATCGACGGCGATGGTATTGAACTCCTTGGCGATACCACCCGCCTTCTCGATTTCGGCCGCGACCAGTTGCCCGATATCCTTGAGGTGTACGTGTCCCGGGACGAACTGCGTGAAAGAATTCACAACGGCGATGATTGGCTTGCCGAAGTCGCCGTCCTTCATGCCGGTGGCGCGCCAAAGCGCGCGGGCGCCGGCCATGTTTCGGCCGTGGGTCGAAGTACGGGAACGATAATCGGGCATGGCAAACCTCCAGAACGGAAACAGTCGGAATCGAACGACCAATTCTACCGAAGAAGCGCACCCTTGTTTTGCGTGAGGCGCCTCGGCAGCAACCGGTCGCGCGGTGCCCACCCTAATCGGCGGCGACCGACGAGCCCGACCGCGTCACGTCCGGCTGGTAATCGCCTGGGTAACGTCCGACAGGGGAGCGGCGCTGGTCGATACGGCACGACCGATCTGTTCAAGCAGGACGAGGTTCATCTTCCCGTTCTGAACCTTCTTGTCGTGCTGCATGAGTTCGAGGTACTTCGCCGGCGCCAGTGCCGGCCCGACAGTCGGCAGTCCTGCCCGACGAAACAGGGCATCAATTCGCTCAACGTCGCCGTCGTTCAGCCACCCCAGTCGGCGCGACAGGTCTGCCGCCATCATCGTTCCCGCCGCGACCGCCTCACCGTGCAGCCAGGCGCCGTACCCCATACCCGCCTCGATCGCATGACCAAAGGTGTGCCCGAGATTCAGCAATGCCCGCTCGCCCTTTTCCCTTTCGTCCGCAGAGACGACCTCAGCTTTGTTCTTGCAGGAACGTGCAATCGCAAACACCAGTGCGTCGGGCCGACGAGCCAGCACGTCGTCGAGATTCTGCTCGAGCCACTCCAGGAACGGCAGGTCGCGTATCAGGCCGTACTTGATGACCTCGGCCAAGCCCGCACGCAGTTCTCTGTCCGGCAGCGTTGTCAGAACGTCGGTGTCGGCCAGCACGACCTCGGGCTGATAGAACGCACCGATCATGTTCTTTCCGCGCGGGTGGTTGATCGCGGTCTTGCCGCCAACGGAGGAGTCGACCTGCGCCAGCAAAGTTGTCGGAACCTGAATGAACGGAACCCCCCGCTGGTAGCAAGCCGCAGCAAAGCCCGTGAGATCCCCGACCACTCCGCCCCCCAGGGCAATCAGCGTGGTGCTTCGATCACAACGTTTCTCAAGCAGGAAGTCGAATACCGAATTCAGCGCTTCCCAGTTCTTGAATTGCTCGCCGTCCGCCAATAGCAGGTTCGATGAGTCGACACCGGCATTTCGCAACAGCCCGGACAAAGCGTCGGCATAAAGCGGAGCAACCGTCGTATTGGTGACAATAACCGCCTTCGGATGTACAAGATGCGGGAGCAGCAGGTCGGCACGCGCGGCAACGCCCGCGCCAATGTGGATCGGATAGCTTCTATCTGCCAGCGAAACGCTCAATGACTCCATCGATTTCCAAATTCCTTCATCAACAATTGCGTTACGCCCTGTGCGTTAATGCGGCTTCCATCGACCACCAAGTCCGCAACTTCCCGGTAGAGGGGGTCGCGTTGCGCAAAGAGCTGCTGAAGCTTGCCTAACGGATCATCAACCTTAAGCAGCGGACGGTTCTTGTCGGCGCGTGTTCGCTCCCACAGGATGTGTGGCGGGACATTCAGGTAAACCACGAACCCGCTTTTGGTCAGGTTCTCGCGATTCTCCGGTCGCAACACAACCCCGCCGCCGGTCGCAACGATCGCGTTCGACATCCTGGTGCAATCTTCGACGACTTGCGACTCCCGGCGCCGAAACCCATCCTCCCCTTCGATCTCGAAGATCGTCGGGATACTTACGCCGGTTCGCTCTTCGACCTCTCGATCCGTGTCCATGAACACCAAGCCCAATCGTTTGGCGAGAATCCGGCCGATCGTGGTCTTGCCCGACCCCATCAGGCCGACCAAGTAGACATTCGAACTGTTTTGCTCTTTATTCACTAACTCAGTATTCCACAACCAGCAGCCTTGGCGATCGACATGAGCGCGCCAATCGGCACACGTCCCGCCACGACCCGATACAGATTTTGTTTCACCAACGTGCACCGCATCAGTATTCGGACAGACCGTTATGATTTTACAGAGGAAGTCCCGTGCTCGGCAGATTCCTGTACCAGCGAGACAATCCCCGCGAAGGCGGCAGCAGACGCAACAACTCGTCGAATCGACATCGACGCCGCAAAAAACGCTGAGGGGTGGAAGATTTCTCTGAATCACCACCCCTCATCGGACATCAAGACTGAAAGAGCATCTAGCGGACGCTTAACCCTTCAGCGACGATCTTCGGGGTAATAAATACCAGGAGTTCCGTTTTATCGTCGATCCATTCCCGGTTCTTGAACAGCCAGCCAATATACGGGAGATCGCCGAAGAAGGGGATTCGCTGCGTATTGTCGCGAATCGTCTGCGTATAAACCCCACCGATGACAACGGTTCCACCGTTCTCAACCAACACCTCCGTTTTCACGTGCTTCGTATCGATGGCAACACCGGCCCCCGTCGACAACGTAGTGTTTGGCGTGTCCTTGTTGATATCCAGCGACATCGTGATTTTCCCGTCCGGCGTAATCTGTGGCTTGACCTTCAACGATAGATTTGCCTTGCGGAAGGAAACACTCGTTGCACCAGAACTCGTTGCCTGTTGATAGGGAATTTCCACGCCTTGCTCGATAATGGCTTCGATCTGATTGGCAGTCATCACGCGCGGACTTGATATCACCTTGCCCCGGCCATCCGCCTCAAGCGCCGAGATCTCAGCGTTCAAGAACTTGGTCTTCGCACTATTGAACAGGATCATCGAAAACACCCCCGCATTTCCCGCGCGGGGCGTCGCAGGAAGATTCACGGAACTCGCGTTTGTCAGTGTTGCCTTTGTACTCACCTGACCAGTCATGTAGCCTGTTGCATCAAGACTACCGCCAACCGCGACTCCTGAGTCTCCTCCTCCCGTCGTGTCGTTGAACCCCAGCCGAACACCGATGTTCTTGGCAAAGCTATCGCCAGCCTCGACAATTCTTGCCTCAATCATCACTTGACGAACCGGAGTATCGACTTTTGCGATCATTTCCCGCACGTCATCCAGGCGGCTCGGCGTGTCCTTGACGAACATCATGTTGGAACGATCGTCGAGGAGAGCGCTACCGCGCTTTGAAAGCAAGGTCTGTTTCGGATCGACCAGAAGCTTTTGAACATCAGCTGCTTTAATGTAGTTCATCTGGAAGCTCTCAGTTCTCAAGGGCTCAAGATCGCCAATCTGCGCTTTTGATTCAAATTCAAGCTTCTCTTTCGTAGCGATCTCTTCCCGCGGCGCAATCATGATGACATTCCCGTTCTTGCGCATATCGAGCCCTTTCTGCTGCAGGATGATATCGAGCGCCTGATCCCAAGGAACGTCTTTCAAAATCAATGTAATGGAGCCACCGACCGAGTCGCTCACCACCATGTTCATCCCGGTAAACTCGCCAATAACCTGAAGCAGTCGTCGGACATCAACATTCTGGAAGTTGAGCGACAATTTCTCGCCTTGGTACCCCCCGCGCGAGCCTTGCACCAGTTTGTTCGGATTTTCGACGACGGGCTTGACCTCGATTACGAATTGATTGTCCGTCTGATAGGCGTTGTGCTCCCACAACCCCTTTGGACTAATCGTCATCTGGGCATTTGCACCTTGCTGAATCGTGTTGATCGACACGACAGGAGTCGCAAAGTCGGTCACGTCCATGCGCTTGCGCAGCATTTCAGGGACTCCGACTTTGACAAAGTCGACAACAAGCCGCTCGCCCTGCTGACGAATATCGATACCGGCATTCGAGTCGGCAAGATCAACGCTAATTCTTGCCTCACCGTCTTTGCCACGGCGGAACGAGATATCGCGAATGCTATTCCTGTCTTGCGAAGGACTTGCCTGCGAGAAATGCTCGACACGCGGCGCGGCGCCACCATCCTTGGCACTCGGCGTTAATGAAAGAACCAGTGCATTCCCGTCAATGGCTGTCTCGTAGGTCATCGCTTGCGTCAGATTCAGAACGACTCGCGTGCGGCCATCGGCCTGAATGATGTTCGCGCTCTTCAGCGCACCTTCGTTATAGACCTGCGACGAGGCTCTCAAGCCATTCGCGACGTTGGGGAAATCGAGCGCAATACGCGCTGGCTTGGCCACACTGAAACCCGACGGCAGTTCGCTCAGCGGCTCTTTGAAGGTCATCTTTACGTTGACCACACTCCCTTGTTGAGCGACCGTCATCGCCTCAATGGAATTTTGGCCCGTATCCTGAGCATGTACCGAGATTACTGACAGGCCGAACCACAAGACCATGCTTAGCAGGCAACCTCTGATTTTTCTCACTTTTTCCCCTCCTGTCCCTGCAACATAAGCACACTCTCTCTTTCGGTCCAATCCCCGGCCGGATCCTGAACCAGTTCTTTCAATTTCAACTCAGACTCGGAGATCTGGGTAATAACGCCGAAATTTTGCCCCATGTAATTCCCTGCCCGGACTTGATACAGGGCACCGTCGACCAGGACGATCGCGAATGAAGTACCCTTCCTGGTCATTACCCCGACATACTTCAAGGACTCGAGCGGATACGCCTCAAGCGGTTCGCGCGGACGGTCGAGATCAGGCTGCAAACCACCTCCGCCTCCCTTCTTCTGATCCGGTCCGATTTTTCCTGGTTTGAACGGATCAAGGAGATTTCCCACGTCGTAAGGCACAGCCTCATACGGCTTCACTTGCGGCAATTCAGGAATCTTGCCCTTGATACCTTTAGAGGTCTCCGACATCCATTGACGCAAGTCTTCATGCTCGGTATTTGAGCAAGCAAGCAGCAGCATGCTTAGCAGCACGACAATGGACTTTTTCATTTTTTCTTACCCTTGGTGGCTTTCTTTTCCGCCTTTTTCTTGGCAGCCAGTTCCTCGTCATCAAGGTAGCGGAAAGTCTTTGTCACCGCATCCATCACCAGGCTCCCATCCTTTGCCTGCTGATTGGAGGCTATCGAAATACTGTTGAGCGTCACGATTCTGGATAGTCGCCCGATATCCCCCGCGAACGCACCCAAGTCATGATAATTCCCCGTAAGCCGCACGGTAACGGGCAATTCTGCATAGAAGTCCTTCTGCACTTCCTGACCTGGCTTGAACAACTCGAACTGCAAACCCCGTCCCATTCCGGATTGATTGATCTCGATGAGCAAGGACTCAATCTCGGCCTTGTTTGGCAGTTGTTTCAAAAGCGCGCCAAACGAGCGATCGATCTCGTTCATTTGCTGCTTATACAACTCAAGATTGACAGCCTGTGTCTTCTTGGTAACAAACTCCTCCCGGAGACGGCCTTCTTCCAGACGACGTTCTTCAAGGACGCCTAACTGGTCGTTCCAGACGAACCACCATCCCGCAGCAAGGATCGCCACGAAAAGACCGAGCAGTACCGCGACTCTCGGAAGAAGAGGCCAAGCGCCGACATCGTTGGGACTGAGATTACGAAAATCATCAGCAAGTGACTTCAAATCAAGCTTCGCGGGAGACGCGGCACTCATTTCTTACCCCCCTCAGGCGATTCACGCTTGAGAAATGCAAACAGGCTGAATTCATTCAAACGCCTTTTCTCCACCTGGACCGCCTTGATTTCGACCAACTGAGGTCTTTCCAGCCACGGTGAAGCTTCGATATTCCGCATCAGGGTCGATACTCGGGCACTCGATTGCGCATAACCAACAAGCGATATTTTCGCGTTTTCCTGCTTGATGGACCGGAGATAAACCCCCTCAGGCATCTGCTTTACAAGTTCGCTCAACAAACGAACCGCTTCAGCCCGGTCTCGCTGCAACGACTCGATGATTTGCTTGCGCGCGAGCAACGCTTGTGTCTGCTCCTTCAACTTCTTGATTTCGTCGATTTGCTTGTCGAGAGCGGCTATCTCCGACTTCAGGAAGCTATTCCGCGCCTCTTGGGAGGTGATATAGCCGTCGATAATTGAGTAAGTCAGAAAAACAATCAGACCGGCCAAAACGGAAACCAGGACGAGCAATCCGTAAAACTGCTGCCGCCTGGCCTTCCGCTTTTCCTCCCGATGCGGAAGTAGATTGATTCGAATCATTCGTCAAACCTCCGCAAGGCGAGACCACAAGCGACGACCAGCGAAGGCGCATCCTGCAGGAGATTTTTGGCCTTGACTCGCTCCGAAAGAAGCATGTCCGCAAACGGATTGGCGACCACCGTGTTGATTTGCGTCCGCGACGCAACGGCCTCATCCGCCCCTGGAAGCACCGCACACCCTCCCGAAAGAACAATGTGACTTACCTGGTTAAACTGCGTCGACGTAAAGAAAAACTGTAGCGCTCTGGAAACCTCCAGCGCCATGCTTTCAACAAAAGGTTGCAGTACTTCGGATTCGTAATTGTCGGGCAGGTTATTACGGCGCTTTTCTGTTTCGGCTTCCTCGAAAGTCATGCCAAAAAGACGGGCGACATCCTGTGTCAGTTGATTGCCACCAAAAGCCTGCTCCCGACCATACAGTTGCTGCCCATCGCGAAGCACCGTGAGGCTCATCACGTTGGCGCCAATATCCACCAGCGCGATTACTTGCCCCTTGCCGCCTTCGGGAAGTTGCTTCGAGATCAGATCAAAGGCGGCAAGCGCCGCATAGGACTCGACATCCATGACCACAGCCTTGAGGCCGGCGGACTCAACAACCGCAACACGATCTTCGACCTTTTCCTTTCTCGATGCGGCTATCAGAACCTCGATCTCGTCCGGTGACGAGGGCGCCGGTCCAACAATCTGGAAGTCGAGATTCACTTCCTCAAGCGCGAAAGGTATGTACTGATTTGCCTCAGACTCGACCTGCAGTTCCAATTCCTGCTCGCGCAGCCCTGCAGCCACAATGATCTTTTTTGTAATCACGTGCGACGTTGGCAACGCAATCGCCACCGAGCGCGTTGAGGTAGCCAAGCGCTTCCACGCACGCCGAATCGCCTCGGCGGTCGCTTCCAGATTGACGATATTGCCGTCAGCTACCGCATCCCTCGGCAATACCTCAATCGCGTAGCGCTCTACCCGGAAACCACCTTTTCCATCGCTTCCCAACTCGACCATCTTGACGGCAGAAGAACTGATATCAAGACCAATGAGGGAGCGCGCCTTAGGATTAAAGATCGATAGATCGAGTTGCAAATTGCCACCCCCGAAAAAACCCTTGAATAATTGGTAGTTAGCGCACTTATAGATAATCTACTTTAGATCCTAGCAACAAGTATCCGTCATGTAAAGCCATTAGGATCCGGGCAATTGTACGAAAACCGCCCTGTACCGACCAAGTGGGCCAGAGATTATAATCAGCGGGTGTTGCTCACCACCGGAACTCGCTTTGCCTAACCTTTCCCGCTGGATTCTCTATCCCATCCTGTTCGTCGTCGGACTGTTCGCGATCGCGATCGCAATGGTTGTCGTCGTCCTGACGCTCACTTACCCGAATCTGCCGTCGCTTGAAGTATTGACGGACTATCGCCCCAAGATTCCGCTCCGCGTTTTCACGGTCGACGGCCAGATGATTGGCGAGTTTGGCGAGGAACGGCGCGAAATCATTCGCTTTCCCGATGTTCCGGAAGTGATGAAGCAAGCGATTCTGGCAGCGGAGGACGAACGCTTTTACCAGCACGGTGGCGTCGACGCGCAAGGCATTCTGCGTGCGGCGGTCAGCAATTTCGTTGGCGGCAGCCGGCGCCAAGGAGCGTCAACAATCACGCAGCAGGTGGCAAAGAACTTCTTCCTTTCATCGGAAAAGACTTACGTCCGCAAGCTCTACGAGGCGTTGCTGTCGTTCAAGATCGAACGAAATCTCAGCAAGGATCAGATTTTCGAGTTGTACATCAACCAGATTTTCCTGGGGCAGCGCGCGTACGGCTTTGGCGCCGCGGCACAGATCTACTTTGGCAAGTCGCTCAAGGAACTGACCATCGCCGAAGCGGCGATGCTGGCCGGATTGCCTAAAGCGCCGTCGGCATTCAATCCGGTGGTTAACCCCAAACGCGCACGCCTAAGGCAGCAATACGTACTGCGCAGAATGCACGAACTCGGTTTCATCAATGCCGAACAACACGAAACGGCGACCAAGCAGGCCCTGATCGTAAAGCGCGAAACCAACGTGTTCCCGGTCCATGCCGAGTACGTCGCCGAGATGGCACGGCAGATTGCGGCTGATCGTTTTCCCGACGACGTCTACAGTGCGGGCTTGAAGGTCTACACCACCATCCACCAGGAAGATCAGGAGGCGGCGTACGCGAGCCTCAGGCGCAATGTGCTCGATTACGACCGTCGACACGGTTATCGCGGCGCAGAAGCCTACGTCGAGATGACGGACATCAAGTCCGAACAGGACGAAGCGCTCGACGAACTGCTGCAGGACTATCACGATTCCGAAGATATGCATCCAGCGATTGTCCTGAGCAGCGACACAAAACAGATTCGCGCGTACCGGCGCGGCGGTGACGTAATCACGATCAGCGGCGACGGTCTGAAGTTCGCAGCCCGCATGATTGACGACAAGGCACCCGCCAACAAGCGCTTGCGCCGCGGCGCGGTCATCCGGGTACAGACAGACGCCAAGAACAACTGGCGGATTACGCAAATGCCGGAGGTCGAGGCCGCTTTCCTGTCGGCCGACCCACAGGACGGTTCGATTCGTTCGTTGATTGGCGGATTCGACTTCAACCGCAACAAGTTCAATCATGTCACGCAGGCGTGGCGCCAACCGGGATCGAGCTTCAAGCCATTCATCTATTCCGGCGCGCTCGAAAAAGGCTTCACCCCGGCTTCCATCGTACAGGACGACCCGATCAGCTTCCCTGCGTCGGTAACCGGCAGCCGGGCATGGGAGCCGAAGAACTATGACGGCAAGTACGAAGGCGCGATGCGCCTGCGGACAGCGCTGGCCAAGTCGAAGAACATGGTCTCGATTCGACTCCTGCAAGCCAGTGGCGTGCAATTCATTCAGGACTACGCAACGCGTTTCGGGTTTGACGCCGACAAGCACCCGGCCTACCTGACGATGGCGCTCGGCGCGGGGTCCGTCACGCCTTGGCAAATGGTGGCCGGCTATTCGGTATTTGCCAATGGCGGCTATCGGGTTCAGCCGTACATCGTGCGCGACATCCGCGATGCGAACGGCAACGTGCTGGCCGAAAGCAAGCCGGTCACCGCCGGCGACGAATCGCTGCTGGTGATCGACCCGCGCAACGCGTATCTGATGGACAGCATGCTGCGCGACGTCACCCTCTACGGGACCGCGGCACGCGCCTCGGGCACGCTCAAACGACGCGATCTCGCCGGCAAGACCGGCACCACCAACGAGCATGTCGATGCGTGGTTCTGTGGCTACCAGAGAACGGTCGTCGGTTGCTCGTGGATCGGTTTCGATCAACCCAAGAATCTCGGCAAGGGTGAAACCGGCGGATCGGCGGCGCTGCCCGCCTGGATCGGCTACATGGCAACCGCGTTGAAAGACGTGCCCGAGTCGGTCATGCCGCAGCCCGACGGACTCGTGGCGATGGAGATTACCGGTTCCGGCAAGGGACCGCGCAAGGAGTTTTTCTATCAGGAGAACGTTCCGCCTGCGGACGTGGAATCCGAACCGCCCCCGCAGGACGAGGAATCAAACCCGGTCGACTGATCGCGCTCCGGATCAGTCGAGCTTGATCGATTCGCCCGACTGCGCAGTCAGCAGCACGGAAAGCGACGCCATCAACTCGCTTTGATCGCGGGTATTGCGCCAGACGCTGCCATCCCAGCGGAAGTGAAAACCGCCTGAGCGCGCGGCCACCCAGATTTCCCGGGCCGCCGCGTGACGGTTCACGACGATCTTGCCACCGTCGGGAAACTCGATCTCGAGCACGCCCGAACTGATCATCGCAAAATCCAGATCGGCGCCGCTCCGCTCCAGCCCGGCCTCGATCCGCGTCAGCGCCTCGTCGGCCAGTGCGTTGAATTCGCTATCATTCATCCCGTGCTACCATTTTTCAATTTCGGTTATTCCCATGCGCCAACAACTCACGCTGACCATCCTGCTGGTTTCGACCCTGCTTGGCGCCTGCGGCACGCGCGGCCCGCTGACCCTGCCGCAACCGCCCAAAGAATCGGCCGCTAGCAACGCCACGCGGCCGACAACGCTCACTTCAACCGATCTTAACACGGCAAAAGTACCCTCCTGATGAACGCATTCTCGCTGAAGAACGGCCAACTGCACGCCGAATCCGTCCCGCTTTCCGACGTCGCCGAGCGCTTCGGCACGCCGTGCTACGTCTACTCCTGCGCCGCGCTTGAAGCCGCTTTCGACGAGTTCAAGCGCGAACTCGACGGCGTCGATTCGCTGATCTGCTACGCGGTCAAGGCCAATTCGAACCTCGCGGTGCTCAACGTCTTCGCGCGCCTCGGCGCCGGATTCGACATCGTCTCGCTCGGCGAGTTGAAGCGTGCGCTCGCCGCCGGCGCCGATCCTAAGAAAATCGTCTTTTCCGGCGTCGGCAAGTCGGCTTCGGAAATGGCCTTTGCCCTGGAAACCGGTATTCACTGCTTCAACGTCGAATCCGCGCCTGAACTCGATCGCCTCAACGCCGTCGCCGGTAAGCTAGGGAAGAAAGCGCCGATCAGCCTGCGCGTCAATCCGAACGTCGATGCCAAGACGCACCCGTACATTTCGACAGGACTCAAGGAAAACAAGTTCGGCGTCGCCTACGAGGATGCGCTCAAGATCTACCAGCAGGCCGCCGCGCTGCCCAACCTGGAGGTTGTCGGCATCGACTGCCACATCGGCTCGCAACTGCTCGACCCGGCACCCTTCGCCGAAGCGCTCGACAAGCTGCTGCAACTCATCGACCAACTCCGGTGCAACGGCATCGAGCTGCGCCACATCGACCTCGGCGGCGGACTCGGCATCCGCTACAAGGACGAAGAAGAGCCCTCCGTCAGCTCCTACCTGCAACCGCTGCTCGACGAACTCAAGGGACGAGGACTGAAGATCATGCTGGAACCGGGAAGACGCCTGGTGGGCAACGCCGGCGCGCTGCTCACGCGCGTCGAATACCTGAAGCCCGGCGAGGCGAAGAATTTCGCCATCGTCGACGCGGCGATGAACGACCTCGCGCGCCCGGCGCTCTACGACGCCTGGCACGACATCGTGCCGGTCGTGCCGCGCGACGGTGCGGGCAGCGACTGGGAGATCGTCGGCCCGGTCTGCGAGTCGAGCGACTTTCTCGGCCACCAGCGCGCCTTGAACGTCCAGCCCGGCGATCTGCTCGCCGTCCTGTCGGCCGGCGCCTACGGCATGGTGATGAGCTCCAACTACAACACCCGCCCGCGCGTTGCCGAAGTGATGGTCGACGGAACGCAAATGCACCTGATCCGGCGCCGCGAGACGATCGAGGAACTCTACGCGCTGGAAAGCATATTGCCTTGAACGCCGTTCGCACAGCCCTCCTGCTCGCAAGTTTTCTTGCGCTGGGCGCGTGCAGCGAGGGCGGTGCAAAGAAGCGACCGGAGACGCCGCCGGTTCCCGTGGCGGTAGCCCAGGCCGTGGCGCGGGACATGCCGATCCGCCTGCAAGTCGTCGGTCGCGCGGAAGCCTTCGAGAGCGTGGCGCTGAAAGCGCGCGTCGACGGACAGGTCGCCGCGCTGCTCTTTTCCGAGGGGCAACACGTCAGGCAGGGTGACCTGCTGATTCGCCTCGACCCGGCCGACTTCGCCGCGCGGCTGGCGCAAGCCGAAGCGGGCGTGGCGCGCGACGAAGCGCTGCTGGCCAAGACGCGCGCCGACACGACGCGCTACATGGCGCTCAAGGACCGCAATTTCGTCTCCGAAGAGAAGGTTAACGACACACGCACGAACGAAGCGGCCGCGCTGGCGAACCTGCGCGCGAGCAAGGCGGCCGTCGAAGTCGCACGCCTGCAGCGTTCCTACACCGAGATACGCGCCCCCATTTCCGGCGTCATCGGCGCCCGGCTGGTCTTCCCCGGCTCAACCGTCAAGACCAACGATACGACGCTGGCGGTGATCAACCGCGTTCAGCCCCTGCACGTTTCCTTTCCGATCCCGGAGAAGCACCTGCCACGACTGCGCGCAGCAATGCAGGCGGGCGCGCTCAAGATCGAGGCACAGGCACCGAACGACGCAACCGGTCGTTTTTCCGGCGTGGTCCGTTTCATCGACAACGCCGTCGACGCGGCGACCGGCACCATCCTCGTCAAGGCCGAACTCGACAACGCCGACGAATTGCTGACGCCGGGACAGTTCCTCAACGTGTCCCTGATTCTCGACACGCTGGCGAACGCCGTGACCGTCCCCGACGAAGCCGTGCAGCAAGGCGCGGAAGGCAACTTCGTCTATGTCGTCGTCAGCGACGGCACGGTCGAGATGCGCCGCATCGAGACAGCTGCGTCCGACGCGCAAACAACCGCCGTAGCGAAGGGACTGGCAACCGGAGAGACGGTCGTCACCGACGGCCACCTGCGTCTGACGCCGGGCGCCAAGGTGAAGATCAAGGAAGGCGACAAGGCGCCCGCCGGGAAGACCGACGGCCCGAAGGCCAACGCACCACAGGGCGCCTGATGAACCTGCCCGAGCTTTGCATCCGCCGCCCGGTGATGACGACGCTGCTGATGGCGGCCTTCGTCATCTTCGGCGTCATCGCCTACCGCGCGCTGCCGGTGTCCGAACTGCCCAACGTCGATTTCCCGACCATCTCGGTCAGCGCGAGCCTGCCCGGTGCGTCGCCGGAGACGATGGCCGCTGCGGTGGCGACGCCGCTCGAAGGCCAGTTCTCGACGATCGCCGGCCTCGACTCGATAAGTTCGACCAGCGCGCAGGGCTCGACGTCGATCACCTTGCAGTTCTCGCTCGATCGCAACATCGACGCCGCCGCGCAGGACGTGCAGTCGGCGATCGCCGCCGCGCAGCGCAAGCTGCCGTCGGGCATGCCCTCGCCGCCCTCGTTCCGCAAGGTCAACCCGGCCGACTCGCCGGTCTACTTCATCGCCCTCTCGTCGCCGACGCTGCCGTTGCCGGTGGTCAACGAGTACGCCGAGACGCAGCTCGCGCAGCGCCTGTCGACCGTCGCCGGCGTCGCGCAGGTGCTCGTTTTCGGTTCGCAGAAATACGCCGTGCGCATCCGCACCAACCCGGACCAGCTCGTCGCCCGCGATCTCGGCATCGACGAGCTGCAGAAGGCGATCGCCGCCGCCAACGTCAACCAGCCGCTCGGCGTCTTCGACGGCGCGCGGCAGAGCTTTTCGATCAAGGACAACGGCCAGTTGCAGACCGCTGCCGACTATCGGCCGCTGATCGTCGCCTGGCGCAACGGCGCGCCGATCCGGCTCGAGGACGTCGCGACGCCGATCGACGGCGTCGAGAACCAGCGCATCGCCAGCTGGAACGTCGACAAGCGCGCGATCGTACTCGCCATCCAGCGCCAGCCAGGCGCCAACACGATCGAGACCGTCCGCTCGATCGAGAAGCTCCTGCCCAGTTTCCAGGCCAACCTGCCGGCGGCAATCGAGATGAACACGCTCTACGACCGCAGCATCTCGATCAGCGAGAGCGTGCATGACGTCCAGGTCACGCTCCTCATCGCCGGTTTCCTCGTCATCCTGGTCATCCTGCTATTCCTGCGCAACCTGTCGGCGACGGTCATCCCGGCGCTGGCGCTGCCGATCTCGGTCATCGGAACGTTCGCTGCCATGTACGCGCTCGGTTTCAGTCTCGACAACCTCTCGCTGCTGGCGCTCACCCTCGCCGTCGGCTTCGTCGTCGATGACGCGATCGTCATGCTCGAGAACATCATCCGCCACATCGAACGCGGCGAAACGCCGATGCAGGCGGCGATCCAGGGCTCGCGAGAAATCGGCTTCACGATCATCTCGATGACCGTCTCGCTGATCGCCGTGTTCATTCCCGTGCTGTTCATGCGCGGCATCGTCGGCCGTCTGCTGCACGAGTTCGCGGTGACGATCTGCGCGGCGATCCTGGTTTCCGGTGTCGTCTCGCTGACGCTGACGCCGATGCTGTGCAGCCGCTACCTGCGCCATTCCCGGCCAGAGCAACACGGACGCGTCTTCCGCCTCTTCGAGCGTTTCTTTGACGCCTGGCTCCGGCTCTATGAAACGACGCTGCGTGCCGCCATGGCGCACCCGCGCACGGTACTCGTCGGTTTTCTCGCCACCGTCGTGCTCAGCGCAATGCTCTTTTCGTCGATCCCGAAAGGATTCCTGCCGAGCGGCGACAGCGGGCAGATCACCGCATCGACCGAAGGCGCGCAGGACATCTCCTTTGCCGCGATGATCGAGCGCCAGCGCGCCGTCGCGGCGATCATCGCGCAGGACGCGAATGTCCGCTCGTTCATGTCGTCGGTGGGCGGCGGCGGGCCGCGCTCGACGGCGAATACCGGCTCGCTCAACCTGATCCTCAAGCCGCGCAGCGAACGCGCGCTGTCGGCCGACGAGATCATCCAGGCGTTGCGCCCCAAGCTCGCCGCCGTTCCCGGCATCAAGGTCTACATGCAGAACCCGCCGGCAATCCGCATCGGCGGCCAGCAGACGTCGTCGCTCTACCAATACACGCTGCAGAGCACCGACCTCAAGGAGCTCTACCACTGGACCGACGTCCTGCTCGGGGAAATCCGCCAGCTGCCCGGTTTCGTCGACGTCACCAGCAACCTCAACAATCAGCGGCCGGTCGTCGAGATCGAGGTCGACCGCGACAAGATCGCCAGCTACGGCCTCGGCTTCGCGCAGGTCGAGGACGCGTTGCAAAGCGCCTACGGTTCGCGCCAGATCTCGACGATCTACGGCGCGGCGAGCCAGTATCAGGTGATCCTCGAAGTCGCCCCGGAATTCCAGAGCGACCCGGCCATGCTCGCGCGCATCCACGTGCGCGCCTCCAACGGCAAGCTGATCCCGCTCGACACCGTAACGCACGTTCGGCGTTCAACCGAAGCGCTGACGATCAACCACCAAGGCCAGCTGCCCTCGGTCACCATCTCGTTCAACCTGCAACCCGGCGTTTCGCTCGGCGAGGCGGTCGACCGCATCAAGGCGCGGGAAGCCGAACTGCGCTTGCCGGCGTCGCTCAACACGGGGTTGCAGGGCACCGCCCAGGCCTTCGAGGCGTCGCTGCAGGGACTCGGCATCCTGCTGCTGATCGCCGTGCTCGTCGTCTATCTCGTGCTCGGCATCCTCTACGAGAGCTTCATCCATCCGCTGACCATCCTCTCCGGGCTGCCGTCGGCGGCGCTCGGCGCGCTAATCACGCTCATGCTCTTCGGCGTCGACCTCAGCCTCTACGCCTTCGTCGGCGTCATCATGCTGATCGGTATCGTCAAGAAGAACGCGATCATGATGATCGACTTCGCGCTCGAGCGGCAGCGCCACGAGAAGACGCCGGCGCGCGAGGCGATCTTCCAGGCCTGCCTGATCCGCTTCCGCCCGATCATGATGACGACGATGGCCGCGCTCGTCGGCACGCTGCCCATTGCCGCCGGCTGGGGCGCCGGCGCCGAAGTGCGGCAACCGCTCGGTCTTGCCGTCGTCGGCGGCCTCTTGCTCTCACAGGTGCTCACCCTGTACCTGACGCCCGTCATCTACCTCTACCTCGACCGCTTCACGCGCAAGGAACAGGCGGCGCACGCCGCGTTCGAAGCCGATTAGCAGCACGTTTCAATAAAGACCTCATGGCAACCACCGAAAGTTCCCCGCTTACCAGCCAGCGCATCGACAAGTGGCTGTGGTGCGCCCGCTTCTTCAAGACCCGCTCGCTCGCCACGCAGGCGATTCATGGCGGGCATGTCAAGCTCAACGGCTACGCGGTCAAGCCCGCTCGCGACCTGCGCGTGGGCGACCTGCTCGACATCGCGATCGGCGACGTCAAGTGGACGATCGCGGTGTGCGGCCTCAACGAGCAACGCCGGCCGGCGAGCGAGGCGCAGCAGCTTTACGCCGAGACGCCGGAGAGCAGCGCCCGACGCGAAGCGGCGAAGGACGCGCGCAAACTCGCGCCCAGCCCCGGCAGCGACCTGCGCGGCCGCCCGACGAAGAAGGCACGGCGCCAGATTCGCGGCTTCAACGAGAGTTACTAAACAACGGCCGCCGTCAACGGCATGTGCGGCGACAATCCGCGCCTGACGGCCGAGCGTGCCACCTTCATCGCCGAACACGCAACGCTGGCCACGGAGGACGGCTTCGGCTTCGTCTTCGCCGGCGACCCGCGCCATCGCTGGATCAACCCGGTGCTCTATCCGCTCGACGAGGCCAAGGCCTGCTGGCGCCGCGTGAGCGCGCCGACGCTGTGGGTCGCCGGACGCGATTCGGTGATGATGAAGCCCTTCGCCGCCAATCCCGAGGATTACCAGGCGCGCATGAACTGCTTCGCCCGGGTACGCGAAGTATTGATCGACGACTGCGGGCACAACCTGCATCACGACCAGCCGGAGCAACTCGCCGCCCGGCTGGGTGAATTCTTCGCAGAGCAAAAACGACTACAGCACGAAGCGCGAGAGATCCTCGTTCCTGGCGAGCTCGGTCAGGCGGCTATCGACGTACTCGGCGTTGATGCGGATCGCCTCGGCGCCCTTGCTGCCGGCGCTGAACGACACTTCTTCGAGCAAGCGCTCCATCACCGTGTACAGCCGGCGCGCGCCGATGTTCTCGGTCCGTTCATTGACCGACCACGCCACCTCGGCCAGGCGCTGGATGCCGTCGGCCTCGAATTCGAGGGTCACGCCCTCGGTCGCCATCAGCGCCTGATACTGCATGGTCAGGCAGGCGTCGGTCTGCGTCAGGATGCGTTCAAAGTCAGCGACCGACAGCGAATCGAGTTCGACGCGGATCGGAAAGCGCCCCTGCAGTTCAGGGATCAGGTCGGACGGCTTGGCCAGATGGAAGGCGCCGCTGGCGATGAACAGGATGTGGTCGGTGCGGATCATGCCGTACTTGGTCGACACCGTCGTCCCTTCGACGAGCGGCAGCAGGTCGCGCTGCACGCCTTGGCGCGAGACATCGGCGCCGTGCGAATCGCTGCGCGAGGTGATCTTGTCGATCTCGTCGAGGAAGACGATGCCGTTCTGCTCCACATTGCGCACGGCGTCGAGCTTCACTTCCTCGTCATTGACCAGCTTGCCGGCCTCTTCGTCGATGAGCAGCTTGCGCGCCTCGCTGATCTTCAGCTTGCGCGACTTCTTGCGCGCCCCGCCCATGTTCTGGAACATGCCCTGGATCTGCGTCGTCAGTTCTTCCATGCCCGGCGGCGCAAAAATCTCGGCCTGCATCGACGGCCCGGCGACTTCGATTTCGATCTCCTTGTCGTCGAGCTCGCCCTCGCGCAGCTTCTTGCGGAATTTCTGCCGCGTCGCGTTCTCGTCGGTCGATTGCGTGTCGTTGTAGAAACCGCCCTTCGCCGGCGGCAGCAGCACGTCGAGGATGCGATCCTCGGCCGCATCCTCGGCGCGCATGCGCACCGCCTTCATCGCCACCTCGCGGCCGTTCTTGATGGCGATTTCGGCGAGATCGCGGATGATCGTTTCGACGTCGCGCCCGACGTAGCCGACCTCGGTGAATTTCGTCGCCTCGATCTTGATGAACGGCGCGTTGGCCAGCCGCGCCAGGCGGCGCGCGATCTCGGTCTTGCCGACGCCGGTCGGCCCGATCATCAGAATGTTTTTCGGCGTGATCTCCTGGCGCAACGGCTCGCCGACCTGCGCGCGCCGCCAGCGGTTGCGCAGCGCAATCGCCACGGCCTTCTTGGCCTTGCCCTGGCCGACGATGTGCTTGTCGAGTTCGTGAACGATTTCCTGCGGAGTCATCTGCGTCATGGCGGTTCTGCACTATCAAACGGAACAAGGGCGTTATGTTCTCATCGTCCCACCGCTGTGGCAAACTCGCGCGAACTCAACTCACGCCGAATCGCCGACTGGAGCTGTGAATGAAAACACGCGCGCTGTGCTTGTCGCCCGGACGAGTCGCTCCCGGCATGACGCTGGCCAGGGCGGTCACCGACCGCGAAGGCAACACGCTGCTCGCCGCCGGCGCCGTGCTCGACTCGGCAATGCTCGACCGCCTGATCCGCCGCGGTGTCGAAGCGATGGCCGTGCTCGTTGCCGATACGCGCGACGCCGACGCCATCGCCAGCGAACTGGCCGCCGCCGAAGCGCGCGTCGCCTACATCTTTCGCGGCCAGGGCAGTGAGTCGCGCAACGCACTGCAGAAGGCCGTCCTCGACTACCGGCTGGAGAACACGCGATGAGCGCGCCGCGCCTGGAAGACCTCGGCACCTGGACGGATAAGCTGCCGTCGCTGCCGGAAGTCGTGCATTACCTGATGCGCTCGCTCAGCGACGAGAGCGCCGACATCGACACGCTCGCCCATCACATCAATTCGGACCCGGTCATCGTCGCCCGCCTGCTCGCGGCGGCAAATTCGGTCGGTTCCGGGCTGTCGACGCGCATCCATTCGGCCAGGCAGGCCTTCCTCGTCCTCGGCGCCAATCGCGTCGTCAGCATCGTCCTGGCATCGGCGCTGAGCCACCGCTTCGACCACCAGGGATCGGGCTTCGACACGCGCATCCTCTGGCGCCACTCGCTCGGCGTCGCCGCCTGCGCACAGGTCGTCGCCGAAGAGTGCGGCATCAACCCCGACATGGCGTTCACCGGCGGCCTGCTGCACGACATCGGCCAATTGCTGATGCATACCGCCAGTCCGGCAAGCTACCTGCGGGTGCTGGAACTGAGGACCAGTGAAGACGTCGCGCTGCTCGACGCCGAACGCACGGTATTCGGCTACAGCCACACGGATGCGGGGAAAACGCTGGCGCTGTCCTGGAAGCTGCCGGAGGAAATCGTCGAGGCGATCGTCGCCCACCACGAGCCTGACGAAGTGGGCAGCGAGATCGGCAACCTGATCCACGTCTGCGAAGTCCTCAGCCACGCGCTGGACCTCGGCGAGCAACCAAACAACCGGGTGGCCGAACTATCGGACCTCGCCCGCGCCAGCCTCGGCCTCTCCTGGCCGAAGCTTTCGGCGCGCTTTGCCGAAATCGAGGCGCGCTACGACGGCTTCAGCGTCGCCCTGGGAATTTAGTCAAGCGACTCGATCGTGAAGTTGCGGTTCGTGTAGATGCACAGGTCGCCGGCGATCTCGAGCGACTTGCGGATCACCTCGACCGGCTCGATCTCGGTATTTTCGATCAGCGCGCGCGCCGCCGACTGCGCGTAGGCGCCGCCGGAACCGATGGCGACGATGCCCTGCTCCGGTTCGAGCACGTCGCCGTTCCCGGTGATGACCAGCGAGTTGTCGCGATCGGCGACTGCGAGCATCGCTTCCAGTCGACGCAAGGCACGATCGCTGCGCCAATCCTTGGCCAGTTCCACCGCCGAACGCAGCAGATTGCCCTGATGCTTGTCGAGCTTGGCTTCGAAGCGCTCGAACAGCGTAAACGCGTCGGCGGTACCGCCGGCAAAGCCGGCCAGAATCCGCCCCTGATGAATCAGCCGGACCTTGCGCGCGCTCGCCTTGATGACGATGTTACCCAGCGTCACCTGGCCGTCGCCGCCCATGGCGACGCGATTGCCGCGACGCACCGACAGAATGGTCGTGCCGTGATATTGCTCCATTGCTACGTCCTAGTGTTTTTCGAAAACGATGGCCGCGACTGCCGTCAGGCCGACGACGCCGAACAGTTCGGCGACCAGATGATTGGGGTGATGGAAAACGATCTGCCGCCCCGTGCGCTTGACCAGCGACAGAACGTTGAGCAAGGCCCCAGCGCTGATGAAATCAATGCGCCGCAAGGCGCCACAAGAAATGACGACCGGACTGTGCACTTCGGCGTAGGCCGCCAGGTCGACGAAGCGCGACGACTTGACTTCGCCCGACAGCACGTAGGTCTCGCCGTGCACGACCGGCTCGGGCGCCTGCACCTCGGGCTCGGGCTTGGCGACGCGCTGCGCCTCCCACGAAGGCGGCGACACCTCGAAGGTCACGGCGTAATTGATTGCTGCATCCTCAAACGCATCGTGCTGCCCCTGCAGTTGCAGGAGTTCGATGAGCAGCAGCCAGCATTCCTGATTCTCGGGCACACCGACTTCGACGCATGGTTCGATCAGCGCCAGCAGCGATTCCCGTCCCAGCAGCTCGATTTCCCAGCGCGCCTTCCTGGCGCGTTGCAGACAGCCGAGCAGCAAGCCGCAACCGCCGGCGTCGACACGCGTCACCTTCGACAGATCGAGGCGAAGCTTCGGGTTCTTTTCGAGTGCCTGCTGGATCGCCTCTAAAGCGGATTGATTGTCGCCGGTCAATTCACCGCGGAACAACACGCTGCCGGCCGCGGCACTCGCCGGCTTGCCTTTCGCGCGTCCGACGGAGGCGTCCTTCCACGCCGGCGGGCTTTTCTCCAACGCCCGCACATAATCGATCGCCAGCGCCTCGAACGGCACCTTCTGCCCAAGCAGGCGATAAAGGTCGAAGAGCATCAGCCACAAGCGCTCGCCCGATGCCGTCTGCGCGGCGTGCACCGCGTTCTCCAGCACCACGCGCACGGCCTCGTCCTGGCCGTTGGCGAACAGCACGGCGGCCTCTTCAATGGCCGCATCGATCGGATCAACGTCGCCTTCGATCTGAAAGTCGGGTGAACTCTCGCTGAACACGAAGTCGGAGAACTCAATCGCAGAATCCGTGAAGTTCGTTCCCTCGTCTGAAGCCTTGTCTGGCTGCACGGGTACCGGCTTCGCTTCCTCCGGCGGCGCAGCCCCCCCTTCCTTCGGCCGCGGCACGGCGGCTGGTTTGGCCACCATCTTTTGCGGCGTTTTTTTGAAGAAGGAGAAAACCATACCGGCAGGACAATCAGCAAATGGGAAAACGGAGACTTGTTTTAACACATCGCCCAAGGGACTGCAATTTGTCACACTCATTCCGCAACAATGCTTCGGTTATCACTTGCTCGTCGATTCAAGCTTCGTCGTTGGCGGGTTCTCCGGCCCGCAATTGGCACAGCAGCCGCGCAAATCGAAGTCGGCGCGCGAAAGCGAGAAACCGTCGGGCATGGCGGGCGGCGACGGCGGGGCCTGATCGAGACAGAAGACCTTGCCGCAACTGTCGCAGCGAAAATGGACGTGCTTGGCGTGTTCGCTTTCGGCCGCGATGGAAAAGCGGAACACACGCTGGGCGTCGGCGCTCTTGTGCGCCAGACCGTTTTCAACCAGCCAGTCGAGCACGCGATAAAGCGTCACACGATCGAGCGCCGATTCGCCCAAGGCCTGTTCGATCTCGTGGTGACTCAAGGCCCCCGGCGTTGCGCGCAACACCTGCAGCACACGGATGCGCGCCGGCGTCGCGCGCGCGCCGCAACGGCGGATTTGCTCGGCGACTGAATCGGCATCGAGAGGAGTTGGCGACACGGGGAGAAACCTGCCAGAGAGATACGCTGAATTTAACCACAGCGTGAAAATCAGATGCAACCCGGTTGCACCCGGAACAGCGGCCTATTTTCGCCGGGCGCGCGGATGCGCCGAGTCATAGACCTTCGCCAAATGCTGAAAATCAAGATGCGTGTAGACCTGCGTCGAGGCGATGCTGGCATGACCGAGCATTTCCTGCACCGCGCGCAAGTCGCCCGATGATTGCAGGACGTGCGAGGCGAACGAATGGCGCAGCATGTGCGGGTGAACGTGCATCGGCAGTCCTTGCGCCACCGCCAGACGGGCGAGTCGCTCCTCGATCACGCGCGGACTGATGCGGCGGCCACGCTTGCCGACAAACAGAGCGATCTCGTCCGACAGTGCCATCTCATTCCGATGGCAGGCCCAGGCTTCGAGCGCGAGGCGCGCCTGGCTGCCCACCGGAACGATACGATCCTTGTTGCGTTTGCCGAGGACACGGACTTCGCCATTCCTCACTTCTTCGAGGCACGCGACGTCGAGCGTGGCGAGTTCGGCGAGGCGCAAGCCGGACGAATAGAAGAGCTCGAACATCGCTTTGTCGCGCATCGCCGCAGCATCTTCGGGCGAAACGTCGAGCAGGCGGTTGGCCTCATCCGGCGAAAGAACCTTGGGCAAGGGCTTGGGGCTTTTCGGCGCGCGCACACCCTCGACCGGGTTGAGCGCCGTTTCGCCGCGCAGCCCAAGCCAACGGTAGAAACCGCGCCAGGCGGATAGGGCGCGCGCCAGCGAACGTCCGCCAAGACCACGCGCATGGAGTTGGGCGACGAAGCGGCGAATGTGATGCGAGCGCACCGTCGCGAACGCGTCGATGTCGCTCGTTTCAGCGATCAAGGCACACAACAGCCGCAGATCGCGCCCGTAGTTGCTGACCGTGTGCGACGATTGCCGCCGCAGCTGCGCGAGTTCGTCGAGGTATTGATCGACCGTGTCGAGCGGCGACATCGAGAACCCGCGTCGAATCGGCGCTTAACGCAAGACCCGCGCCAGCGCGGCCGAGGCCATTTCGCCAAGACGTTCGAGATAGAGCGTGCCCATACCGGCGTAAAAACGCTGCGCGTCTTCGCTCCCGAGCGCGATCATGCCGATCGTGCCGCCGCCGTTGCGCATGGCGATCAGCGCCTGCGAACGTACCTGCTTCGATGCCTCGCCGAACCACGACGACGTCTCGAAACCGGAGGTTGAGCCGCAGTAGGGCTGACCCAACGTTTCGGCGAACGCCTGCAATTCGGCGCTGACCTCGGTGAATTCCGGCAGTTCATCCGCATTGTCCGGGCGATTCCAGAGGCGCAAGGCCACGTGCGGAATGGAGAAGTCGTCGCGAAGATGGAAATTCAGCGTGTGCAGCACCGACTGGAACGATGCGGCAGCGATCATCGCGACACCGAGACGATGCATCTTTTCGCTGATCGAATCGTTCTCCTCGCCGAACTGGAGCAGCTCGTTCATCTTGACCTCGAGCTGCTTGTTCTTGTCGCGCAGGCTCAGCATCTGGCGCTCGGTGATCGAGATCGTCCGCCCGCCGTGCGGATGCGGGATCACCATGTGCGACATCAGCTCCGCATGCTCCTCGAAGAACTGTGGGTGATCCTGCAGGTACTGCGCAATTTCCTCTGACTTCATAGTTCAATCTCTCCGTGAAAGACGGTCACCGCCGGACCCGTCATCATTACAGGCAGCCCGCGGCCGCCCCAGGCAATCGTGAGTTCTCCGCCGCGCGTGGTCACGCACACCGGTGAATCGAGCAGTCCGCGCGCAATTCCGGCGACGACGGCAGCGCACGCACCCGTTCCGCAAGCCAGCGTCTCGCCGGCACCGCGTTCAAAGACGCGAAGGCGGATCGAATCACGCCCGGTGATCTGCATGAAACCGGCGTTCACCCGCTGCGGGAAGCGCGGATGCGCTTCGATCTGCGGCCCCTGGATCGCCACCGGCGCCCGATCGACGTCGACGACGACCTGCACGGCGTGCGGGTTGCCCATCGAGACAGCGGTGATGCCGACGGTCGCGCCATCGAGTGCGAGCGGCTGGACGAGTTCGGTGGTGTCGCTGACGAACGGGATCCTCGCCGGCTCAAACTCCGGGATGCCCATGTCGACGGTCACATTGCCATCATCACCCAGACGCGGCGAGATGATTCCTTTCATGGTCTCCACACGAATTTCGCGCTTGGTGGTCAAGCCCTGCTCATGCACGAAACGGACGAAGCAACGCGCGCCGTTGCCGCACTGCTCGACTTCGCCACCGTCAGCGTTGAAGATCCGGTAGCGGAAATCGACATCGGGCCGAGCGGACTTTTCGACCAGCAGAATCTGGTCGCAGCCGACGCCGAAATGTCGGTCGCCGAGATGGCGCAACTGCTCGGGCGACAGCGCCAGTGACTGGCGAACGCCGTCGAGCACGACAAAATCGTTGCCCAGCCCCTGCATTTTCGAGAACTTGATTCGCATAGCCCGCAGCCCTGCCGCCACCAGAATCCGAGCATTATAGAGTCGTCGAAGGCAAAACCGCGCCGAACGTCAGTTGCTTCGACGATGGTTGGCGCAAGTAATTGGCAATACAATGCGCCACCAACACGACACGCACTCGACCGACCGACTTTTTGCCGCTTTTCGACCGCCCCGATACCATGCTTCGCAGCGCCCTCACCTACCCCGCGATATTCATCCTCTGGCTACTCCATTTTCTGCCACTCCCCATGCTGGCAGCAGTCGGGCGGGGATTTGGCCGATTGCTTTACGTCGTTGGCAAGCAACGCCGCCGGGTCGTGACGATCAACCTGGAATGGTGCTTTCCCGATCTCTCGCCAGCAGAACGCAAGCAACTGGCAATTGAACATTTCCAAGCGCTCGGGCGCAGCCTGCTCGAACGCGGATTGCTCTGGTGGAGCAGCAAGGAACGCCTTGATCGCCTGATTCGCGTTGAAGGCGCCGACAAGATCCGTTCGTTGCTCGATGCGGGAACGCCCGTCATGCTGCTGGCGCCCCACTTCCTCGCGCTCGACGCCGGCGGTGTCGGCATCGCCATGCGCTTCGACTCGGTCAGTATCTACGCGGCGCAAACTAATCCGCTCATCGACAAGCTATTGCTGCGCGGCAGAAACCGCTTCGGCAACCAACAACTGCTCTCGCGCCAGGACGGCGTACGCGCAACGGTGCGCGCCATGAAGGCGGGCAGGCCCTTCTACTATCTGCCGGACCTCAACGCACGCCGGCAAGGTTCGATCTTCGTGCCATTCTTCGGCCACGCGACAGCAACGATCACCGGGCTCTCACGCCTGTCACGCGCTGCTGGCGCCAAGGTACTCTCCTGCGTCACGCGCATGCTGCCGGACGGGCAAGGCTACGTCGTCGAAATCGGCGACGCCTGGGAGAACTTCCCGACCGAGGACGCCGAAGCGGACACGGCACGGATGAACCGATGGATCGAGGAAAAGATCCTCACCATGCCCGGGCAGTACTACTGGGTCCACCGGCGCTTCAAGACGCG
>NZ_JAGOIT010000025.1:0-33919 GCF_017995515.1 Propionivibrio sp.
ACTTGATCAATATCAGCCGCTTCGAGCCGGGGACCCGGCAGCTGCGTTATTAGCACTCACGCTTAACGAGTGCCAATAATAGGGACGGGGTAGGTGAATTTCAAGACGGGATTTTCTATTTTTTTCGTTGCGCGCTGAAAACGGGCGACGTTCAGCGATCCCCGTCACGTTCGCCACCGGTCTGGCGCCGATACGCCGACGGCGTCATGCCCATGATTCTGCTGAAGGTCTCGGTGAAGTAACTGCTCCCGGAAAAACCGGTGCGCTGGGCGATCTCGGTCACCGACAGTCTTCCGGCGGCGAGCAGCGAGAGGCTTTCGCGAATCCGGCAGGAGATCGCGTAGCCCATCGGGCTCGTGCGCAGCATGCGCCGGAACAGGCGGCAGCACTCGCCCTCCGACAGGGCCATGCTCGCGGCAATGTCGGCGAGCGTCATTCGATCGGCGTAACGCGCGTCGATGAATGTCAGCGCGCGCCGCATCCGCTCGATATCGCGCGTGGACTGCAGGCCGTCCCCGATCGTTCCTTTCGCGTTGGGAAGCGTTTCGGAGAACCGATGGATCAAGCGCCAAAGGCCGAGGATCCGCTCCATCGCGTCAAGTTCCCACCCCGGCTCCGCCTCGTCGATCATCGACTGGAAGGTAGCGACCCGATCGAGCAGATCGGCCTGCCACGGCTCGTCGCGTTTCAGATGAACGAATGCCAGCCGCGGATCAAGGAGCTGCGGCTGGACGAAGTTTCCGAAGAGCCGCGTGCCGGCGAGGCCACCGAGGAGCGCGGGATCGATCCGCACGACCTGGTATTCGCAATCCGCCGCGTGCTCAAGCCAGCCACTGTGGAGCGTGTTGCCGGCCAGATAGACGCCTTCGCCGCGGCGAATCGTGAAGCGCGTGCCATTGGCCTGGAAGGCCATCTCGCCTTCGACGACCCGCTCGAATTCGAGCGCGCCGTGCCAGTGGCAGTCGAATCGACCGCGCGCAAACGTGGATAGCCGCCAAGTGCTGGCTTGAATCGGGAAGGAGGCGTCGAGCGGGAAGCTGATTTCCCGTTGACGACCGTCCATGCGCAGGGTGAGTTTGTCCATAGCGGCCGGGAAGCGTGATGCGTTGAAGCGCAGGATTGTTATTACATTCGCCAGTATTCCGACATTTTTCGCATTGCTCGTAAAACTACAATCAATATATCTGGAAAGATCGATATTTCACGACGCACACTGCCCCGACTTCGAGAAAAAAAGCTGCATGAAGGAAAGAACACTCAATATCGCCATGACCGCCGTCGGCATCGCGCTGTGCGGCACCTCGGTCGGCATGGCGCGGCACGCCGGCTTCGGCACCGATCCATTCACGGTTCTGGTGACCGGGCTCGACAACCGGCTCGCCCTCGGCTATGGCGTCATCTTCACGACGCTCGCCGCGCTCTTGCTGGTCGGTGTTTTTCTGTTGAAGCGGCGGCTGATCGGCCTAGCGACGATCTTCACGCTGGTCGGGCTCGGCTTCTTCGTCGAGAGCTCGTACCAGATCGCCGACCTGCTGATGCCGCATCCGGGCGTCGCGTTGCGCAGCGCCGAGTTGGCCGCGAGCCTTGCCTTGATTTCCCTGGCGTCGGCGCTGTATTACACCGCCGATCTGGGTGTCTCGCCCTATGACGCGGTCGCGCTCATCCTGGCCGATCGTACCGGCGTGCCCTTTCGCTTCTGCCGCATCGCTACGGACTCGGTCTGCGTTCTCGTCGGTTTCAGCTTCGGCGCGACGCTCGGCGTCGGCACCATTCTGACTGCGCTGTGCATGGGGCCGCTGGTCGATCTCTTCAACCGTTGCGTCGCGCAGCCGCTGCAACGCCGCTATTCCCGGCCGCAGCGACTGCAAGCGCAAAGTTGTTGATTCACCGCGCAAAGGGAATCCTGGGCGACCGACAAACTGCTTGACTCGAATTGGTATTCGTACACAATACCAATGATCAAAGAGGCGCCACCTCGCCTTCGCGCCAACCAATGAGACGAGTCATGCAACTGAATGTCTTCCGCAAAGGTTTCAACACTTCGCAGGACGGGCCGGGGAACCGGCTGGTCTATCACCTGCAGGGCTGCAACATGCGCTGCGCCTGGTGCTCGAACCCGGAAGGGATGGCGCGCAAAGGCACCTTGCTCGTCGATGCGGAAGGTTTGCGCGAAAGCGCTTGCCCGCACGGCGCAATCATCGGGAAGACGATCGACCGCACGCGTTGCGCATCGTGCGAGACCCGCGAATGCCTGACGATCAACCGCAACCAGAGCATCCGCTGGTCGTCGACGCCCTGCGATGTGGAAGCGCTGGTCGTCGAAGCCAGGCGCAGCGTGCCGCTCTACTTCGATGGCGGCGGCGTCACGCTGTCGGGCGGCGAGGTCACCGTCCAGTTCGCGGCGGCGAAGCGCCTCTTGCAGCACCTGAAGGAAGAGGGCATCCACACCGCGATCGAGACGAACGGCGCGCACCGGCGACTGGGCGAACTGTTCCCGCTCGTCGACTGCCTCATCATCGACTTCAAGCACCACGACGATGCGCGCCTGCGTGCAGCCACCGGCGTCGGCATCGAAGTCATCAAGCGCAACCTGCGCAAAGCGCTGGCCGAGCATCCGGACGTGCTGATCCGCATCCCGCTGATCGGCGGTTTCAACGACGCCTCTGCCGATGCGGAGCAGTTCGCGGCTTTCTTCCGGCCACTCGACACAGCACGCGCTCGCTTCGAGTTTCTCAGCTACCACGAGTACGGCAAGGACAAATGGGCGCAATGCGGCCTGCCGTACCGGATGGAGCGTATGAAAAGCGCCTTCGTCGGCAACGAAACCGTCGCGCAATTCCAATCCGTCTTCGCGGCCGCCGGCCTGCACGTCATTCACACTTGAGGGAGCAAGTTCATGGGCATTCATTCTGTATATAGCAACGCAGAGATCAGCGCGCTGGCCAAGGCGCGCTTCAAGGAAGAGCGCAGCCTGCAACGCCTCGACGGCTGGTTCCGGGTGAAGGAAATCCGGCGCGAATGCGACGCGCAATTAGCACAATTCGCCGACCTGCCGCCCGCCTTGAAGACGGCGCGGACGATGCGCGAGGTGATCCGCCGGCTGCCGATCTCGATCAGCGAGCACGCGATCTTCGCCGGCACGCAGGACGACGCCTTCGCCCGCTCGTACGCGCTGATCAACCCGACCTTCGAAGTCAATTCCTTCACCGGCTACTGCGATCCGACCGCGGTGTTCGGCGACATCGAGCCGAACGCGGAATTCAGCAAGGAACGTATTGACGACTTGCGCGAGTACGAAAAGACGCTGCCCTTCACGCAGGCGCTTAACCACGCCTACACGCTCGCCGGCAACGCCACCGAGGAAGCCGTGTTCTTCATCGAACAGGTCACCGGCCACCTGATTCCCGACTTCAAGCCGGCGCTCGCCAAGGGCATCACCGGCCTCATCGCCGAGATTGACGCGAAAATCGGCAACGCGACGCCAGCCAAGCGCAGTTATTACGAGGCGATGAAGGTCTCGCTCGAATCGATCGTGCTGCTCGCCGACCGCTACGCCGAACTCGCGCACGCCCAGCAGGCCGATGCGACCGGCCAGCACAAGGCAGCGCTCGCTATACTCGAAGCGACACTGCGCCACGTGCCGCGCAACCCGGCGCGCAACCTGCACGAGGCAATCCAGTCTTTCCTTCTGCTCTGGCAGGTGATGTGCCTGGAGCAGTCGCCCAACCCGTTCGCCTTCTCGGTCGGCAACGCGGACCGCATTTTCGAACCGTACCGCGCCGCCGAGGACACCGACCGCGCGAGCAGCGCCTCGCTGTTCAAGCACTTCCTCACCTTCTTCAACGTCGGCGACCGCAGCTGGGCGATCTCGCAGAACGTGATGGTGGGCGGCAAAGCGTTCGACGGCACCGATCTCACCAATCCGACGTCGTACGCCCTGCTCGACGCCTATTTCGACATGAACCTGCCGCAGCCGATTCTCTCGGCCAAGCTGCACAAGAACACGCCGTCGGCGCTCTACGAGGAACTCGGCCGCTTCTACTTCTCGTCCGGCGTGCTCACGCCGTCGCTGTTCAACGACGACTCGCTGTTCGACGTCCTCGCCGCCTCGGGCGTCGCCGCCGAAGACCTCGAGAACTACTCGGTTGCCGGTTGTCAGGAACCGTTGATCATGGGCAAGGACAACGGCAACACGACGAATAGCTGGCTGAACCTCGCCAAGATCCTTGAACTGACGCTGCACGGCGGCATCTCGGCGATCTCCGGAAAGCGACTCGGCCTTGATCTCACCTCCGCGAAAACGGCCGATCGCGCGACCGAACACCTGTTCAACCTCCGCGAACGCTTCTACGCGCACGTCGAGCATTTCGCCGACAAGATGGTCGCCGCCGCCAACGAGGCCTCGCGCGCCATCGGCCTCCTGCCAGTGCCTTTCCTGTCAGCTTTTATGGGCGGCATGGAGACCGGCGTCGACATGCGCGACACCAACGAGCAAGGCACGAAGTACAACGGCAGCGGCTGTCTGATCCACGGCCTGTCGATCGTCGCCGACTCCTTCGTCGCCATCGACCAGTTCCTGAAGGATCGCCCGCTCGAAGCGGAGCGCCTGTTGCGCGCGCTGAAGACCGACTTCAAGGACGACGAAGACCTGCGCCAGTACCTGCGCAGCTGCCCGAAGTTCGGCAACGCCATCGAATCGGTCGACCGCGAAGCCAAGGCCGTCGCCGATCGCATCAGCGCCCTGATCGCCGCCAAGCGCAACTATCTCGGCAATCCGTTCAGGCCCGACTGGAGCACGCCGTCGACGCACCTGCTCTACGGCCACTGGGTCGGCGCGACGCCGGACGGGCGGCAGGCGCGCGAGATGCTCGGCTACGGCCTCGACCCGCTCTACGGCGAGGCGCAATCCGGGCTCGGCCTGCGCGTCCTCTCCGGCGCGCAACTGCCGTACAAGGCGATGAACGGCGGCTACGCCTCACACTTCGGCATCAACCCCGGCCAGTTCCGCGGCAAGACGCTGGCCGACAAGGGTCTCGAATTTCAGCGCAAGGTCGTCGCGCCGCTGTTCACCAACGGTCCCGACGGTGAACCCGGCCCGTTCTACCTGTACGTCAACGTCACCACGCCGGACACGCTGCGCCAGGTGCTCGCCAACCCCAAGGAGCACGCGCCGAGCGGAATCTATATCATGCGCATCCACGGCACCTTCGTGAATTTCCTCGACCTGTCGCCCGAGATCCAGCAGGACATCATCAAGCGGCTCGACCTGGACTCGACCGCCCTGAACTGAGCGCATGATCTGAGAATGAAAGCCAGCGAAAAAGACCGCCTCTACCGCATCCTCGAAAACAAGATCTGCGAGCGGATTTTTCGCGGCGAGTACGCCGATGGCGAGAACCTTCCGCCCGAGCGCACGCTCGCCGAGAGCCTCGGCGTCAGCCGCGTCACCGTGCGCAAGGCGCTGGCGCTGCTTGAGGCCGACGGCATCATCCAGCGTGTGCAGGGCAGCGGCAACCGCGTTGCCCTCTCAGTCGCCGGCTATCCGGGCACGACCGACCTCATCGCCGTCCTCGCGCACGCGCAGAACGTATTTTTCGCCGAGTTCATCGATTACTTCCAGCGTACGGCGGAACTTAGCGACTCGCTGGTGCTGTTCAAACAGGTGCCGGCCAGCGAGGCGCTCGAAGCGAGCCTGTTCAAGCTTTTCCAGAAGAACATCCGCAACGCGGTGATCTGGCTTGAGGACCAGCCGGTCGACATGGAAGCGATCCGCCGCCTGCGCGGCCTCGGCATGAACATGGTGTTCTTCGACGTCGTCACGCGCTCGCCGTACGCCGACGGCGTGCTGCTCGACAACCGGGACGCCATCGCTTCATTGCACGACGCACTACGGAGCAAGGGGGCGAACCGGATCGGCTACGTCGGCTGGGACAACGCCGCCGTGCTCAGCGCGCGCGAGCGCGAGCAGGCCGCGAGCGAGCAGACACCGACGCCCGCTTTCGTGCGCCGAATCGACTGGCGTGACAAGAATCACCTCGGACAGATCGCCGAGACGATCGCCGACGAAATCAAACCGGCATCGACGCCGCCTGACGCGCTGCTCTGCGGCGACGGAGAGATCGGCGTCGCGATCCGCAAGGCGCTGCTCTCGCGCGGACTCGCCGCCATCCGTGTCGCCTCGCCCGACGAGTATCCGGAATCGCGCGCGCTCTCGATCACCGTTTACCGGCAGGACTTCGAGAAACTCGCCGAGCAGACCTTCAACTGCCTGCTCGCGCAGAATCGGCCCGGCTGGTCAGCGTCGGTTTTTCCGATCCGCGGCGAGCTCGTCGAACCCGCCGCAGCGGATTGATTACGCCAACGCCGCCTGCATCAGCGTCGCGAGCGACGTCGTCGGTCGGCCGATCAGCGCGCTGAGCTGGCGTTGATCGTCGAACAAGCCGCCCTTTGACGCACCGACGTCCGAGTCGGCGAGCAGGTCGGCGATTGGCTCCGGCAGACCCGCTCCGAACAGCGCGGCCTTGTAGTCGGCCTCGGGCAGATTGACGTAAGGGATTTGCTTGCCCGACTGGCGGCTCAGTTCAGCTGCGAAGTCGGCGAGCGTATACGAATCGTCGCCCGCCAACTCATAGACCTTGCCCGCCTGTGCCGGCGCCGTCAGCGCAACGGCGGCCGCTTCGGCGTAGTCGGCACGCGCGGCGGAAGAAATACGCCCCTCGCCGGCGCTGCCAATGAAGGCGCCGTGTTGCAGCGCTGGCTGTACGCTCGCCAGGTAGTTCTCCGTGTACCAACCGTTGCGCAGCAGCACGAACGGGAGGCCGGACTCGCGCAGGTACGCCTCGGTTGCCGTGTGCTCGGCGGCCAGACCGAGCGGCGACGTATCGGCATGCAGGATGCTGGTGTAGGCGAGCAGCGCGACGCCGGCTTGCTTCGCCGCGTCGATGGCGTTGCGATGCTGCGCAGCGCGCTGTCCGATCTCGCTCGACGAGATCAGCAGCACTTTCTCAGCGCCCTGGAACGCAGCTACGAGCGAAGCCGGGTCGGTGTAGTCGGCCTTGCGGACCTGAACGCCCAAGGCGGCGAGATCGGCAGCACGCGCCGGATTGCGCACGGCGGCGACGATCTGGCTGGCAGGCACTTTGGCCAGCAGTGATTGGATGACGAGTCGGCCGAGCTGGCCGGTGGCGCCGGTAATGACGATCATGGGTGGAACTCCTGTGTGATGTGATGAACGAGCACGCACAGTATCGGATATACTAACTTTTCGTAAGTACGCACCTGGAGGTTAGTGCATGTCCGACATTTCAAGCCCAAGCCGCGTGACCGAACGCATCCCGCTCTCCGAACACCTCATGCGCGGCAATCTGTTTGCCGAGGCCTGCCCGTCACGCGAGGTGCTGAAGCACGTCACCAGCCGCTGGGGCGTTCTACTCCTCGTCGCGCTGATGGCCGGCACGCACCGCTTCAGCGACCTGCGGCGCAAGATCGGCGGCGTCAGCGAGAAGATGCTGGCGCAGACGCTGCAATGGCTGGAAGCCGATGGCTTCGTCCTGCGTGTGCAGTACCCGGTCGTACCGCCGCACGTCGAGTACTCGCTGACGGCGCTGGGCGAGGAGGTTGCTTTGCGCGTGCGCGATCTTGCCGACTGGATCGAGGTGAAGTTGCCGGAGATCATGCAGGCGAAACCGCAAGACGACGCTGCCGTACCCGCGAACGTGGCGGTTACTACGCACCGGCTTCGGTAATTCACGAGGGTTGTATGTTGATGAGGCGCTGTGTTCCGCGCCTGACGCGCGGCATTACTTTCTTTTGTCTTGCCAAAAGAAAGTAAGCAAAGAAAACGCGCGCCCACAGCGTCGCCCGGCTACGCCGGGATCTCTGCGCTGCTCAGGCACAACGGGAGGGCTGCGGAACTCGGGCTTCGCCCTCAGACAGTCCTCGCCCTTCTTCCCGTTGCGCCTTGCGCTGCTCGACGACGCAAAGGGCCAATTGACAACCGATCGAATAGCGACCGTCTGACGCATGAAATACCGTTCGGTGTGCTTTCCCCCCCTCGTGCAGCGCCGAGCAACGGAGTGGGGCCGGGGGCAGTCGGCGAGGACTGTCTGAGGGCCAAAGGCCCGAGTTCCGCAGCCGCCCGGCTTGCCGAGTAGCGCAGGGCAGCCGGCAACGCCGGCCGCGTAACGCGGGGGTCGCCTTCTTTTTGGTGACTTTTTCTTGGCGACGCAAGAAAAAGTCACACGCCGTCAGGGCGGAACACAGCCTCAGCTCTCCGAAGGCGCTTCCTGCTGAGCGCGTGCCGGTATGAAGATCAGTTCCCGCGGCGTGTCGTATCATCCAACCCGATACGCCCAACGAACGGCAACCGCAACCCCGGACTGTTCAGATCGACACCGAAGTTCAGGCCGAGCAGGTTGATCTCCAGCCCCTCGCCCAAACCGACATTGACGCCGAGCAAGCCAAGCAACGTCGCCTGCACGCCGCTACCGGAAGACGAAATACCAAGCGGATTCGTGATCGGGCGGTAATCCTTGCCGATCGCATTGGCCGGCAGGTCGAGCTTCAGCGCCGGTACTTCGCGCCCAATGTGCGCCAAAAACGTGTTGCTGTTGGGGCCGGGGTACACACGATACGTGTCGGCATACGGATAGCTGGCGATCGCCGCTTCGATCTTGCCGATTATCGCATCGACACCTTCACCGCGAAGGTCGACCAAAAGCTGCGGCCGTTCGCCGTACCAGAGGCCGTCGGGCAGCGCGTAGTTGCGCTGGACGACATCCGGCGCGCGCCAGCCGACGACGTCGTAGCGCGTGAAGGCCGTCTCGCCGGAACGCTTGAAGACGATCCACGGATGCACCGCGACGTAGCGCCGCCAGCCGTAGGTCGGCGCAACGTACACCTGCACGATCGCCGTGTCCCGCAAGACGACCGGGTCGGGCGCGATGCCGGCTGAATGGCGGGGCGCCGTGCGCCAGCTGTAGTTCTTCGGGCCGTCGTCGGTGAGCGAGGCGTTGGCCACGCTGAGCCCGAAAGACAGCGCGACCAATCCCGCGACGAACAACCCGAGCCGCGCCGTCCGTTTCATCACCGCTCCACGTCAGCGACCGCCATCCAGCGGCTGCAAACCGATCGTACCGACCAGCGCGGCGCGATACTCGGGCGAGCCGGCGCGCACGCGTTCGGTCTGCGTCTGCGCGCGCCGCGCGGCAATGCCCAGGCGCGTGACGACGCCGGCGTTGTCCGGCCGGTCGATGAACTCGTAGAGCGAGGCGACGGCGCGGGTCAGACGCTTTTCGTCGGCGCGCTGCTTGGCGTCGAGCCGCTCGGCGTACCAGTCGCTGGCGAGCACGCTTTCGCGCGTAAACATGGCGCGCAACTCCGGCGAGTCGAGGCCGAGGCCGCTTTCGCTGCGGCCCTTGGCCATGATCTCGAGCAGTGCCTTGAGCGGCGGGCAAGCCATCGAGATCGTGCCGTCGGCAAAGTAGGACTCTGCAACGCGTTGATGTGTGGCGACGATGTTGGCCACGCCGTCAACGTAGATGTCCATGTCCTGCAGCTCCGGACGCAGCATCTCGTCGGTGAATACCGAGTGCGGATGCAGGAAGACGCGGCCGAAGTAGCGGCTGGTGAAGCGCGCCGTGACGCGATAACCGAGGCGGCTGGCGAGCACCGGCTTTCCGTTGTGCTCGAAGTCCTCGACGCGTTCCAGCGCGCCTTCTTCGATCAGGCGCTTCGCGTCGCGTTCTTCAGCGCTCATGCGCGCGAAGATCTCCGGCACCAGCAGGCTGATGTCGTGATCGACGCGCACGTTCGGCCCGACGTAACCGGCGGCCGACAGCCAGCCGTCGTGACCGGTCAGCGCCAGCGAGACAAAGGCGGCGTTGAGGTCGATGATCGCCGGCAGCATGTTGAACGGCCCCTTGGTCAGCGCGCCCTCAGAACCCGCGCCGGTCGTCGACGGCGACTTGCCGGTCATCGAGCTGATGTACTCCATGAAGAGTTCCGGCAGCTCCATGTAGTGCAGCGGGTTGAACGGACACAGCGGGCGGATGCCCTCTTCCGGCGGATTGTTGCGCCGCCCGGTAGCGACCACGTGCACCGGCGTAACCAGCGGTTCGCTGGAAGGCTGGCGGCGGAAGAGACGCATCGCCAGTTCGGCCGACGCCGTCTCCTTCGGGTTGGCGATGTCGGTACGCAGCTGCAGGTAGCGCGGATTCTTGGTCGGTTTGCCGTCAACGATGCGCGGGTGCGCCGACGAGACGAAGTACTTCGGCGACGCGTCGTCCGGCGCGTCGGCGGCGGCCTGGATCAGGCGCTGCATCGGTGCGGTGAAGGCGTTGAAGCCGATTGCGTCGTCGACCAGTTCGCGTGCGTCAGAACCAACCAGCGGCGCGAAGTTGGACATGAACGAATCCGGCAGCGCGATATCGGCTTCGGCCTGGCCGTCGTAACCGCGATGGATCGCGTCGTCCGGCCGCTGGAAAAGGTAACGCTCGCAGTTCTTCACATACTTCTGCGACACCTCGCCGAGCTGCCCGCTGACGACGCCGGCCGGAACGACAACGCTCGCCGTGATGTCGTCCTCGGTCTGCACCTTGATCGCCGGATGGAAGTCGTGACGCAGGCCGAAGACGCGCCACGAGTTGTCCTTGCCGAAGCCGATGCGCAACGTGTTGACGATCAGCTTGCGGCCGTCGAGTTTCAACGAGTACCCCTGCCGGCCGTTGATCACGTCGACCGAGTAGTGCTTGCGCCAGTCGTTGCCCCATTCCGGGCGATGGAAGCGTTTGACGACGAAGACGAGTTCCTTGACGTGCTGCGGAATCGAGCGCAGCCACTCGTTGTACTCGTCGTTGTATTCGCGCGACGAGGGCGTGAGCAACTTGATGACGCTGCCCATCGAGCGCTCGTTGGAGAGGATCAGGCGGTGATCGCTGCCGTTCTTCGCCGGGTCGCGGAAGCGGTCCGAGAAGTCGCGCGCGAGGATGGCGGCGACCGCCTCCATATCGCTGTCGATGTCCGGCACATAAACGTAGCCTTCGAGAATCGCATCAGACAGCGCTTTCGAGATTTCCGACTTGCCGCCGCCCGATACCGTCGCTGGCTTGTGGCAGTCGGTCACATCGGCCGAGGTACCGACGAGGTTCCACTGCTTGCGATCGGTGCGCGACGGCTCCATCTGCATGCGGTAACCGTTCGGCCCCATGTAGGTCTTGCCGGCGAGCATCTTGATCGACGCCGTGCTGCCGTCCGCCTTCGTCCAACACACCGTCTGCGTGCGCAGGCTGTAGGTCGATTTGGCCGGCACCAGCACGAGATGCGGGTTGAGCTTGTCGAACGCATGACCTTCCGGCTGCGCGACGAAGCGGTCGGCATCGCGCTTCAACACGTCGTCGAGCGAATACGCGTCGCCCGCCGTCAGATCGGTGTACTCCTGTCCTTCGTTGTAGCTCGGGAAGACGAGCGCACCGCCGGCGTGTTCCTCCTCCGCGAAGCCGTAGAGGTTGGCCGAGTAGCTGATCTGCGTCTTCACTTCCTTCTTGCAGTAGCCGAAGTAGTTGTCGGCAATCAGCGTCACGACCACGCCACGCGCGTCGCGTGCGCAGATCTTGAAGGCGTTGCCGCCGTTGTACAGCTCGCTCTCGCTCTTGTAGCACATGCCGTCGCGGCGCTGCCGTTCGGTCGCCGCGTCCCACTGCGGCAGCCCGAGCAGGTGCTTGGGCACGCCGACCAGATGCGGCGCGAGGATCACGCAGCCGCTGTGCCCGGTCCAGCTGTCGGGGTCGAGCGAGGCGTCGTGTTCCGGCAGGTAGGGGTCGCCGCCGTTGCCGAAGATCGACTCGACGAAGTCGAGATTGGCGACCAGCGAGCCGGGGACGAAGAAGCGCGTTTCCATGCGCTTTTCCGGGATGAAGCCGGGCACGCCGGGCACGACCAGCGGACGCAGCTGCAACGAGACGTAGCACGCCGCCGGCACCGGCTCATCGGCCGTGAAGGGCAGCCGCATCGATTCGGCCGGTGGATTGAGCGCCAGCGCCAGCAGGCGCGAAAACGCCAGCTTGGGCACGGCGAGCTTGTCATCCGGCACCGGCAGGCCGCCTTCGACGAGGTGGAAGACGCCGGCCGTCGTGCGCCGGTCGCTCGCCGGGTTGTGCAGCACGCCGTTGCGCAGGCGATAGCTGGAGAGCAGCGGCGACTTGAAGTAGTCGCCGTTCGCCGGTAGCGACAGGCCGCGTGCAAGACCGGGCTGATCGAGAACGAGCGTGCGGCGCGGCAGCTGCGGCGCCGGGCCGACCTCGGCCAGATAGTCGGTGAGGAAATTCTGGATGCGCTGGTCGACCGGACACAGGCGGTCGGCCAGCCGGCGGTTCGCCTCGCGCTGGCGCGCCAGGATCGGCTCCATCAGGCCGGTTATCACAGCGCCATCCGCATCGGCGGCAAGCGGCAGACCGAGCAGGGCGAGGCGCAGGTTGATCGCGGCGTTGAGATCCTGGGGAGCGATGGCGGCAGGGGCGAAGCGGTCTGGAGAATTCATGGTCGACTCAATCGGTGGTTTGGAAGTGTGTTGCGCAACTCAGCGTAGCCCGGGCCGGCTCGAAATCAAGCCGGGTCGGCGCCATGATGGTCGGGTGCAGTGAAGTTACTGCGACCGTCGGCCGTGCCTTAAGTTTGCGACGCCCGACATTATCGGATACCGCGCCCATTAAATATAATTAAACAAATTTTGATACCCCATATAGCCGGATTTATATGCCACGCCGAAGAATCACCTTTCGCCAGCTCGAAACGTTCAGCACCGTCGCCCGCCTCAACAGCTTCACCAGGGCGGCCGAAGAACTGCATCTGACGCAGCCGGCCGTCTCGATCCAGATCCGCCAGATCAGCGAGACGATCGGGCTGTCGCTCTTCGAACAGAACGGCCGCGAGATGGCGCTGACCTCGGCCGGGACCGAATTGCTGGCGACGGTGCGCCGCCTCGACGACGTGTGGAACCGTTTCGAATCGGCGATCGACGGGCTGAAAGGCTTGAAGCGCGGCAAGCTGCGCATCGGTCTCGAAATGACCTCGAAGTACTTCCTGCCGCGCATGCTGGGGGCCTTCTGCCAGCGCTACCCGGAGATCGCGATCGAGCTGGAAATCGCCAACCGCGAGAAGATCGTCGCCCGCCTGCGCGACAACGAGGACGACTTGTACGTCATGTCGCACCCGCCGGCCGACATGGACCTCGTCATCCAGCCCTTCCTCAGCAACGAATACGTCGTCGTCGCGCCCGTCGCGCATCGCACCGTCGGCCGACGCCTGACGCTGCGCGAACTGGCCGATGAATCCTTCCTGCTGCGCGAAGTCGGCTCCGGCTCGCGCCACATCATCGACGAACACCTGCAGGCGAGGGGCATCCATCTCAAGGTGCGCCTGTCGCTGGCCAGCAACGAGGCGATCCGCGAGCTGGTGTCGAGCGGCATGGGCCTCGCCGTACTCTCGCGCCACGCGCTCGGCGAGCACCCGGAACGCGACGGACTCGCTATCCTCGATGTCGACGGCTTCCCGCTCACGCAGCCCTGGAGCGTCGTGCATCTGCGCAACAAGGTGCTCTCGCTGCCGGCGCAGGCGTTTCTCGACGAGTTGCTTCATAGCGAACCGGTCCAGCCCGCGTAGGCCCTGCGTCACCAAGCGGCGGAAGCCCCCGCTACCAGCGAAACGATGGCACGGCCCAGTCCGGCAGAACGCCCTCACGACCGACGATGCGCGCCATCGCCGTCATGAGCGTTTCTTGGCTGGCATCGTTCGGGAGCACACCGGCATGCACGCCGTTCATCACTAGCAAGGTATCGACACCCGCTGCCGCGCCACCGGCAATGTCGTGATGCAACGAATCGCCGACGGCGATCGTCCGGCTGTCACCTTGCTCTGCTGCAAGCGCCAGGCAATGCGCGTAGATGGCACGATGCGGCTTGCCGACGTAATGCACAACACCGCCCCGTGCCGTGTAGCGCGCCGCAATCGCGCCCGCGCCGGGCTTGAGCCCACCGGGCGTGATGCGCGCGAGGTCGGGATTGACGCAAACGAGCGGGATGCCGCGCCGGACACCGGAGTCGATCATCCGATCGTAGTCCGCCATCGGCCGCGCGTCGTCCATGCCGGTCAACAGAACGAAGTCCGCTTCGTCGAGATCGGAAAGGGTAACCGGCAGCCCGATCAAGAAATCAGGCCTGTCATCACTGGCAAACAGCGCGCATCGTTTGCCAGCCAGCGCGCCACAGAATCCGTCGCCAGACGCCAGCATCCGCCAGGCGATCTCACCCGAGGTCACAAGGTGCGAATAGCAGGTTGCCGAAACACCGACGCGACTCAAGCGGCTGGCGCTGTCAAGCGCACGGCGACCGCTGTTGCTGATCAGGATCACCTGCTTCGCGGCATCGACCAAGCGTTGCAGGCAGTCGACCACGCCCGGATACGGCGCTCGCCCGTCGTGCAGAACGCCCCACTGGTCCACAAGGAACGTATCGTAAAGCTCGGCCACTGCCGACAGGCCATCACGGAATTTCGTCTTGGGCTGAACGCAGCCGTTTTCCATTTTTTGCACGCGACACACCTAAATCCTTCGCCCACTTCTGGCTGCAAGAAACGTTTTCGGAACCTGAATCGTTTGTTTCCTCGATGGATAAGGGTACCATCGGGAGGACCCGTATTCTCAGGCCATCGCGCGCCACTGTATGACCCGTACAAAGCACGCGGATGCTTGCCTGCTGACGTGGTAGATGTCCAAGCGCAACCTGTTTGACATCGAGCGCTCATATGTCGCCCCCGATGACACCAATGGCCTGAGAAACGCAGATGCTTTCGATCTCGGCCTCGGAATGGGTTCGATACGCGACGCAGCCGACCACACTGTCGACGCACCGACCGAGGCAGCCTGGAGTAGTGGAACACAGCGTAATGATTCGCGACCGGCACGTCACGCCAAAACAAGGAAGCACTATAACGGCATAAGCACATGGACAATCTGGCACAGATCATTCTCCTCTTGGGCGTAGCCGTTGCGATCATGGTCGCATTTCAACGGTTGCATATTCCGTCGAGCCTCGGTTACCTGCTGGTCGGACTGATCCTCGGCCCCCATACCGTCGGACCAACGGTGCATGTCCACGAGTTCAAGGCGTTGGCCGAGTTCGGGGTGGTCTTCTTGCTTTTATCGATCGGCCTCAGTTATTCGCTCCCGCAGTTGAACGCAATGCGGCATCAGATCCTCGGCATCGGTACGTCGCAAGTTGTGCTGACCTTGATCGCTGTGGCCATTCCGCTCTGGCTCGCCGGCCTGGATGCGGTTGGAGCCTTTGTCGTCGGGGTCGTCTTCGCACAGTCTTCATCTACGATCATCGGTCGTCAGCTGGCAGAACAGGGCGAGGACAACGCGCCGCACGGGCGGCTTGGCCTGGCCGTTTCGGTATTTCAGGATGTGACCGCAGTACCGTTTCTGGTGATCATTCCGGTGCTTGGCGCGGCCATCGGAATCGACAAGCTTACCGAAGAGCTTGGCTGGGCCATGGCCAAGGCCGTAATGGCCTTCGCACTCGTTTTCTATGCGGTACGGTGGGCTTTGCATCCACTCATTCGAATGATCGCCGAGCGTCGTTCTGCTGAGCTATTCACATTGACCGTACTGCTGGTCGTGCTGGCAGCCGCCTGGACGACCAGCAGCCTGGGCTTATCTCTGGCCTTTGGGGCATTTCTGGCGGGTATGATGCTTGGCGAAACCGAGTTCCGTCATCAGGTCGAGTCCAGCATCCGGCCGTTTCGCGATGTGCTGCTCGGCCTCTTCTTTGTCGGTGTCGGCATGCTGATTGATCCGGCGTCACTCCCCCGCATCTGGCATTGGGCCCTGCTCGGCACCGTGTTGCTTCTGCTCAGCAAGATCGTGGTCGTTGTTCTGATCGTACGTCGCAGCGGTATGGATCCAATCGCCTCATGGCGTACTGCTTTGCTGCTGGCGGTGGGCGGAGAGTTCGGTTTTGCCCTGCTTGCCATCGCACTGGATGCAAATGCCATCAACTCGGATATCGGCCAGATCGCGCTGACCGCCGTCCTGTTTTCGATGATCGCGGGAGTCTTGCTGATTCGCTACAACCTCGCGATTGCCAGTCGCCTCACCGGGCCGTCCGCCGAGCCCTCCCTGCATGACGACGCGCTGACGGGGCTGCCTGCGCCCCAGGTTCTGATCGGCGGCTACGGCCGGGTTGGCCATACCATCGCGGTGCTGCTGAAATCCAGCGGTGTGGCTTTTGTCGCCTTTGACACGGACCCGAAGCGGGTGCAGCAAGGGCGTGCCGACGGCTACCCCGTGCTATACGGTGACATTGCCGACCCGGAACTGCTGGCAGCCGCCCGGGCTGAGCTCGCCAGTCTGGCGATCATCACGGTCGACGCCCACGCCACCTCCCTGAGCGCCATCGCGACGCTGCGCCGACATTGTCCGCACGTTCCCGTGATTGCGCGCGCGCACGATCTTGAAGCCAGTTCGGTTCTGATCAACGCGGGGGCGATTCATGCCTACCCGGAGGCGATTGAGGCCAGCCTTCGGCTCGGAGCAACGGCCCTGCGACTGCTGAATATCCCCACTGCCGACATTGACCTGATGCTTCAGGACATACGCGACTGGGATTACCAACCCGTGATTGAAAAAACTGTTGAGGAGAACGCCAAATGAAGCCCCCCTTGACGATCATTGCCGCTACCGATTTCTCCGAGCCGGCAGGCCGTGCCGTCGAACGCAGCTTTCGACTATCCGGCCTTGTCGGTGGCGAACTTCACATTCTCCATGGTCTCGAGCTCGACACCCTAGACAGCCTGCGCGAGATGCTTGGAAAAGGGGAGCTTACGGCACTCAAGGCTCGGATGGAGGCCAACGCCCGCGACCAACTGGATCAGCTGATCAATAGTCTGGCGAATCCGCAGGGCATGGCTGCACACCCTCGCGTCGTTATCGGCAACCCGCTGTCGGCAATTCCCGCCGAAGCGGACGCGCTGGATGCGGGACTCATTGTTCTCGGCGCTCGCGGCGAGTCCATCCTGCGCTACGCCATATTGGGCTCAACTGCCGCTCGCCTCCTGCGCAAATCGGTCCGGCGTCCGGTGCTCGTGGTCAAGCAACGCCCGTATGGGGCATATCACAGTGTACTGGTGGCAGTGGACTTCTCACCGGTTTCAGTGCAGGCGATCCGAATGGCGAGACGACTGGCGCCCGGTGCAGACCTTATCTTGTTGCACGTCTTCGAATTGCCTTACGAGGGAAAACTGACCTTTGCCGGGGTCGAACCCGATGTCATCCAGCACTACATCCGTAAGGAGCAGGTGCGGCGACGCAAGCAACTTCATCAGCTTGCCGAAGAGGCCGGATTGCAGCCAACGGCGTACATGACATCGGTGATCCACGGAAACCCCTCGTTGCAAATCGTCTCACAAGAGCAGGAGCAGAACTGCGACCTGATCGTCCTCGGAAAGCACGGCGCGCATCTCACCGAAGAGTTACTGCTTGGCAGTGTCACCAAACACGTGTTGGCCGAGTCGCGTGGTGACGTACTGGTCATCTGCGATCCGAGAGGGCCAACCGATGCCTTTCCTTGAGCCGGTTGATCCGACCCGTTGATGTTTGAACCCGTCGCCCGTGCAAACCCAATCAACGAAAGAGTCCTCCAGTCCCCTCTTCCTGGTTCGCGCACCGGCCGACCCCTATGCCGAGCGGCAGCTATGGACAAACTCTTGCATCCTGCAACGATACGGACGCAACTACTTCCCCGACGCAAATCATCGACCGCACGCGAGTGAATCTCATAAACGGGGGATAATCAGCGCTTGGAGAGAAGAGTCGTGACCATCAATAGCAATCCCAACACACATTACGTGTCGGTCGAGAAACTGCAGATCGGGCTTTACATCCACATCGATCTGCCGTGGTTTCAACACCCGTTCACGCTCAACAGCTTTCGTATCAGCAGCGAAGATCAGATTCGCACGCTGAAGTCGCTTGGCAAGCAGCGTTTCCGTTACGACCCCGAGCGCAGCGACGTCGCCCCGGACAGCCCGGCCGAAGCGCCAACCCCGACCGAATCGCTGGAGACCGCCCACGAGGCCATTCTGGAAGAGGTCGCACCGGAGTTGGCCGCGAAACAGGAACGCATCCGCATTCTGAACGAGCACCGTCGCCGTATCGAACAGGTCGACAAGGCGTTCCTGAAAGCCTCCGGCATCCTGCGCAACCTGAATCGCAACCTGATGAACAAGTCCGGCGAGACCTTGCAGGAGATGACCGTGCTCGTCGACCAGATGGTCACCGCTTTCCTCGAGCACCCGGAGGTGACGCTGCATGTCATGGGCGAGAAGTTCAGCGGCGTCGAATCGTATTCGCACAGCCTCAATGTCTCGGTGCTGTGCATGATGCTGAGCAAGGGCCTGGGCCTGACGACGGAACAGGCGCGCGTGCTCGGCTTTGGCGCGTTGCTGCACGACATCGGCCTGGCCGAGGTCCCCGACCGCGTGCTCAAGAAGCGGCCGGACGAATACACCAAGCCTGAACGCGATCTGCGCGCCATGCACTGCGAGTTCGGACTGAAGATCGGCAAGCAGATCGGCCTGGCGCCCGAGGTGCTGGCGATCATCTTCCAGCACCACGAAATGGCGGATGGGACGGGCTACCCGACCGGCGCCAAGCTCGACAAGATCGCCTTCCCGGCGCGCGTCGTCGCGCTCGTCAATTGCTACGACAACCTGTGCAACCCGGCCGACCTGGCGCAGGCGATGACGCCGCATGAAGCGTTGTCCTTCATGTTCGGCCAGCGGCGCGCAAAGTTCGACGCGGCGATCCTGCAGCAGATGATTCGCTGCCTCGGCGTCTATCCGCCCGGCTCGATCGTCGTGCTGTCGAACGAGGCGATCGGCCTCGTCATGTCGGTGAATCCGACCAAGCCCTTGCGTCCCTGGGTCAAGGTTTACGACGACGCGGTGCCGAAGGACGAGGCGATCCTGCTCAACCTCGAACGGGAAACCGACATCATCATCGCCAAGGCGCTCCGCCCTGCTCTGCTTCCGCCGGCCGTCTACGCCTATCTGAGCCCGCGCCAGCGTGTCACCTACTACTTCGACAGCAGCGCGCAAGCGGGCCAGGGGCCGGAATGAGCGTCGAGATGAATCGGCTGCTGCTCGAGCACGGAAACGAGATCCTTCTGCTCGTCGAACCGGCCAGCCTGACCATCTGTTCGGCAAACGCCGCAGCCACGCGGCACCTCGGCTACTCGCACGAGGACCTGGTGGGCAAGCCGATCACGGACATCGAATGCGCGCTATCCGACGTGTTCTATTGGGAGGATGTGCGCAATGGCGCTGCCCCCGAGCTGCGCGACGTGGCGGCCTCGTATCTGCGCGCGGACGGCGAGGTTTTGCAGGCCACCAAGACGATCACCCGTGCCGCGCCCGATTCAACGCTGCTGGTCGTTTGCGCTCTTCCCGTCGGGAGACTGCAACGCACGGAGCACGAACTCGCGGACCTGAGCGCGCGCTTACGCGCCACGCTCGAAGCGACGGCCGACGGCATTCTGCTGGAAGACCGATCTGGCGCCATCCTCAACATGAACCGCCGTTTCTCGCAGCTGTGGCAGATCCCGGAAAAACTGTTGCTGGCGCACGACGACGCAGCGATCTTCGAGTTCATGGCCGGACGCATGCACGATCCGGATGCTTACCGCGCGCGCATCGCCGAGATCCAGCCGCACGACGATTTCGAGACGACTGACCTCCTGACGCTGGCCAACGGCAACGTCCTGGAACGCAAATCGCACCCGGCACGGCACGGCAGCCTGATCATCGGCCGCGTCTTCTCATTTACCGACATCACCGAGCGCAAGGCCACTGAATCGCGCCTCAAGCTGGCCGCCAGCGTGTTCACGCACGCGCACGAAGGCATCATCATCACCGACGCCACCGGTTGCATCGTCGAGGTCAACAACACGTTCAGCCGCATCACCGGTTACTCGCGCGAGGAAGCGCTTGGGCAGCACGTGCGACTGCTCAAGTCCGGCCACCACGATTCCGCTTTCTATGCCGGGATGTGGCGCGACCTGATCAAGCTCGGCCACTGGCACGGCGAACTGTGGAACAAGCGCAAGGACGGAACGATCTTCGCCGAGAAGCTGAGCATCGCCGCCGTGCGCAACGTCGATGGCGAATCCCGCCATTACGTCGCCCTCTTCTCCGACATTACCGAACTCAAGGAACACCAGAATCAGCTCGAACGCATGGCGCACTACGATGCGCTGACGGGCATTCCGAACCGTGTTCTGCTCGCCAACCGCCTCGCGCAGGCCATCGCGCAGAGCCAGCGGCACAATCGCGGCCTGGCGGTCGTCTATCTCGACCTCGACGGCTTCAAGGAAGTGAACGACCTGCACGGCCACGAGACGGGCGACCTGCTGCTGATCGCCATCGCCAAGCGCCTGCGCGATACGCTCCGCGAAGGCGACACCCTGGCGCGCCTCGGCGGTGACGAGTTTGTCGCGGTCCTCTCCGACCTTGGCGACCAGCAGGAGTGGGCCTGCATCCTTTCGCGCATGCAACAGGCGGCGGCCGCCCCGGTCAAGGTTCGCCAACACACGCTGCAGCTGTCGGCCAGTCTTGGCGTCACGCTCTTTCCGCAGAATGGCCGGGACGCGGATACCCTGCTGCGCCACGCCGACCAGGCCATGTATCAGGCGAAGCAGGCGGGGAAAAACCGCTACCACCTGTTCGACCCCGAGCACGATCGACAGGCCCAGACGTACCTGGAAGCCCGACGCCATATTGCGGACGCGCTCGAACGGCGCGAGTTCGTGCTGTTCTACCAGCCCAAGGTCAACATGCGTACCGGCGAGGTCGCCGGCGCCGAGGCGCTGATTCGCTGGCAGCACCCCGAGCGCGGGCTGGTTTCGCCTGGTGAGTTCCTGCCGCTGATCGAGGGCAGCGAACTGATCGTCCGCCTCGGCGATTGGGTGCTGGATGCCGCGCTGGACCAGATGTCGCGATGGCGGTCGCGTGGCCTCGATCTCGCGGTCAGTGTCAATATCGCGGCCTGCCACTTGCAGCAGGCGGACTTCCTCGAGCGGCTGCAGGCCAAGCTCGACGCCCACCCCGACGTGCCTGCCGCGAACCTTGAGCTGGAGGTCGTCGAGACGGCGGCGCTGGAAGGCGTGTCCCGCATTTCAACGCTGATCGAAGACTGCCGGTCGCTGGGCGTCCGCTTCTCGCTCGACGATTTCGGCACAGGCTACTCCTCGCTGACCTACCTGCGGCGCCTGCCGGCGAGTGTGCTCAAGATTGACCAGAGCTTCGTGCGCGACATGCTGTGGGATTCCGAGGATCTGGCGATCGTCGAAGGCGTCATCGGCCTCGCCGCCGCGTTCCGTCGCACCGTCATCGCCGAAGGCGTGGAGACCGCAGAACACGGCGAGTTGCTGCTCCGCCTCGGTTGCGATCTCGCCCAAGGTTATGGCATCGCCCGCCCGATGCCCGCCGACGCGATCCCCAGCTGGGCATCGACATGGAAACCGGAGCCGACCTGGGGCGCTCGCCGCAACCTTTGTGCGACGCGCGACGACCTGCCACTGATGTACGCCGAGGTCGAGCTTCGCCACTGGGTCAAATGCGTCGAGTCCTGCTTCGTCAACGCAACCAGCGTGCAGACGGCCGATCTTTGCGAGTACCGGTTCGGGAACTGGTATCAGGCCGACGGGCAGAATCAGTACGGTCGGCTGACGGCGTTTGGCGCCATCGGCCCATTGCAGGAGGCCTTGCTCGCGCTCGGAAAAGAGCTGACGACGTTGTGGGCCGATGGCCACGCCGAGCACGCACGCAACCGCCAGCCCGAATTGCACACCCTTCGTCACGAACTGACCCAGCACCTGCACGCGCTGCTCGAGGAGAGCGTCGAGGCACGCCAAGTGCTTCGCTTTCCGCTCTTCTGAGCGAAGACCACGAGGCGGACGAGCCGCTCAGAAGCGCGATTCGGCGTGCCGGTACTGCGCTTGCCAGTTGTCCCGGCTGGCCTCAACGCCGCGCTTTGCACTGACGGTGCGATAGGTACGATATCCGAGCTTCCAGCAATCGACGACCTGAGCAATCAAAGACGTTTCTTCGCTGACAAGAACGCCATCGCTGCTGATGATGTCGAGCATCATGGCAAGCGCCAGCTGGCGCAACGCCGGGTTCTTGATGTCGCCAAGCAGACTCCGCACGCACTCGTCGCTCAAATCGTACTGGCCGGTCGGCTTGCGCTTGCCGCAGGCCAGCAGGTCGTCGCAGAACTCGTCGACGATCTGCTCGAAACGGCAGGGGTCAAGCCGCAGGCGAAAGCAGTACGAACTCCCCTTGAGCACTTCAAGTTCGCCGGGATCGATTGCACCGTTCGCCAACAACGCCAGCGCCACGACCCGCGTCATGGCTTCAGGACTGTCCGATGGGTAATGCCGCATGAGAGACCTCCTTTCAGCACTGTTCAATGTTCAATGATTACCACCTCCATTAGCAGGGGGAGCATGATCATTGTCACGCCACGAACGCATAATTTCCAATTAAACGCACACCGCTTTTCATATGTTTTGTTTTATGGATACGTGCTCAAGCAAATCGCGGCTACGATGCCCTGGCCCCGGCCATAGTCGGAACTAATCAACGATCTTGCTGCCTTGACGCTAGGCCTCACCTTGCACCCAACCTCCCTGATTCAAAGCCCCATGCCCACCCACGACAAAGACCTCCCGCTCCGTGAAGACACCCGCCTGCTCGGCCGCCTGCTCGGCGATACCGTGCGCGAACAGGAGGGCGACGACATCTTCGCCGCCGTCGAACGCATCCGGCAGACCTCCGTCGCGCTGAACCAGAACCCGGCGCGCGAGGTCGACCCGGCGGCGCGCGCCGAACTCGAAGCGGTGCTCGACGAACTGCCGCGCGACACGATGATCTCGGTCGTCCGCGCCTTCAGCTACTTCCTGCATCTGGCCAACATCGCCGAGGACCAGCACCACATCCGGCGCCGGCGCTTCCATGCGCGGGCCGGCTCGGCGCCGCGCGACGGCACCCTGCAGAAGGCGCTCGACCGCATTCAGGAAGCCGGGTTGCCGGCCGCGAAGCTGCACGACTTCTTCGACCACGCGCTCGTCTCGCCGGTGCTCACCGCGCACCCGACCGAGGTCTCGCGCAAGTGCATCCTGCAGTGCCAGCACGAGATCGCCGGCCTGCTCGACCAGCGCGACCGCCTGCAACTCACCCCCGAGGAAGCCGAGGAGAACGACCTGGCGCTGCGCCGCGCCGTGCTCCGCCTGTGGCGCACGCGCATGTTGCGCCCGACCCGGCTGGCCGTCGTCGACGAGGTCAAGAACGGCATCAGCTTCTACGACGACACCTTCTTTGCCGAAGTGCCGCGCCTCTACGGGCAGCTGCAGGAGGCGCTGGCCAGGCGCTTCCCGGGCGAGGACTGGAAACTGCCGCCCTTCTTCCGCGTCGGCAGCTGGATCGGCGGCGACCGCGACGGCAATCCCTTCGTCACCGCCGACGTGTTGAGAACGGCGCTGCACCTGCAATCGACCGCCGCGCTCGACTTCTACCTCACCGAGATCCACACGCTCGGCGCGGAACTCCCGCTCTCGCACTTCCTGCATCCCGTATCGCCGGCCATGGCCGAACTCGCCGCGCGTTCGCCCGACGCCTCGCCGCACCGCGCCGACGAGCCATACCGGCGCGCGCTGACCGGCATCTACGCGCGCCTCGAAGCCACGGCCAAGGCGCTCGGTCAGCACGCCGCGCTGCGCCACGCGGTCGGCGACGCGCCGCCCTACGCCTCGGCCGACGAACTCTACGGCGACCTCGCGCTGATCGCCGAATCGCTCTCGCAGCAAGGCGCGGCGCTGATCGTCAGCGGCCGCCTGCAACGCGTGTTGCGTGCGGTGCAGGTGTTCGGCTTCCACCTGGCGCCGATCGACCTGCGCCAGAACTCGGAAGTCCACGAACGCACCGTCGGCGAACTGCTCGCCCGCGCCGGACGCATCGAACCCAGCGCCTACGCGGCGCTCAGCGAAGATGCGCGCATCGCGCTGCTCGCCGAGGAGATCGCCAGCCCGCGCCCGCTCTACTCGCCGCACATCGACTATTCGGAAGAAACCCAAGGCGAACTGGCCATATTCTTCGCCGCGCGCGAACTGCGCGCTCGTTATGGCGCCGCCGCGCTGCCCAACGCCATCATCTCGAAGACCGACGGCGCCTCCGACCTGCTCGAAGTCGCCCTGCTGCTCAAGGAAGCCGGCCTGCTGAAGCCGGCCTCGGCGCCCGAAGAATCGCCGTCACTGGCAATGAACGTCATCCCGCTCTTCGAAACGATCGGCGACCTGCGCAACGGCCCGGCGATCATGCAGCGCCTGTTTGGCCTGGCCGCCTATCGCGCACTCGTCACCTCGCGCGGCGACGAGCAGGAGGTGATGCTCGGCTACTCGGACAGCAACAAGGACGGCGGTTTTCTCACCTCCGGCTGGGAGCTGTACAAGGCCGAGGTCGACCTCGCCCGCGTCTTCGAGCACGCCGGCGTGCGCCTGCGCCTTTTCCATGGACGCGGCGGCTCGGTCGGGCGCGGCGGCGGGCCGAGCTACCTCGCCATCCTCGCGCAGCCGGACGGCGCCGTCTCCGGCCAGATCCGCATCACCGAGCAGGGCGAAGTCATCGCCTCCAAGTACGCCAACCCGGAAGTCGGCCGGCGCAACCTCGAAACGCTCGCCGCCGCCACGCTCGAAGCGACGCTGATCGATCTCGAAGGCAAGACCGAGCCGCAAGCCGACCGCGCCGTGATGGAGCGCCTCTCCGAACTCGCCTTCCAGGCGTATCGCGGCCTCGTTTATGAAACCGAAGGCTTCAACCGCTTCTTCCGTGAATCGACGCCGATCTCGGAAATCGGCGGTCTCAACATCGGCAGCCGCCCGGCTTCTCGCAAGGCGTCCGACCGTATCGAAGACCTGCGCGCCATCCCCTGGGTCTTCAGCTGGGCGCAGTGCCGCCTGATGCTGCCGGGCTGGTACGGCTTCGGCACCGCCATCGAAACCTGGCTCGCGGAAAACCCGGACGGCCTGGAAACGCTGCGCCGGATGACCGTCACCTGGCCGTTCTTCCGCACGCTGCTGTCGACGATGGACATGGTGATGGCCAAGGCCGACCTCGTGATCGCCTCGCGTTACGCCGATCTGGTGAGCGACCGGGCATTGCGCGACGAAATCTTCGGCCGCATCCGCGCCGAGTTCGAGCGTACGCGCCGCCACCTCCTCGCCATCGAGCAGCACGACGACTTCCTCGCCGACAACCCGATGCTCAAGCGCTCGATCCGTACCCGCTTCCCCTACATGGACCCGCTCAACCACCTGCAGATCGAGCTGCTGCAGAGGCATCGTTCCGGCGAAGGCGACGAACGCATCCAGCGCGGCATCCACATGTCGATCAACGGGATTGCGGCGGGGTTGCGGAACAGCGGGTGATACAAGCGTGCCGTGATCGCGGGTTCGCCAGACAAGCCCCTGAACGGGACTTATCCAGCGCGCGAGCAGATTCAGACGATGGCGTCGGCCAACCTTCAGGACGAGGCCGCGCCGCAGACTCCGCCCAATAACGCCGAGCGCGTTACCGGGGCCTGCAGCTGGTCGAGCCACCATTGCAGCGCTTTGCCCGGACCGGCTTTGCCGCTCTTGCGCCAGGCGTAGCTGGTTTGAACCTGTTGCTCCGCACGCTCGACGCTTTTGACCACCAGCCGGCCGGAGTCGATGTAGGAATGCGCGAGACAGGTTGGCAAGAATCCCGCGCCCAGCCCTCGCAGCTGCGCATCGATCTTGGCGGGCATGTCGGCGACGGTGAAGACGTCCTGCCCGGTCAGCAGTCCAATCGTCAGGCTCGCCCCGTTCCGGTTTGAATCGGCAATCGCGACGGCGCGATGCTGGCGAATATCCTCGTCCGACAACGGCTCGGGCAGGCGCGCCAACGGATGATGAGGCGCCATCGCGAAGACAAAACTTACCGTTCCCAGCGGTTTTCGCTGCAGATTCGTCTTCGTGCTGCCATCCATCACGACGCCAACGGCGAGGTCGGCTTGCCCCGAAGTCAAGGCTTCGAGCGTTCCCGATAGCGTTTCACTGCGCAGTTTCAACCGCGTCGGCGGGTTCAAACGGAAGAATTCCGTGCAAAGTTCCATGACCGTTGCACGATTCACGATGCTGTCGACAGCGATCGTGAGCTGTGGCTCCCAGCCGGTTGCGACGCGTTTGACGCGGCTGGCCACTGCGTCGATTTCCGACAGCAACCGCGCGCCTTCGCGCAGGAGTTCGGCGCCGGCGTCCGTCAATCGCGCCTGGCGGGAGCTTCGATCGAACAGCAAGACGTCAAGCGCGTCTTCGATCTGGCGAACCCGGTACGTGAGCGCGCTCGGGACCATGTTGGCCGCGCGCGCGGCCGCGGCGAAACTGCCGGTGTCCGCTATCAACTGAAGCAAGGCGAGCGAACTCGGGGTAAGCACATCGCGGTACGAGGACATGGCCGCCCTTTGTGCTCAACCGGCCGAAAAAATGCCGGCGATCCGCTTGCGGCAGGAAACGCTAATCGTTGTCGGCAAACGCGACCTCGCGATCATGGCCAACGAACATGTGTCCGAGTTTTCTTTTCTTGGTGGCGAGGTAACGGCGGTTCGATGCATTGTGCCCCGCGATCAGGGGAATACGCGCCTCGACGACGATCCCGGCCTGCTCCAGCGCCGACACCTTGCGCGGATTGTTCGTCATGAGCCGCAGGGTATTTGCACCCAGGACTTCCAGAATCGGCTTGCATACGTCGTAAAGCCGAAGATCCGCCGGGAAACCCAGGCGTTCATTGGCCTCGACCGTGTCGGCTCCCCGATCCTGCAGCTGATAGGCCCGAATCTTGTTGGCCAGCCCGATCCCCCGCCCTTCCTGACGCAGGTAGATCAGGAGGCCGCGACCTTCCGCGGCGATATTCCGCAAGGCGGTTTCCAGCTGCGCCCCGCAGTCGCAGCGCTGGCTGAACAAACCATCGCCGGTCAGACACTCCGAGTGCACCCGGGTCAGGACAGGCGCGCCATCGGCGATGTCGCCCAGGGCCATTGCCACATGCTCCTTGCCGGTCAAGCGATCGACAAAGCCGTGCAAACGAAAATCGGCCCACGGTGTCGGGAGATTGCAGGCGCCGACGTATTCCAAAGGAGACGGCGTCTCCCGATTTGCCGACGGTTCAGAGGCTGATTGCTGATGTATCGATTCCAATCGATGTCTCCAAGTATCCTGTTCGCAGGGTCAGGCAACGCACATCCAACAGAATACCTATCGCCCAAAGACGGCCCGGCGATGAATGACTCGCATCATTCACACGCCGGGCGCAAGGGTTGCCGCAAGAACTGCTGCTGTCGTCAATGACGACCGGGTCGTTGGCGTTTATTACCCGAACAGTTTACTTGCAGTTTCGGCAATGAGCTTGCCTTGATAGCGTGCGCCATCGAGTTCGATCGCGCTGGGCTGGCGCTGCCCCTGGCCGCCGGCAATCGTGGTCGCCCCGTAGGGACTTCCGCCGACCACTTCATCCAGCGCCATTTGCCCCTGGAAGCTGTAGGGAAGTCCGACGATCGTCATCCCGAAATGCATGAGGTTGGTAATGACCGAGAAGAGCGTGACCTCCTGCCCGCCGTGCTGGGTGGCCGTTGACGTGAACGCCCCGCCCACCTTGCCGTTCAATGCGCCGCGAGCCCATAACCCGCCCGCCTGATCGAGAAAACTGGCCATCTGGGAGGGCATGCGGCCAAAGCGCGTGGGACACCCGACGATGATTGCATCGTAATCGACCAGGTCATTGACGGTGGCGACGGGGGCGGCCTGGTCAATTTTGAAATGTGCCGACTTTGCGATCTCCTCCGGGACCGTCTCGGGGACGCGCTTGACATCAACGCTGGAGCCCGCCGAGCGGGCGCCTTCCGCGATGGCCTGCGCCATGGTTTCAATGTGGCCGTAGGTCGAGTAATAGAGAACAAGGACTTTGGACATAACGTTTCTCCAGGGTTAACTGCAAGGACTTGCGTGTTTGCTACGGTTGAAAAACGACGCTTTGCACAACGCCATCCACCTGTGCCCCGCACGGCCAGCGTCAATGAGCCGCCGACAACAGCGGTGTTCTTGAAGAATAGCAACTGCGTCACGAATTGCTGCTCCGCTGGCGCCGATCCATCGGCTTGGAGAAACAGCAAGTCAGCGGACTTTCAGGCGGCCAGATCGAATACCAGCACTTCGGCAGCGCGCCCATTGGACAGCGTAATCACGGATTCGCTCTCGAACATGAGCGCGTCCCCCGCATTGAGTTGCTGGCCATTCACCTCAAGCTCTCCGTGGACAAGGTGGACATACGCTTTACGGGCGGGGTCGATGGCCAGGCTGGCGTGCTCGTCGCCTTCGAACAAGCCCGCATGGAGCGAGGCGTCGGCATGGATGACGACCGAGTCCTGCGCCCCATCGGGCGACGCGATCAGCCGCAGCTTTCCCCGTTTCTGTACGGCGGGAATGGTCTTTTGCTCGTAACCGGGTTCAATTCCAATCGCGTCCGGCTGAATCCATATCTGCAGGAAATGGGTGACCAGGCCGTCGGCATGATTGAATTCGCTATGCCGTACACCGCTCCCGGCGCTCATGCGCTGAACGTCGCCCGGCGGGATCATCGCCACGTTGCCCATGCTGTCCCGGTGTGCCAGCTCTCCCGAGAGCACGTAGCTGACGATCTCCATGTCTCGGTGGCCGTGACTGCCGAAGCCGGTGCCCGGATCGATACGATCTTCATTGATGACGCGCAGGTTCCCCCAACCCATATACTCGGGGTCGTAGTACTCGGCAAATGAGAACGAGTGCCGGCTCTTGAGCCAACCGTGATCCGCGTAACCGCGGTGTCGGGATTTGCGAAGCGTCAACATGAACAGACCTCCTGGTTGATGAAAGTCATTGTGTGCGGAATCACGCGGGCGGCGATTCTCGAAACTTGATGACATCGTTCAAATATTTCGAACGACAGGCCGGACACTCAACTCGCCGCGCCACGACTCGAGCCAACCTCAAAACCTCAGAGTCTGTGGAAAAACTCAAAGCCGACCACAGAGGCACAGAGGCGCAGAGGAAACGCAGAGAAAAACACAGTTTCCAAAGATTCTCTCTGCGAAAACTCTGCGCCTCTGTGCCTCTGTGGTGGGTGTTTCGGCATTTATTCACAGCCTCTGACTTCAACCACAACGAACATGCCGGAAAGGCGACGCTTACCACGAACCCAGTGTTACCCCACGAAAATTGCTGTTATGGGGTAATTTTCACGGCGTGGTACGATTACCCCATAAAACAAAAATCTATGGGGTAATTTATGGAGTCGAGATTATTTCGTGAACATGAGTTGGCTTTCCGCACTCAGTATGCCGAGCTCAAGGAACGAACACTCGCAGCTGGTGACTTGCTGCCGGGAACGCCCGGTTCGCTCGCTTTGCGTTCCGGGACGGGTTATCCGTACTGGTATCGCGTCTATTACCCCGTTCCGGGGAAACAGCAGGAAGACCTGATCTGCAAGGACGGCAATGCCGCAGCGCTGGAAGAAATGCGCGAACGGATGGCGTTCAGCGAGTGGGCGTCCATTCAGGTCTCGTCGTTGCGCAAACTGGGATTTCAGGTGGCCGACAAATCAGTCGCCCGCGTGCTCGTGGAGCTTCACAACCAGCGTGCTTTTGACGCAGGCCTGGTTCTGGTGGGCACACTTGGCTACATGGCCTGCCTGAACGAAGTCGGGGCCATTGCGGTAGCCTCCCGGACATTGGATGTGGATCTGGCGCGTCGTCAGCAGCTGAGGCTGGGTGTCCTGCGACCATTTCTGGACACCATGCACGCCACCGGTTTGCCCTTTGTGGCCGTGCCGGGGTTTCCATCGTCAGCACCTTCAACTTCGGTAAAACTGCCCGGCGTTCAAGGACTTCGGGTGGACGTTCTGGCACCCGGCTCGGTGCTGGGCGCTGCGGTCAGCGTCCCTGAGCTTCAATGGACGGCGCAGGCCGTACCTTTCTACGACTATCTGCTGGATGAAACGGAACCCGGTGCCATGCTGGCGGGAAACCAGTGCATTCCGATACGCCTCCCTCAGGCAGCACGGTTTGTCTGGCACAAGCTCTATTCGAGCACCCAGAGAAGCGGCTTCCCGGAAAAGGCGGCGAAGGATCAGCAACAAGCGTTGGTCCTGGGTGCAGTGCTTGCCGAGACAGACCCCGTCGCCCTCCGAGACGCCGGCAAGGAAGCGCCGGCTGCGATGCTTGATCCTGTCAGGCCATTCTTCGATACGCTGCTTCGTCGCGTAGGCGGCCATCCGGAACTGAGTGATGTTTTGCGCGAGTGCCTGGGCGGCGACCGATCGTAACAATCATCCAGTCCGGATTGTCCATCTGAGAGGGGCGCCACAAGGAATCTCAATACGTGGGCCTATTGAGAATCGTAGATGTAACTGACGACCTATCGACCGTTCGTGGTGAGCTTGTCGAATCCTGTCCTGAGCCTGCCGAAGAGCATGAACGGGTCTGAAGCGAGGGCATCCCGCCCTTCGACAGGCTCAGGGCGAACGGTAGAGCGCTGTCAGCCACTACTACGAAACTCAATAATCGCGGCGAACATCAAACCTGAAACGGTTTGAAATATCTGTCACGCCTGCTGACATTCCTCTGAATCACTTTTTATCGAGAATCGTTCCCGGTTTTCTTTGAATGCGTTCGTCGTTTTCGGGCACTTCGGCCCGCGAGACGCACGCGACGCACCAACGATTCGATCCCCGATTCAGCAAGGAGTTTCCCGTGCCCCCCGTTCTCCACAGCCATCGGCTGCGCGCTTCGCTCGCGCTGCTTTTCGCCTCCTCCAGCCTCATCCTCGCCGGCTGCAACGACAGCCAGTCGGCCGTCAACACCGCGCCGAAAGACCCGGAGGTCGGCGTCGTCACGCTGGCGCTGCAGTCGACAACCCTGAAAAGCGAACTCGCCGGACGCACGGCGGCGCAGATGGTCGCGCAGATCCGGCCGCAGGTCGGCGGCATCGTGCAGAAGCGCGCCTTCACCGAGGGCGCGATGGTGAAAGCCGGCGATCTGCTCTACCAGATCGACCCGGCCAGCTATCAATCGGCGCAGGCCAGCGCGAAAGCCAGCCTGGCCCGCGCCGAAGCGACCGCCGCGGCAGCGAGGCTAAAGGCGAAGCGGCAGGCCGACCTGTTCGCCATCGAGGCGATCAGCCAGCAGGACAACGAGGACGCGCAGACGGCGCTGCAGCAGGCCGAGGCCGACGTCGCCTCGGCGCGCGCGGCGCTGGAGACGGCGACGATCAACCTCGAACGCACGCGCATCGTGTCGCCGATCGCCGGCCGCGCAGAAACCTCGACGGTGACGCCCGGCGCACTCGTCACGGCGAATCAGGAGACGGCGCTGACGACCGTGCAGCAGCTCGATCCGATCTACGTCGATATCCCGCAGTCGAGCCTTGAAGTCCTTCAGTTACGCAAGGCGCTGGCCAGCGGCTCACTCAAGAGCGAGGGCGACGCCGCACGCATCCAGCTCGTGCTGGAGGACGGCAGCACCTACGCACACGAAGGCAAGCTGCAGTTCGCCGGTGTCACCGTCAACACGACGACCGGCGCCGTGACCTTGCGCGCGCTGGTTCCGAACCCCGAGCATCTGCTGATGCCCGGCATGTATGTGCGGGCGCGTCTCGACAAGGGCACGGACCCCGAAGCGCTGCTCGTGCCGCAGCCGGCGATCGGCCGCGACAACACCGGCAAGGCCACGGCGCTGGTGGTGACGCCGGAGAACAAGGTCGAGCAACGCAAGGTCGAGGTCGCCGAAGCGATCGGCACGAACTGGCGCGTGACCGACGGCCTGAAGGCCGGCGAGCGCGTCGTCGTCGAAGGCTCCAGCAAGGTGCGGCCGGGTCAGAGTGTGCGTGTGGTCGATGTGCCGGTCGTCACTGGCGCGACGCCAAGCGACGGTGCGCAGACGAAGGTTTCGGCCGCTGCAACCACCGTCGCCGCGAACGATAGAGGTTCATGAAAATGACTGACAGCTTTCCATTCCCGTTCGCCCTGAGCCTGTCGAAGGGCGGCGTACCCTCGCTTCGGGCCCGTCTGTGGTTCGATGCCCCGAAGGAAATCCCCTTGGGGGACAAGCTCACCACGAACGGTAGATCGGTCATCAGTTACATCTACGATTCTCAATAGGAAACATCATGGCCCGCTTCTTTATCGACCGACCCATCTTCGCGTGGGTCCTCGCCATCCTGATCATGATCGGCGGCGCGCTGTCGATCCATCAGCTCTCGCTCGAACAATACCCGGACATCGCGCCGCCGCAAGTCTCCGTCTCTGCCACCTACAACGGCGCGTCGGCGAAGACCGTCGAGGATTCCGTCACGCAGGTCATCGAGCAGCAGATGAAAGGACTCGACCGCCTGCAGTCGATGTCGTCGAACAGCACGTCGAGCGGCCGCGCCCGCGTCACGCTCAGCTTCACCGCCGGCACCGATTCCGACATCGCGCTGATGCAGGTGCAGAACAAGGTGCAGCAGGCGATGTCACGCCTGCCTCAGGCCGTGCAGAGCCAGGGGGTCACCGTCACCAAGTCCGGCGAGGAGAACCTGCTCGTCGTCTCGCTGTATTCCGACGACCCGAGCGTAACGTCGGTCGATATCGGCGACTACGTTTCGTCGAACCTCGTCGATGTGATCAGCCGTATCGACGGCGTCGGCGAAGTGCAGACCTTCGGCTCCGGTTACGCCATGCGCATCTGGCTCGATCCGGGCAAGCTGGTGAAGTACGCGCTGATTCCGTCCGACATCACCTCGGCGCTGACCGCGCAGAACACGCAGGTCTCAGCCGGCCAGCTCGGCGGCCTGCCGGCGCCATCGGAGCAGTTGATCAACGCGACGATCTCGGCGCGCAGCCGCCTGACGACCGTTGAAGAATTCGAGAACGTGGTGATCAAGTCGGCAAGCGACGGCACGATCATCCGTCTGGCCGACGTCGCGCGCGTCGAACTCGGCGCCGACAACTACTCGGTCGTCGGCCGCCTCAACGGCAAGCCGACGACCGGCATGGGCATCCGCCTCGCGGCCGGCGCCAATGCGCTCGGCGTCGCCGATGCCGTCAAGGCCAAGATCGCGGAACTCGAACCGTATTTCCCCAACCAGATGCACTCGATCATCCCCTACGACACGACGCCGTTCGTCAAGGTGTCGATCGAGGAGGTGGCGATCACGCTGATCGAAGCCGTCGCGCTCGTCGTCGCCGTGATGTTCCTGTTCATGCAGAACCTGCGCGCGACGCTGATACCGGCGATCACCGTGCCGGTCGTCCTGCTCGGTACCTTCGGCGTGCTCGCCGCGTTCGGCTACTCGATCAACACGCTGACCATGTTCGGCATGGTACTGGCCATCGGCCTCTTGGTGGACGACGCGATCGTCGTCGTCGAGAACGTCGAGCGCCTGATGACCGAGCGCGGGCTGGAAGCGCGCGAGGCCACGCGCGAGTCAATGAAGGAAATCACCGGCGCGCTGGTCGGCATCGCGCTCGTGCTCTCGGCGGTGTTCATCCCGATGGCCTTCTTCGGCGGCTCGACCGGCGTCATCTACCGCCAGTTCTCGATCACCATCGTTTCCTCGATGCTGCTCTCGGTCTTCGTCGCGATGACGCTGACACCGGCCTTGTGCGCCTCGCTGTTGCGCCTCGCTGACGTCGATCACCACGCCGACGCCAAGCCGCACGGACCGATCCAGCGCTTCTTCGCCTGGTTCAACCACTCGTTCATCACGGGGAGCGCCCGCTACGAGAA
>NZ_JAGOIT010000025.1:34019-37671 GCF_017995515.1 Propionivibrio sp.
TGTGCGCCTCGCTGTTGCGCCTCGCTGACGTCGATCACCACGCCGACGCCAAGCCGCACGGACCGATCCAGCGCTTCTTCGCCTGGTTCAACCACTCGTTCATCACGGGGAGCGCCCGCTACGAGAAGGGTGTCTCCGGCATCCTGCAACGCGGCACGCGCTTCATGCTGATCTACGCACTCATTCTCGGCGCGCTCGGTGCTTCCTTCGTCAAACTGCCGACTTCCTTCCTGCCTGAGGAGGACCAGGGGCGCCTGATGATGATGGTGCAGTTGCCGGCAGGCTCGTCGTACACCCGCACCGACGCTGTCTTGCACCAGGTCGAAAGCTACCTGTCGAAACAGGCCGACGTCACCGACTACATGACCATCGTCGGCATCAACGGCGACCAGGCATCCGCCAACGGCTTCATCAAGCTGAAGGACTGGAGCGAACGCAAGGGCAAGGGCCAGGACGCCGCGTCGCTGGCGCGCCGGATGACGGCCGACCTCTCCGAGATTCGCGATGCGCGCGTCTTCGTCATCCTCCCGGCGCTGATTCGGGGCCTCGGTTCGAGTGCCGGCTTTACCGTCGAGTTGCAGGACCTTGCGGGCAACGGCCACGAGGCGCTGGTCAAGGCGCGCGAGCAGTTCCTGAAACTCGCGCGCGAGGACAAGCGGCTGGCGCAGGTGCGCATCAGCGGCCTCGACGACGTCGCCCAGTTCTCGGTCGATATCGACGACCGCAAGGCGTCGGCGCTCAAACTTGCGACGAGCGACATCAACAGCACGCTGTCGACGGCGCTCGGCGGCAGCTACGTGAACGACTTCATCGACCGCTCCCGCGTCAAGAAGGTCTATGTGCAGGGCGACGCCGCGTTCCGCATGAAGCCGGACGACCTCGGGCTGTGGCACGTGCGTAATAGCCTCGACGAAATGGTGCCGTTCTCGACCTTCGCCAGCACGCGCTGGACCTACGGTTCGCCGCGCCTCGAACGCTACAGCGGCATGTCCTCCTACGAGATCGTCGGCTCGGCCGCCGAGGGCGTGAGCTCCGGCGACGCGATGCAAGCCGTGGAGGAGATCATCAAGCAACTTCCGCCGGGCATCAGCTACGAATGGGCCGGCCAGTCGTACCAGGAACGCCTCGCCGGCTCGCAGGCGCCGGCGCTCTACGCCATCTCGATCCTCTTCGTCTTCCTCTGCCTCGCCGCCTTGTACGAGAGCTGGACGGTGCCGTTCTCGGTGCTGCTCGTCGTCCCGCTCGGCGTGATCGGCGCGGTGCTGGCCACGTGGATGGCTGGCCTGGAAAACGACGTCTACTTCCAGATCGGTTTGCTGACCACCGTCGGCCTCTCGGCGAAGAACGCGATCCTCATCGTCGAGTTCGCCAAGGCGTTGCGCGAACAGGGTCGAACGCTTATCGAAGCGACGCTCGAAGCGGTACGCCTGCGCCTGCGCCCGATCCTGATGACCTCGCTGGCCTTCATGTTCGGCGTGCTGCCGCTGGCCTTCAGCACCGGCGCCGGATCGGCCAGCCGGCGCGCGATCGGCACCGGCGTGCTCGGCGGCATGGCGACGGCCACCGTGCTCGGCCTCGTCTTCGTCCCGCTTTTCTATGTCCTCGTCTGCCGGCTGTTCGAACGCCGTCGCGCCCAAGTCGCGATACCGGCCATCACCCCCGCACGCGCTGAAGGAGGCGCCTGATGCGAACCTACAAACTCACCATTCCCCTGTTCTGCCTCGCCCTGCTCGCCGGCTGCGCCAACCTCGCACCGGACTACGCGCGGCCGGAGCTGCCGGTGCCAGCCAGCCTTGACGGCAGCGCAGCCGTCGGCACAGCAGCCGCCGCTCCGCTCAACTGGCAGCAGGTGGTCACCGACACCCGCCTGAAGCAAGCGATCGACCAGGCGCTCGCCAACAATCGCGATCTGCGCGTCGCCGTCCTCAACATCGAGAAGGCGCGCGCGCAGTACCGGATCGACAACGCAGCGCTCATCCCGGCGGTCAGCGCTTCGGCGAGCGGCGCGTCGTCGAGCGCCAATGACGTCATCACGCGCAAGTACTCGGCCGGCCTTGGTGTTTCGTCCTACGAAATCGACTTCTTCGGCCGTCTGAACAACCTCAAGGAAGCGTCGCTGCAGAGCTTCCTCTCGACCGAGGCCACGCAACGCAGCGTGCGCACCAGCCTGATCGCCGAGACGACGAATGCCTGGCTGACGCTGGCAGCCAACCAGCAACAGTTGAAGCTGGCGCAGGAAACCTACGCCACCCGCACGAAGACGCTCGAACTCACGCGCAAGCAGCAGGCGCTGGGCGGCACCTCGCGCCTGACGCTGGCGCAGACCGAGGCGACGGCGGAATCGTCACGCGGCGAAGTCGCCCGTTACACCGCCCTCGTCGAACAGTCGCGCAACGCGCTGAACCTGCTGGCCGGGACGACGGTTCCGGGCGAAGCGCTGCCGGCGGCAAGCGACGACTCTTCGGCTGTCGCACTGACGCTGGTGGACGTACCCGCCGGATTGTCGTCGGAAGTCCTGCTGCAACGTCCGGACATCACCGCCGCCGAACACACGCTGATCGGCGCGTATGCCGACATCGGCGCCGCGCGCGCGGCCTTCTTCCCGTCGATCACGCTCACCGCGAACGGCGGCTCGGCGAGCAGCGCGCTCAGCGGCCTGTTCGGCGCGGGGAGCGGTGTCTGGAGCTTCGTACCGACGCTGACGCTACCGATCTTCAACGCCGGCAAGCTCAGCGCCGCGCTAACGGTCGCCGAGACGGAGCGCGACATTCAGGTCGCGACCTACGAAAAGACGATCCAGACGGCGTTCCGCGAAGTCGCCGACGCGCTGGCCGAACGCAGCACGCTGAACGAACGGCTCGCCGCGCAGGAAGCGCAGGTCGCCGCCTACTCCACCGCGCTGCGCCTGTCGACCGAACGCTACCGCTCCGGCGCCGACAGCTACCTCAACGTGCTCGACTCGCAACGCTCGCTCTACAGCGCGCAAAGCAGCCTGATCGCGCTGAGGCTGACGGAACAGGCCAACCGCATGACCTTGTTCAAGACGCTCGGCGGGGGCTCGTAAACCGGGCTGACCGCTCCCGGCCTCATACTGCTGCGGACGGGCAGGCGCGCAGCTCGCTGCGCGATCACAGCGTTTCAGCTTGCGGATCCGCCCAGTCGCCCGATGAATCGGGCGCCTACAAATCACGGTGGCGTGCTCTTGGCGACTGACCAAGGGGAACCGTGCGCGCGACGCCGGGGTCAATATCCGCGTCGAGCGCCGGGTTCCTCGCCCGTCCGTGCTTTTCACCGCCACAAGGAGTCCAGTATCAAGGGCGCAATAACTGAAGGGCATTGCGCCCGAGGTTGATCTCTCCAGCGGCTTCAACCAGACAACGTTACGTTCGGTCACGATACCAAGAACATTCCCCGGCCGAGACGTGCTAGCATCGCGCCCTCTTCAAAGCGCCATCGATCAGTCTTGGCGTCTTTCCTACCGGCGTTGGCAGCTCGCGCAGCCTGATCCGCCTCGACCAAACCGTCTGTCCAGACTGGTTTCGCGCAGCGCCGAGTCGTGCCGCGCGCAGGGCAGACGCATGGAGTTTTCACGCTTGAAATTCACTGAACTGGGTCTCGCACCCGAGATCCTTCGCGCCATTGCCGACCAAGG
>NZ_JAGOIT010000169.1 GCF_017995515.1 Propionivibrio sp.
GGGCGCGCCCGCGCTTCGTCGAGACCGGCAATGAGGATCTCGACGCGCGTGCCGAAAACATAAGACTCCTGCTGGTGCAGTGGTGCCTTGCCGCACGCCGTCAGCAACAAACCGACGGCGAGAAGCAGGATCAGGCGGAAACAGGCGGTACAACAAGGGTGGGGCATGCGCGCTCCAGCGCGGCGATGAACATCGCCGCGGCGTCAAACCCGGTCTGCTCGCAGATCTCGACCATGCAGGTCGGGCTGGTGACGTTGATTTCGGTCAGCCAGTCGCCGATCACATCGATGCCGACGAAGAGCAGTCCGCGCTCGGCGAACACCGGCGCCAACGCTTCGGCAATCTCGCGGTCACGCGCGGAAAGCGGTCGGGCGACGCCGGTCCCGCCGGTCGCCAGGTTGCCGCGCGTCTCGCCTGCCTTCGGGATGCGCGCCAGGCTATAGGGGACGACTTCGCCACCGATGATCAGGATGCGCTTGTCGCCATCCGCAATTTCCGGGATGAAGCGTTGCGCCATGATCGTGCGCGTGCCGTCGGCGGTGAGCGTCTCGATGATCACGTTGCGGTTGGGATCGTCGTGGCGCACCCGGAAGATCTGGCGCCCGCCCATGCCGTCGAGGGGCTTCAAGATGGTGTCGCGCTGGATGTCGATGAAGGTATTGAGCGGGCCGGCCTCGCGCGCCACCAGCGTCGGCGCCGCGAACTCGGGAAACTCGAGCACCGAGAGCTTCTCGGAGTGGTCGCGCAGCGCCTGCGGCCGGTTGAAGACGCGCGCGCCTTCGGCCACGGCGCGGTCGAGCAGCCAGGTCGTCGTCACGTATTCGATGTCGAACGGCGGGTCCTTGCGCATGACGACCGCGGCGAAGTCGCGCAGCGGAACGACGTGGCGCGTGATCTCGACGCACCACTCGTCATCGTCGGTGAGCATTTCAAGATGCACCGCCTCGGCGCAGACGCCGTGCAGCGCGGACCAGTGGATGCCTGGCTGCTGGATGGTCCAGACGGCGTGACCGGCATCCTGCGCCGCACGCATCATGGCAATGCTCGAATCCTTGTAGGCCTTCAACGAATCCAGCGGGTCGACAATGAAAGCAAAGCGCATGAATGCAACTCCTGGTGGGTGTCTGTCGGAAACGGACCTACAGCTTACACAACCGCCGGCGCCGTGCGTTCGAGTTCGAGAGAAGCGGCGAGCAGCGCCAGGCGCGCGACGACGCCGTAGGCGTAGAAGCGGTTGGGCGGTGCGTCGGGCTTCTGGCAGCGGTCGGGCAGGCAACAGCTCGTTTCGAAGGCCAGCGGCTCGAAGTGCATGCCCGGCGCGTTCAGGTTCTCGTCGATGCCGCGCCCCGAATGCACGCGGTAGAAACCGCCGACGACGAAGCGGTCGATCATGTAAACCACCGGCTCGGCGACGCCATCGTTCACGCGTTCAAAGGTATGCACGCCTTCCTGGATGATCACCTGCGAGACGTTCATGCCTTCCTTGATCACCGACATCTTGTTGCGCTGCTTGCGGTTGAGGCCGGTGACCTCGGAGGCGTCCTTGACCGTCATCACGCCCATGCCGTAGGTGCCGGCATCGGCCTTGACGACGACGTAGGGCGTCTCGTCGATGCCGTACTCCTTGTACTTCTCGCGGATCAGCGTCAGCACGGCATCCACGTTGGAAGCGAGGCACTCCTCGCCCTGCCGCTCGTGGAAATTGACCGCGTTGCATACCGAGAAGTAGGGGTTGATCTGCCAAGGGTCGATGCCGACGAGCTTGCCGAACTTGTCGGCCACCTCGTCGTAAGCGGTAAAGTGGTTCGACTTGCGGCGCACCGCCCAGCCGGCGTGCAGCGGCGGCAGGACGTACTGGTCTTCAAGATTCCGCAGAACGTCGGGTATCCCGGCCGTCAGATCGTTGTTGAGCAGGACCGCACACGGATTGAAATCCTTGAGCCCGAGCCGGTTGCCGCTGCGTACGAGCGGTTCGAGCACGATCGACGTACCGTTCGGCAGGTCGACGGCCGTCGGCTGGTCGATTTCCGGCAGCAGCGACCCCAGGCGCACGTCCAGGCCGGTCAGGCGCAGGATATTGACGAGCTGGGCGACGTTCTGCAGGTAGAACAGGTTGCGCGTGTGATTCTCTGGAATCAGCAGCAGGCTCCTGGCATTCGGGCAGATCTTCTCGATCGCCGTCATCGCCGCCTGTACGCAGAGCGGCATGAACGCGGCGTTGAGGTTGTTGAAACCGCCCGGGAAGAGATTCATGTCGACCGGCGCCAGCTTGAAGCCGGCGTTGCGCAGATCGACCGAACCGTAGAAGGGCGGCGTGTGATCTTGCCACTGGCTGCGCAACCAGCGTTCGATGGTCGGCGCGGCGGCGAGGAATTTGGCTTCGAGTTCGAGCAGCGGGCCGGTGAGGGCCGTCGTCAGGTGAGGAACCATGCATGTCTCCAGTTCTCTTGCGGCCCGGAGAAGGCCATTGCGATCGGGACGATCAGAAGATTTTCTTCAGTCGATCCCACCAGGTCGTGCCGTCCTTGGGCTGGAATACGCGGAAGGATCTGGGCAACGGCGATTGCTCCAGGCTGCGCTGCGTGAAGAGAAAGCGCCCGTCGCAGACAAAGCCGAGGTCCACCCAATCGACGCGATTCAGTGCGTCGGCCAGGGCACGAACGTCGACAGTGGGGTCGTTCGGGAAAATGGCAAGTACCGCGCCATCGTAATTCGCACAATCGTGCACAAAGAAGGGCTGCGCGCGCCGCGTCTTGCCATTTACGTAGACGCGCGGCAGGTCCGAAACGTAGTAACCGCGCCCCCAGAGCCACCAGTTCGTTTCGGTGTATGGCTTGATGCGCCGGGAAATCAGCCGTTCCTTGTGCGGCAGCAACGCCTCGGGGGGCGGCTCGCCCGGCTCGCACCAGATCATGCGCCGCGTCAGGCCGTCAGCCACCGTCGACGAGCAGACGAAGTCGCGGTTGCCGGCCGCATCGCTGGTGTAGAGATCGTCGGCGCCCGATACCGCGCCGACCTTGACGAAGGCGATGTCGGAGAGGCGCAGCGGATAGTCGTGCCGGGTAAACAGGAGATGGCCGCCGCTTTCGAGGAAACGACGTTCTCCCCAAGGCGGCGCCGCGAGCGTTTCCGCCGTATCGGCGAACCCGAGCGCCGCGTAACGCGTCTGCCGCGTCAAATTGCCGCGCTCGAAACGCCAGATCGCGCAGTTGGGCGTCGCATCGTCGAAGAGGTGCAGATCGCCGAGGTCGATAAACTCGGTGATCGTCCCCAGTTCGAACATCAACCGGTTGAGCGGCACCGCCGAGGTCGCTTTCAGAAAGTCGCGCGGCGTGATGAAGATCAGTTCGCCTCCCGGCTCCAGCAGGCGCAGGCACTTCTCGATGAAGAACAGGTAGAGGTTGGCGCGCTTGTCGAGCACGGTGCCGCGCGCCAGACGCCGGGTACCCGGCGAGATGTCCTGATAACGCACGTAGGGCGGGTTGCCGATGATCGTCGCGAACGCCTCGTCGTCGGACAACTCGAAGAAGTTCATTACCTCGGCACCCGGCGGCGCATGGCGAGGATCGATCTCGATGCCGAGCGCGCCGGGGAGGTGCTGCAGGAAGGCGCCGTCGCCGCAGGCCGGTTCAAGGACGCGCCCGGTATTCCGTACCAGCTTGCGCATGCAGTCGACGATCGCCGGTGGCGTGAAGACCTGACCGAGGGCGGCTACTTCATAGTCGGATGGCGCGACGATAGCGGACGATGACGGCATGTTCCTGGTGGCGTTTACGAAAAGGAAGCCGAGTATACGCCCTTAAATGCGGCGATTTCGCGCTGTTAATGCCGTATCGAGCGCCGTCGGCTACCCC
>NZ_JAGOIT010000170.1 GCF_017995515.1 Propionivibrio sp.
AGGCATCGGCCCGCTGGGCCAAGCTGTCGATGATCTCGGCCATCACCAATCGGGGCGAGATCGCCTTCCAGATCGTCGAGGGCACGATCAACGCCGAACGTTTCATCGAGTTTCTCGAGCGACTGATTGCCAGCGCGGCGAGCAAAGTGTTCCTGATCGTCGATAACCTGCGGGTACATCACGCCAAGCTCGTTCAGGCCTGGGTCGAGCCGCGTCGTGCGCAGATCGAACTGTTCTACTTGCCGCCCTATGCGCCCGAGTCCAATCCGGACGAATACCTGAATCACGACTTCAAGACCGCGCTGCGCCTGGAGCCTCCCAGCCGCGATGATTCGCAGCTCTTGAAGAAGGCCCGCGCCATCATGGACCGCATCGCCTCGCTCCCCGAGCGTGTCCGGTCCTACTTCGAACACCCGGCCGCTGCGTATGCTGCGCAGTGAGCGTATTTATGGGCCGGGTTAATAGCTAGCCCAGCTTCCCAGGGAACGCGGCGCGATGAGCCCGTGCTGCGCCTCTGAATTTTGACGTCAGGTGCTTGATGGCTGATCGGAAACCAATAAAGCAAGCTCACGAGCGCGCTCAAGTTGCTCTTTTCTTGCAGTGGTTCAACGCACGCTATCGAACGAATTTTTCGGTGGTGGACGAACCTGACCCTCCGGAGGCAATTATCCGCTCTGGACGCACGACCCGATGGGTCGAGGTGACCGATGCCTTTTGGAGCGACGCCTTCGCGAAAGATGAATATTCATATGCCACTCCGGGCGAAGTACACGAGCCAATAGGGACGGGGCCGTTTCTTAACCCAGATGAAGCCTTTTCGAAGCGTTTTGTCGATGCTGTACGAAAGAAGTTGGAGAAGAGATCCTACGAGGTTAGTAGGGTCTTGTACGGTCCAGGCTACTTGGTAGTGCCAATCATGTATCCGCTGTTTGATGCTAATACCATGCGCGTGATACGCGAACTGTGGTCTCAGACCCAGATCAACGATTTAGGGTGTTTTCGGAGCGTCTACATGAATTTGCAGATGGGTAGGGGCCCGGTACAACGATGGAGCGCCTATGGCCGCATCTAACTCGGCGCGGCATCCGACCATCAAACAGTTACTTGTTTTGGATGCCAGCTGAGCTTGTACGTTGAGCGGCTGTTTTCCTTGCGCTCCATGGACCGCTCCGGGTCGGATGCAGTCAGCAAGCGCAGCGAGGGATCGTGCTCATCGCGATCGTGTTCATCCTTGAGTGGTGCGCACAACTGGCGCACAATGGGCGCATTGTTTTCCTAGGAGCGCTCGATGAACTCCCTGACCAAAGACACCCGCCTGCACATCCGTTGTGACCAGGAAGTTCGGCGTCTGCTCGACAAGGCGGCGGCCTACGCGCACATGAGCGTTTCGGAGTTCGTGCTGCGAAACGCGGTCGAGCAAGCCCAGACCCTGGTTCAGCAGCACGAGGCCATCACGCTGTCGCAGCAGGATTTTTCCGCGTTTCTCGATGCCCTGGATACACCGGCTCACCCCGCTCCGGCCTTGCAGAGGGCGTTCGTCCGCCACGCCAGCCAGGTGCGTTGAGTGGAGTACCGCATTCGCGCGCTCGACAACGAGACGGCGACTGCCGATTTTCGATGCGGGGAGGCGGCGCTGGATGAATACTTGCACCGCTATGCCAGGCAGGACGTCAAGCGCGGAGTGGCGCGGGTGTTCGTGGCGACGCCGGCCGATCTGGTCAGCGAGGTCACAGGCTTCTACACACTGAGCGCCGCGAGCGTCGCCGCCGAAAAGCTACCCGAGTCCTTACGCAAGAAACTGCCGCGTTACCCCGTCCCTGCCGCCTTGCTCGGTCGGCTTGCCGTGAGTGAACTGGCGCAAGGGCAGGGCCTGGGTTCGATCTTGCTGGTCGATGCATGCAAGCGGGTGGCCGCGGCCAGCCAGACGCTCGCGGTGGCGGCCATCATCGTCGATGCCAAATCGCCCGCTGCGGCTGCTTTCTACAAGCACTTCGGATTCGTCGAGCTTCCTGGCCAGCCGGGGCGCTGGATGTTGCCGAGGTCCCATTTCGTTCAAGGACTTTGAACGCCAGATTGTTTTGGGCGAATGGCCGTCCTAGCCACGCTTTCCTGCCCTCACGGCCGCCGATGTCACGGGCGATCGCTTAGAATCCGCGCTTTGCCCAAGACTGCATCCACGCTGCCATGTCCCAGACCTCCGCCTCCCGTCCCGTCCGCACCCGCTTCGCCCCCAGCCCCACCGGCTACCTGCATATCGGCGGCGCGCGCACCGCGCTGTTCTCCTGGGCCTTCGCCCGCCGCCACGCCGGCAGCTTCATCCTGCGCATCGAGGACACCGACGTCGCCCGCTCCACCCCCGAGGCGGTGCAGGCCATCCTCGACGGCATGCACTGGCTGGGGCTGGAGCACGACGAGGGCCCGTTCTACCAGATGCAGCGCATGGACCGGTACAAGGAGGTCATCGGCCAGATGCTGGCCGCCGGCACCGCCTACCACTGCTACATGTCGTCCGAAGAGCTCGACCGCATCCGCGAGGAGCAGCGCGCGCGTGGCGAGAAGCCGCGCTACGACGGGCGCTGGCGCCCGGAAGCAGGCAAGACCCTGCCGCCGCCGCCCGAGGGCGTGCAGCCGGTGGTGCGCTTTTGCAATCCGACCGAAGGCGTGGTGGCCTGGGACGACCTGGTCAAGGGCCGCATCGAGATCGCCAACGCCGAGATGGACGACTTCATCATCGCGCGCGCCGACGGCACGCCGACCTACAACTTCTGCGTGGTGGTGGACGACTGGGACATGGGCATCACCCACGTCATCCGTGGCGATGACCACGTGAACAACACCCCGCGCCAGATCAACGTGCTGCAGGCGCTCGGTGCCGAGGTGCCGCTGTACGCGCACCTGTCGATGATCCTGGGTGACGACGGCACCAAGCTCTCCAAGCGCCACGGCGCGGTGAGCGTGATGCAGTACGACGAGGATGGCTACCTGCCCGAGGCGGTGATCAACTATCTGGCGCGCCTGGGCTGGAGCCATGGTGACGATGAAGTCTTCAGCCGCGAGCAGTTCGTCGAATGGTTCGACCTCGACCACATCACGCCCTCGGCGGCGCAGTTCAACACCGAGAAGCTCAACTGGCTCAACGCGCAGTACATCAAGAAGGCGGACGATTCGTTCCTCGCCGCCGAGGTCGCCAACCGCCTGGCGCGGCGCGAGGTGAATCCGGAGACCGGGGTGAGCCTGGAGGCGGTGGTGGCGCTGTACAAGGACCGCGCCACCAACCTCAACGAGCTCGCCGATGCGGCAGAGCTGTTCGTGGCCGACGTGCATCCGGCGCCGGAGGTGATCGGCCAGCACCTGACGGACGTTGCCAAGGCCGCGCTCGCCAGCCTGCGTGCACGCCTGGCCGCGGCGGAGTGGAACAAGGCGGCGCTCAGCCAGGCGATCAAGGACACGATGGCCGAGCACGGCCTGAAGATGCCGCAGGTGGCGATTCCGCTGCGGGTGGCGGTGCTGGGCGTGCCGCAGACGCCGGCGATCGACGCGGTGCTCGAGGTGCTCGGGCGCGAGCGCGTGCTGGCGCGGCTCGACCGCCACCTCTGATCAGGTGCGGCGGGCGGGCCATGCCGGTTCGCTGCCGCCCCTGAAACGACGAAAGCCCCGGCGCAAACCGGGGCTTTCGTGCTTTCAGACGCTGGCCGGAGTTCAGGCGGCCTTGCGCATGCTGCGGCCACGCGATTCGGTCGCCGTGTCGGCGTCGGCCGCGCTCACCAGGTTCAGCGTGCGGGCCTGCTGCAGCAGCGCGCTCATCGACTCCTGCAGTTGCTCGA
>NZ_JAGOIT010000171.1 GCF_017995515.1 Propionivibrio sp.
AGTTCGATCGGCTGCATGTAGCTGCCTTCGATCGTCATCTGCTGGCGCACGATGCGCTCGCCCGGCTTGTTGGCGAGCTTGAACTCGGCGGCCTCGGCCGGGCTGGGAGAGAAGTGCGCGCCGAAGGCAAGAATGCCAAGGGTGCAAACGGCGGTGCGGCTGAAACGAGCGAACACGGACGACTCCTGAAGACTATTCAATGACGAGCGGGCCGAAGATGGCGACCCACCACGAGATGCCGGCGATGACGCTGCCGAGTACACCGGGGAAGAGCGGCAGCAGGCGCTTGGCCGGCGGCAGCCCCTGCTCGGCGAGCAGCTTCCAGCCGAGCCAGATGCTCCACACGAAGCCGATCGAGAACAGCACCTCCTTGGCGATGTCCGGCGCGTTCGGGCCGAAGAAATCGAAGGGCGGGAAGAGCTTGGAACCCAGCCCGATGACCAGCGAGACGAGGCAGACCGGCGCGTACTGGTAGCCGAGTTCGAGGTAACGCGAGTAAAGCGTGCCGTCGGCCCTGGCTTCGCCGGCGAGGAAGGCCGAAGCCAGCGTGGTGAGCGAGAGGACGACGCAGGTGCCGAGCGCCCAGCCGACCATGTAGGTCCAGATGCAGATGAAGTCGAGCCAGTTGAACACCTCGCCGCGCTGCGGGTGCGCGCTGACCAGCCAGCCGGGGGCGGGTTCGCCGATCCACGTCCAGCCCCAGGACAGCATCGTCTCGCCAAAGACCTGGCGCATCACCTGGTATTGCTCGAGGAACAGCCAGAGGAAACCGCCCAGCGCTGTGCCGATACCGATGAAGAAGAACATCACTTCCATGATGTTCGGGTTGTGCTGGCGGATCTTTTCGATCTCGATGCCGGGCTTGCGGAATTCCAGCGTCAGGCCGGCGGTCGGCTTGTCGGGATAGACGCACTTGAAGCACTCGATGCAGTGGCGTGATTCGTCTTTGCCGTTGATGTTGATCATCGTCGGGCAGACGCCGCGCTCGGTGTAGCGGGCGATGTTGATCACCTTGCGCTTCGGGGTGAATTGCACGATGCCCATGCGCGAGAAGAGACCGAGCAGCAGGCCGATCGGGCAGGTATGGCGGCACCAGGCGCGCTTGCCGTGGTGCAGCGCGCTGTTGCCGTAGAGGAAACCGAAGAGGATGGCGCAGCCGAGCGTCGTGCCGAAGACGATGGCTAGACCCTCCGGGTGCTCGCGTACGCCGATCGTCTGCCCGAGTACGGTGATGATCAGAAAACTCACGTGTGGCGTCCATTCCGAACGCAGCCACCATGGCGTCGAGCGCTTGAGGCCGCGCGCGCTGGCCCATTCCGAGGCGGCGCCCATCGGGCACAGCAAGCCGCACCAGCTGCGTCCAGTGAAGACGACCGAGAGTAGCACCAGCGGGAACCACAGTCCCCACATGATGTAGTTCGAGAAGAGCGCGAAGTTCGAGAACGGCGTGTCGCCCATTACCGCTTCGTCGGTAAAGAGCGGCAGGAACATCAGGATCAGGAAGTAGATGAAAAAGGCAAAGTGCAGATAGCCGAGATAGGGACGCCACCGAACAAAGAAGCCTTCGACGGCGCGGGTGAAGCGTGCTGCGTTAGTCATCGCTGAAACCTGGCGGGTAGAACGTTGTGGGCAAAGCAGCTCCGTTTCCATGCGATATGCATCGCCCGGAGCGTCAAGCAAGGCGGGGCGGGCCCAGTGGCTCGCCCCGCATCGCAAAGCCGGGGGAATAGCGGCCCCCGGCGATCACCAACTCAGATAATCCGGTTAGGTGTTGCGGACGTTGTCGAGCTCGCCCAGTTCTTCGTCCTTGGTGTCGCCGGCACCGTCGACGATGGCCTGGAAGACAGCCTTGCCGCCCTGGATGCCGTGGCCACTGACTTTGAACAGGACGACGAATCGGTTGTACTCGTCCGGTTCGACGTGGCGGTAGATTGGCGAGTTGGAAAGCGCACCGTACTTGGTCGGATCGAAGAGCGAGGAATCCGATCCAACACCGAACGCGACCAAGCGGTCGTCGACGAGAAGAGCTGCTGTCGCCCCCACGGGCGTATCACCCGTGTTGTAGGCGTTAACACGCTTGTTGCCATCAGCCGCCCAGACCATCACCGGGCTACCATCAGCCAAGGTCGCCGATGTCGCGCCGCCACAACCGTTGGCAGCCGTCGGACGGAAGATGTTCTGCGCCGTGACACTGTTGTCCTTGTTGTTGATGACGGCTTGCAGGCCATCATGACTGGCCGAGCAGGTGTAGCCGTCGCCGACAGCGGCAGTGTTCAATACGCGAACCTGGGTAATACCGGCATCGCGGAGCGCCCCGAATTCAGCGGTCGTCAATGTCTGGGCGGCGATCGAACCACCGGTAAACGTTGGGTTGTCTGCGGTCGCATCGCTAATGGTGCCTGCAAGGTCTTCCGACAGAATGGATAGCGGCGAAGCGGTAGCGAGCGTGCCCGTAGCCGACTGGAACAGCGAATCCCAATTGTCCGGGTAGGCGTTGTTCATCGTGCGATACTCATTAATCGCCTTCGACAGCTGATCCATCATCGCCACGTGCGCGCCGGCCGAAGCCTTGCGGTCGGTATCCTGCAGCATGACGGTGGCGGTGCCAGCGATCGCGGCCAGGATGGCGACGACGACGAGCAGTTCGAGGAGGGTGAAACCGCCTTCCTTCTTGCTGCGGATGGTTTCAAACTTGCGACGCAGGTGGCGGCCCTTGACTGCGGAAACGTCGATGGACTGGATCTTGGACTTGAGTTCGGCCTTGGTCATAGCCATGAGTTTGGACAACATGTGTGTGGTTCCTTGAGAGTTGGCTCGGATTCCTTCCCCAGGAACTCCTGCACCAGGTTTTAACGAAAGTTCCGGAAGACTCCGGATAGATTCGCCGCGACCCCACGTCGCCAGCCTGTAAAACGCCTCCCCGGAAAATCCCGTCCGGGGCGCACTGCTTGTCTTTGTTATCCCCGACTGCGCTTGCGCCGGTCGGGGAAATTGATCGACTCCTGCCGCTTGCGTCGTTCGACGCGCGGCTCGCCGTCGTCGGTCGCCATGACCGGGCAATCGACGACAAACCGGTATTGCTTGCCGCAGTGCAGGATCACTTCCTTCTGCCCGCGGCGCAGGATACGCATCTCAACGCGGATTTCCGCGAAGCCGTCATGCGCGAAGGCTTCCTGATATAGGTCGTTAAACTTGGCCAGGACGCTGCCCTGTGCTCTTGCTTTCTCGACGAGTTGTACGGCTTTCACGTTCTGTTGATCCTGTCTTGATTGCAGCTGATTTCGTCGTTTGCTCAATGTTGCGAATGATAACGATTCTCAGTGTGGCTTGCAATGGTCTTTACTACTTTTTTCTTTTTCTCAAACAAGAAAGAGCAATGCGAGCCCGAGAATCGAGGCGGCCATGAGCGTACTGGCGACGTACGGATATTTCATGGCAGGGCCTCGTCTCGGGTTACGTTGCGGGCTTAGTTGCGGATCGCGTAGTACTCGACCACGCGCTGCAGATCGATCGGGAATGGCGCTGATTCCGGGGCACGCAGCAAGGTCGCGCTGGCCGAATCGTTGCTCGTCTCGACGCGAATCCATTCCGGCCGTTCGAGCGCGGGAGTTTCCTGCGCCGAACGGAAAAGGTCGTGCTTGGCACCTTTTTCGCTCGGGCCAAAAACATCGCCGTCGCGTACAGCGATCGAGGGAATCGTGACGCGACGGCCGTTCAACATGAAATGGCCGTGCCCGATCATCTGGCGGGCCGCGGGGATGGTCGGTGCGAAGCCGGCGCGGAAGACGAGATTGTCCAGGCGGC
>NZ_JAGOIT010000092.1 GCF_017995515.1 Propionivibrio sp.
CTACATGAGGTGGCGATGTCTGCGCGAGCGCAGATCGTTGGTTTTGACCGCAGCATCTACCTGTCCATTTCCCGCAGGGGACGGCATTTCTCGGGACGCGCATTAGATGCCGATCAGTGCTCAACACGACATGGCTAGCGACACCCTCATTGCGCAGCGCATCCGCCTGCGCGGCCGCATCCAGGGTGTCGGCTTCCGGCCGTTCACCGTTCGACTGGCCCAACGCCACGACGTGCGCGGCTGGGTGCGCAATGTCGGTGGCGAGGTCGAAATCCATGCCGAGGGTCGGCCCGAACCGCTCGCGCGTTTCGTCGCCGGACTGACCGCCGAGGCGCCGCAGCTCGCCCGGCCTGACGCCCCGCAAGTTTCCGCCGCGACGGTCGAGCACCACGAGGACTTCCGCATCCTCGACAGCGGGATGGCCGGTCAAGCCAGTCACAACCGGATCGTCGTCCCGCCCGACCATTTCGTTTGCCCCGATTGCCTGGCCGAGATGGCCGACCCGCAGGCGCGGCGTTATCGCTACCCCTTCACCAACTGCACGCAGTGCGGCCCGCGCTACACGATCATCGATCGACTGCCCTACGACCGCCCGAACACGGCGATGGCCGGCTTCGAGCTCTGCGCCGATTGCCGCGCCGAGTACGACGACCCGGCCGACCGGCGTTTCCACGCCCAGCCGCTGGCGTGTCCGCGTTGCGGGCCGACGCTGGAATACTTGGAATGCCATCAACCCGGTCGGGCGGTGCTGCGCGATAACGAGGCGGCGCTCGCCGCCTGCGTCGAAAGCCTGCGCGACGGGCTGATCGTCGCCGTCAAGGGCGTCGGCGGCTACCACCTGCTGTGCGACGCGCGTTCCGACGCCGTCGTCGCCCGCCTGCGTGCGCGCAAGCGGCGGCCAGCCAAGCCGTTTGCGGTGATGCTCTCGGAAGCCATGCTGGAAGCCGGCGACATCGCCGCGCCGACGCCGGAGGAAGGCGCGTTGCTGCGCAGCGCACAACGCCCGATCGTGCTGGCGGCAAAGAAGGCCGGTTCGGCGCTCGCCGCGGCCATCGCGCCCGGCCTCGGCGAAGTCGGGCTGCTGCTGCCCTACTCGCCGTTGCATCACCTGCTCGTGCAGGCATTCGACGGGCCGCTGGTGGCGACGTCGGCGAACATCAGCGGCGAGCCGGTCCTGACCGACGCCGCCAGTGTCGAGCAACGGCTCGGCGACGTGGCCGACGCATTCCTGCATCACGACCGCCCGATCCGGCGGCCGGCCGACGACTCGGTGTTCCGCACCGTCGGCGGCACACCACGCCCGATCCGCCTCGGGCGCGGCCATGCGCCGCTGGAATTCCCGCTGCGCCGACCCGTACCCAGCCCGCTGCTGGCCGTCGGCGCCGATCTCAAGAACACGGTCGCGCTCGCCATCGACGATCGCGTCATCGTGTCGCCGCATCAGGGCGACCTCGGTTCGTTGCGCGGTCTGCAAGTCTTCGCGCAGGTGATCGACGACCTGTGCCGGATGCGCGCCGTCGAGCCGGAAATGCTCGTCTGCGACGCCCATCCCGGCTATTTTTCGACGCGCTGGGCGAGCGCGCGGAACCGGCCGCTGCTCCGCGTCGGCCACCACGCGGCGCACGCCAGCGCCGTCTACGCAGAAGCCCCCGGCGGCGGCCCGATGCTCGTGTTCACCTGGGACGGGCTCGGCTGGGGCGACGACCAGACCTTGTGGGGTGGCGAGGCGCTGCTCGGAACGCCCGGTGCGTGGCGCCGCGTGGCGAGCCTGCGCCCCTTCCGCCTGATCGGCGGCGACCGCGCCAGCCGCGACAGCTGGCGTTGTGCGCTGGCGCTCTGCCTGGAAGCCGGTGTCGATTGGCACGACAAACCCGCGACGGCCGATCTGGCAATCGCCGCGTGGGAAAAGCGCGTCAACAGCCCGCAGACCTCCTCGGTCGGCCGCCTCTTCGACGCCGCCGCCGCGCTGATCGGCGTCACCCGCGAGCAGAGCTACGAAGGCGAGGCGGCGATGCGTCTGGAAGCGCTGGCGACCGGCAAAAGCAACAGCGACGCGCTGCCGCTGAACAAGGACGGCGCGCTGTGGCGAGCGGATTGGGCACCGCTGCTGCCGCTCTTGATGTCTGAAGAGCGCTCGCCGGCCGAACGCGCCGCGTTGTTGCACGCAACGCTCGCCGCCACGTTGCGCGAACAGGCCGTGAAACTGCGCGAGGAATCGGGCGTCGCGCGCGTCGGGCTCGCCGGCGGCGTGTTCCAGAACCGTGTGCTCGTCGAACACGTCCTGCGGGAACTCGCCGCCGCCGGCTTCACCGCATTCCTTCCCGAACGCCTTCCGGTCAACGATGCGGCGATCGCCTTCGGCCAGATTGTCGAGGCGCAGGCGCGCCTGTCAGCCGACCCGGGCCGCAACGACAATTTCCTGCTTGCGAGAAACCAATGAACCTGAAAACCTCACCGCAAAGGCGCGAAGGCGCAAAGATCGCAAAGGAAACAACAGGTGGGTCGTACTTGGCCATTCACCCTGTGGGTCAAGATGAAAGATAGGTGCCGTTCGCGTAGCGCTTTGATTTTCTTTGCGAACCTTCGCGATCTTTGCGCCTTTGCGGTGAAGAACTGAGTTTTTCAGGATGAACCATCACCCGCATCCAATGCACGAGCGAATTTCACTGGCCCACGGCAACGGCGGTCGCCTGATGCGCGAACTGATCGACGGCTTGTTCGCCCGCATTCTCGGCGGCGCGCTCGATACCCGCGTCGACGCGGCGGTGCTGCCGCTCGCCGCATCCGGTGCGGAGTGGATGATCACCACCGACGGCTTCACCGTCGAGCCGCTCGAATTCCCCGGCGGCGACATCGGCAGCCTCGCCGTGCATGGAACCGTGAACGATCTGGCCGTCTCCGGCGCCACGCCGCGCTACCTGAGCCTCAACGTGTTCATCGAGGAGGGTCTGGAAATGGCCGTACTCGAACGCATCACGCATTCGATCGCCCGCAGCTGCGCCGAAGCCGGCGTCAGCATCCTGGCCGGGGACACCAAGGTCGTGCGCCGCGGGCAAGGCGGCGGGCTCTACCTGGCCACCACCGGCATCGGCGTGCGCACGACGCAGACGCCGCTCGGACTCGACCGCATCCAACCCGGCGATCACCTCGTCGTCAGCGGCAGCGTCGGCGATCATGGCGCGGCCGTCATGTTGGCGCGCGCGCAATTCAACCTCTCCGGCACCCTGCGCTCCGACGCCGCGAGCGTGCTGCCGGTGACCCGCATCCTGCAACAGATCCCCGGCCTGCGCTTCATGCGCGACCCCACGCGCGGCGGATTGGCGACGGTCGCGCACGACATCGCCGCCGCCACAGGCGCCGGCGTGCGGCTCTACGAGGAGCAAATCCCGGTGCAGGCGCCAGTCGCCAGCGTCTGCGAGATCCTCGGCTACGACCCGCTCTACCTGGCCAGCGAAGGACGCGTCGTCGCCGTGCTGAGCCCCGACGCCGCGCCGGCTGCCGTCGACGCGCTTAAGGCCGCCGGCTTTGCCGACGCCAGCACCATCGGCATCGTCGAAGACCTGAACAACCTCGTCGTGCTGCAAACATCGCTCGGTGGCGAACGAATCCTGCCGGAGCTTGAAGACGACCCCCTGCCGAGGATCTGCTGAGGCAACCCAGGAAAGCGTATGGGATCAGGGCAATCGTATTTGACTTAGGAGCAGCTTGCTGCGCGAAAACGGCGCCTCCGCTTGCTGACCCGCCCATTCGCCCAGTGGAACTGGACTCCTGCACAAACCGCGGCGGCCGTGCCGCAAAGCAGAGGTCGCAGCGAGACGGCGCCACGCCCCTATTGATCCGGCACGAAGAAGTCTCAACTCCCGTTCAGGCTGAGCCTGTCGAAGCCCGCCCCCTTCGACAGGCTACTCAGGGCGAACGGACTTCAAGCATTATCGCGCCGGATCAATAGCTCCGTTCCAGATTCAGCGCCAGCAGACGGCGGAGGATCTCTTCGTCGGGTGTTTCGGGGGCGTAGTCGGTCCAGCCGTAGGCGGCGGCGACGGCTTTGTCGAGTTCCTTGTGCGCGAGATCGAGCCAGGCCGGACGCTGGTTGTAGAGGTTGGTCAGCGTGCGCTTCTTGAGGTCGGCCTCATGGCCGGGTTTGGCGACGGGGCGTTTGGGGAAGCCGGCTTTTTCCTCTTCCGGCGTGATCACCCAATCGACCCACTCGGGCGGATTGAGCCAGTTCTCGCGCAGCTCGTTCAGGCGACGGGCGGCAGCGGCGATGTTCTCGGCGACGATCTGCTCGGCCAGGCACGGCGGCGAGGCCTGACAGTCGCGCGGCGCGGTATCGCGCGGCGTGAGGTTGGGTGGGAAGGGGAAGGTTTCGAAGCAGGATTTGGCGTTGTACGTCGGGTCGTTTCCAACGCCGTGCATTGAAGCATTGGCTAGCGACCATACTTCGTGCGGCCTACTTGAAAGAATGCCGAAAGTCGCATCATCATCCCGGCAGATGGCGTAGAGGCGCGAATCTGGCAACACGGCTTTGGGCAGCCAAACGAAGTAGCGGTGTTTGGAAACGCGTGGTGTCGAAAGGTAACGCGATAGCGCCGTGGTTGCTTTCCGATAAGCCGGCACTGTCTCCCCATGACGCCACCAATAACGTTTCCTGCTTTCGCGGTTGCCGGCCTCACGCATGGGCCGAACATGTTCCATGACGTGCGCGATGGGCATTTCAAATAGCACAGCGTCGGCTTCAAGCATATCGGTGCCGAAGTCGATTATCCAGGTATCTGACGGTCGCTTCGCGAGGTCTTGACCGTTCGCCCACGGGCGCAATACTTCGGCACTTGAACGACCGTTGGGATTTGGCAGCGTTAGCCACTGGCGTGCCAGAGGACCGGGGATATCGAAGCTGCCAACTTTGACAGGCCCTTGAAACGCAACACCCTGATTCTCAGAAAGTGGGATCGCCGTAGTAAGGTTGAGGCCCTCAACAGCGGTTAAGTCGGCATGAATTGACTGCACCTCAAGGCTGTTCAATCGACTGCCACGATCAGTGGGATAAATCGTCCCGAACCCGACCAGCGACACGCGCACCGCGGCGCCGTCATTGACCCAAGCCTCGTCGCTCCACGCTTCAAAAATTCGTGTGGTGGCAACGATTCGTTCGAGCACCTTGCGGTTCGCACCGGCACGGATGGATTGTGTTGCGACAAGGCCGGCTGCCTTGAGCTGGCCGGCTTCGATCTGCGCGCGCGCCTTCTCGAACCAGTAGGTGACGAGGTCGGCGCCACCGGGAACGCGGCCGTCGTAGGTCTTGCGTAACGTTTCGACGTATTCGGCGCCGAGTTCGCTGCGCATGACCTTGTCCCCGAGGAACGGCGGGTTGCCGACGACCACATCGGCGGTCGGCCAGTCGGCTTCCGTAACCCCTCCCGGCCTCCCCTTGTCAGGTGAGGAGAAAGACAGCAGCGCGTCGCGGTGTTCGATGCCGTCGAGCGGTTTGAGGATGGGGTTGATGGCGTGCGGGTAGCCGTTCTGGCGGCACCACTGGATGTCGCCGATCCAGACGGTGACGCGAGCGAGTTCGGCGGCGAACTCGTTGATTTCGAGGCCGAGGATGTTGTGCGGGCCGGTTTCCATGTTCATCGGCGCTTGCAGGCCGAGTTCGAGGGCGTCGACGTGGGCGCGCTTTTCGATGTCGCGCAGGGCCTTGAGCGCGAGGTAGAGGAAATTCCCGGAGCCGCACGCCGGGTCGAGCACGCGGAAGTGGTTGAGGCGGAGCAGGAAGCCTTGGTACGTGGCCTTGGCCTTCTTCGGTTTGGCGACGATCTCAGTCTTGGCCTCCTCCCATTCGGCGGCGAGCGGTTCGCGCACGAGCGGGTCGATCAGCTTGGCGATGGTACCGGTGTCGGTATAGTGCGCGCCGAGCGGGGCGCGGGCGGCGGGGTCGAGGCCGCGCTCGAAGAGGGTGCCGAAGATGGTGGGGTCGATGGCGCGCCAGTCCATGTCGGCGGCGGCGCGGTGCAGCGCCTTGAGGTCGTCGGCGCTGAGCGCGGGGACGTCGATCGTCTTGAACAGGCCGCCGTTGAACCAGGGGATGTCGTGGTCGCCGTAGTCGCCGCCCTTCTTCTGCATGGCGGTGAAGAGCTTTTCGATGCGCCGCGCGGCCTTCCCCGCATCGTTGCCTGCGTTGGCAAGCAGGCTGGTGAAGACGCCGGCGGGGAGCAGCTGTTCGTCTTCGGCAAACATGCAGAACAGGCACTGGACGAGGAAGTGGGCGACCTTTTCGCCGCAGTTGTCTGCAAAGGCGCCGCGCTCGCGCATGGCGGCGGCGAGCTGGGCGAACTGGCCGGCGGCTTCGGCGGTGATGGCGGCGGTGGATTTCTCGGGGCGCAGCTTTTCGGGGTCGGTGAACACCCACTTGAGGAGCTGGCGCTTCTCGGGCTCGATGAGTTCGTCGATGCGGATTTCACGCGGCTCGTCCGGGTAGCCGGTGAAGGCGGTGTGGATGACGATGCGTTCGCGGTCGCAGACGACGAGGAGCGGCGGGTTGTCGAGCTGCAAGGCGTAGTCGGTGAGCTGCTTCAAGGCGGCGTCGAGGTCGCGGCCCGGTTTCTTGTTCTCCCAGCCGAAGTGGTTGCGCTTCCAGACGTCGGCCCAGCCCTGTTTTGCATCCGCTCCGCCTCCGGCTTTCTTGGCGCCGCGTTCGAAGCAGTAATTCTCCGGGTCACGCGGCTTGTCGACGCCGAGCAGCTCGCAGAGGTCGTCAAAGTGGCCCTGCGCGCCGGCGCGTTCGGTGAGGGCGTTGTTCTTCCAGGTGGCGATGAACTGTTCGGGGGTCATGGTTGGTGGGGCTTCTTGAAATGCCGAAACACCCACCACAGAGCCACAGAGACGCCGAGTTTTCGCAGAGAAAACCTTTGGCAACGGCGTTTTTCTCTGCGTTTCCTCTGCGCCTCCGCGACTCTGTGGTGGATTTTGAATTTTCTTCACAGACTCTGAGGTTTTCAGGATTATTGGTCAGTACGCGGGGTCAGGACAAGCGGGCCGATATGCGCCAGGGCCCACCGCACCGCTCGCCCTGAGTCGCGAGCCTGTCGAACGATCGAAGGGCGGTCAATGCCACAGGCCTGGCGCTCGTTCATGGTTCGACAGGCTCACCACGAACGGAGAACCTTTGGTGGAGAGGTTCGCCACGAACGGAAAACCCTTGGTGGAGAGGCTCACCACGAACGGGGAACCCTTGGCGGAGAGGTTCGCCACGAACGGAGAACCTTTGGTGGAGAGGTTCGCCACGAACGGGAAACCCTTTGCTGGAGAAGCGCACCACGAACGGAGATGAGTCGTTCGGTGACGTCGTACCCGATCGTCTGAGCGCCTCAAACTTTCCTTTGCACACAACGCAAAACCCCGTTAAAATCGCGCCCCTCAAATGCGGGATCGGCACGTTGTGGCAGCCCGATCCGTTTGAAACCGCCGACGTGGTGAAATTGGTAGACACGCTATCTTGAGGGGGTAGTGACTTCGGTCGTATGAGTTCGAGTCTCATCGTCGGCACCATCATCGTCGCTTGACTGCGACACAGCTTTTCCCCGCTTTCCAATGCCGATTAATGATCTATGCTGAAAGGCATAGCTGTGAGGACATGGAGGATATTCTCCAATGGCAGAGCAGGCGGAAACCCCTGAAGGCACGCATAGCGCCGGAAGTACCGATGATCTGGAGCGCCTGGCCGAGGAAATCGCGCGGACCCAGGATTCAGAGTACCCGGAGAACGCGGAGGATCTTTCGCCGGAAGCGGCACACCAGCTTTTCCACAAGCTGCGGGTGCACCAGATCGAGCTGGAGATGCAGAACGACGAACTGCGCCGCGCACAGGAGGAAGTCGAAGCTGCGCGGGTGCGCTATTTCGAGCTGTACGATCTGGCGCCGGTGGGCTACTGCTCGCTGAGCAACACCGGGCTGATCGAGCAGGCCAACCTGACGGCGGCCGACCTCCTGGACATATCGCGCAGCGAGCTGGTGGGGGAGCGGATCGATCGCTTCGTCGTTGCCGACGACAAGCACGTTTTTGACCTGCACCGCGCCCACCTGATGGTCACGGGCGAGCCGCAGACCTGCGACCTGCGCATGATGAAGGCCAACGGAAGCGTGTTCTGGTGCCGCCTGACGTCGGTGAGCGCGCACGACATCAACGGCAAGCCGGTCTGCCGCATCGTGCTCAACGACATCACGCAGCACAAGCACCTGGAGCTGCTGACCGATGCTTCGCTGCAATACTCACGCAGCCTGATCGAGGCGAGCCTGGACCCGCTGGTGACGATCAGTGCCGATGGCAAGATCACCGATGTGAACAAGGCGACCGAACTTGTGACCGGCGCCACCCGCGAAGAGCTGATCAACAGCGACTTCGCCGACTACTTCACCGACCCGGAGAAGGCCCGCGCTGGTTACCGGCTCGTCTTTTCGAAGGGCTACGTCACCGACTATCCGCTGGCGATCCGCCACGTATCGGGAAAGATCACCGATGTGCTCTATAACGCGAGCGTCTATGTCGATCCGAACGGCAAGGTGAACGGGGTCTTCGCCGCGGCGCGCGACATCACCGAGCGCAAGCGCGTGATCGAGGAGTTGCGCGAGCAGAAGGAGTTTTTCCACCTCATCGCCGAGAACATCGGGGACTTCATCGCCGTGCTCGATCCAAAGGGACGGCGCATCTACAACAGCCCGTCCTACCTCCAGTTCTTCGGCTCGAAACACGATCTGCGCGGTTCGGACTCGTTCGCCGATGTCCACCCGGACGACCGCGAACGCGTGCGCAAGGCGTTCTTCGACACGGTGAAGACCGGGCACGGCCGTCAACTTGAATACCGGATGGTGATCAACGACGGCAGCGTGCGCGTCATGGAGTCGCGCGGCAACGTCATCCGCAACAAGAACGGCAAGGTCACGCGCGTCGTCGTCGTCTCGCACGACATCACCGAGCGCAAGCACATGGAAAATCAGGTGCGGCAGATGGCCTTCCATGATGCGCTGACCCAGTTGCCCAACCGGCGCCTGCTCTACGACCGCCTGAACCAGACGATGGCGGCCAGCGCGCGTAGCGGCTACTACGGCGCGCTGATGTTCCTCGACCTCGACAACTTCAAGCCGCTCAACGACCAGCACGGGCACGACGTGGGCGATCTCCTGCTGATCGAGGTGGCCGAGCGGCTGAAGGGCTGCGTGCGCGAGATGGATACCGTCGCCCGCTTCGGCGGCGACGAGTTCGTGGTAATGATCAGCGAACTCTCGCTGGAAAAGCAGGAATCGCTGGCCGAAGCCGGCATCATCGCCGAGAAGATCCGCCGCCAGCTGGCCGAACCGTATCTTCTGACCGTCAAGCGCCGCGACCGCCCCGACGAAGCGGTCGAGCATCAATGCACGGCGTCGATCGGCGTGGTGCTCTTCGTCAATCACGAAGCCGGGCCGGACAAGATCCTGAAATGGGCCGACGCGGCGATGTACCGGGCCAAGGAAAGCGGCCGCAACCGGGTCTGCGTCGTCGATCTGAAGCGGGATGATTTGAGCTGACCGACCTCACTCGATCCATATCCCCCCCCGTACGGCGCCCTCGTAGCCCCGCGCAGGAGGTGCTACGCGAAGCGTTGCGCATCGTTCAGGACTTGAAGTCCGCGTGCGCAACAAGTCGCGCACCCTACCGTCTGATCCAGGGCGATTAAGAATGCCTTAAGGAAGGCGGCCAAGAATGCTTCACCTCCAAGGAAAGCATTCACATGGCCAAACTCCCATCGCTCGACAAGATCCATCGTTTTCACCTGCTGACCTGGCTGCTCGTTGCCCTGCATGTCAGCACGTTTACCGTCGGCAGCCAGTACGCCGCCCCCGGCACCGCCGCGTGGACGCTGGCGACGACCGCCACCTATAGCGCCTTCTACCTGTTGCCGGCGCTGATGCTCGGTTATCTGGTTCGTGGTCTGATCGGGCACTTCGCCCCCCGGCGCAGCCGCCTCCTCGCTTTATCGCTGATCGGTTTGACCGGCCTCACGCACGCGCTGCTCTTCGCCGACCGGATGATCCACTCGATGTACGGCTTCCACATCAACGGCTTCGTCCTCGACCTGGTGCTGACACCGGGCGGCATCGCCTCGCTCGGCGCCAGCCTGAGCACGCAGATCACGGCGGCGTTGATCGTCGCGGCGTTGCTGCTGATGCAGGCCGCCGCCTACTACCTGACGGCGGTGCGCCAAGCGGCGCCAATGAGAAGCGAACCGAGCGCCGGCAAGCGCTGGCGCTGGCTCATCCTTGCCCTCGTCTTCGCCACCGTCGGCGAGCGCGTCGCGTTCGCCTATAGCTCGGCGACCAACTACCAGCCGATCCTCTTCGCCAGCGAGCGTTATCCATTCTATCTGCCGCTCTCGATGCGCAAGGTCGCCAAGGCGCTGGGCATCAAAGAGCAACCGCGCAATGAAGCAGGCATCGACCTCGCCAAGGGTTCGCTCAACTATCCGCTGGCGCCGCTCGTCGTCGACAAGCCGGCGCGCTCACCCAACGTCGTCTGGCTCGTCGCCGAATCACTGCGCTTCGACATGCTCGATCAAGAGATCATGCCGCAGACGTGGCAGTTCTCTGAGCAGGCCATGCGTCTGGAAAAGCACTACAGCGGCGGCAACCTGACGCAGATGGGCGTCTTCTCGATGTTCTACGGGTTGTACAGCACCTATTGGTTCCCGATGCTCGACAACCGCCGCTCGCCGCTGTTGATGGACGTGATGCAGCAGCAGAACTACCAGTTCGGTCTGTACACCAGCCAGCGCTTCACCTTCCCGGCCTTCGACAAGACGGTCTTTGCCAAGATGAATCCGGCGGACATGCATGAGCGTCAAGGTGGCGCCGATCCCTGGAAACGCGATGTGATCAACATCGACGAGATGCTCGGGTTCATCGACAGGCGCGATGTGAATCGGCCGTTCATGACCTACATGTTCTTCGAGTCCACGCACGCCAATTACGACTTCCCGCCCGAGTCCGCAATCGCCAAGCCCTACCTCGAAGACCTCAACTATCTGACGGCCGACTTCAAGGGGCAGATCGGCGAGATCAAGAACCGCTACATCAACGCCGCGCACCACGTCGATTCGCAGATTGGCCGCGTAATCGAGCACCTGCGCGAGAAGCAACTGCTCGACAACACCATCGTCATCGTCCTCGGCGACCACGGCGAGGAGTTCATGGAGCGCGGCCGCTGGGGGCATAGCGCAGAGTTCAACCGCTTCCAGACGAGCACGCCGGCGGTGATCTACGTACCGGGCCAGCAGCCGCGCGTCGTCACCGGCATCACCAGTCACCTCGACATTCCCGCGACGCTGATGCCACTGCTCGGCGTGAAGAACCCGGCGTCCGACTACTCGCTCGGCAAGAACCTGCTCGACCCCGCGTATCACCGTGACTACGCCGTCGCCGGCGACTGGAACCGCGTTGCCTACCTCGGCGAGAGCTTCAAGGTCGCCTTCCCGGTGAACACGGCCGGCGCGGTGAAGAGCGAAGCCACCGACGGCGAAGACAACCCACTCAGGGATCACACCGAGGCCAAGGTCGCCATTCGGCCAGTGATGGTCGAGATGATGAAGAACCTGACGCGTTTCACGAAGAAAGCGGGCTAACCCCGTCCAATATCCAGCAAGGTACTCGACACATGAACACAGTCCGCCCCACGAACGCCCCCCTCCTACTCGACGATTGGCTGATCCGCGCCGCGCTGATCCTGCTCGGATCGGTCAGCGTCATTCTCTTCATTGGCCAATACACCGACCTCGATTTGTGGATCGCCGACTTTTACTTCGATGCTGCCAAAGGCGTCTTTCCGTGGGATCGAACCTGGTTCGGACGTGACCTGATGCACGGCTACGTGAAGAACGTCATCGTCTGGATCGGCTACCTGATCATCGCCGCGACGCTGGCTGATCTGCTCATTCCTTTCATACGAATGAACTCACTTGCCCGGACACGATTACGCATCGTCGCACTGTCCGCCGTGCTCGAACCGCTGCTGATCACGACGCTCAAGCAGACGTCAAACATGCATTGTCCTTGGGGCGTCGATCGCTTTGGCGGCGACCATCCCTTCCTGCGCCTGCTCGACGTCGTGCCGGACGTCTGGCAAGCCGGTCATTGCTTCCCGGCCGGTCACGCGAGCACGGCGATGTGGTTCTCGGCGCTCGCCGTACTCTGGCTGCCGAACAATCCGCGCCGCGCCGCTTGGGTCTTTCTCGCCGGCATTGGCGCCGGCTTCACGCTCGGCTGGGTGCAGCAGATGCGCGGCCAGCATTTCCTGACGCACACACTTTGGACTGCATGGCTTTCGAGCGCGCTCGTCGTCGCGCTGATCGGCGTTTTTTCCGCGCAGTTGAAAGGCGCGAACCAGGCTCGCAAGGTGCTCGCGGCTGTTTGATCCGTACCTTAAGACGCAGTTAAGAGTGGTTTCCTAATATGGGTCCCACGATCAACAGCGAGGGACTCCCAATGCAGCCCGCAACGTCTGCCCGCCCGCAAGCCCAAGTATTCAAGGACCAGAAGATCAACCAACGTATCGGTCAGCAGGCGCTGCCGATCACTGCCACCCACGTCGATACCGACGCGGCACGTCGCAGCGATGCCGAGCGATTTGTCCGCGATGTTTTCCTCCGACGCTACGGCGCACATGTATCGGTCTTCACGCCCCAACTGCTGATGCTGGAACAGGCCGGCCACCCGGTCGCCGTGGCCGGCTGGCGCGGCGCGGTGACGGAACCGCTCTTCCTCGAGAATTATCTCGACGCGCCGATCGAGACGATCCTGCGCGCACTGACCGGCCAGACGCTGCGCCGTGAGCAGATCGTCGAAGTCGGCAATCTCGCTTCGGAAAAGGCGGGCGGCAGTCTGCAGGTCATCCGGCATCTGGCGCGCAAGTTCGTCGAAGCCGGCCATGAATGGGTAGTCTTTACCGCGACACAGGAGTTGATCGGCATCTTCGCCAAGCTCGGTTTGCCGCTACTGGCGCTGGCCAAGGCCGACCCGACTCGCCTGGGCAGCGCGGCCGCCGACTGGGGCAGCTATTACGAGTCGGTGCCGATCGTCGTCGCCGGACGTATCCGCCTGGCGCTCGAACGTTTCGGGAGCCGCGCATGAGCACGAACCGACTCTTCGACGCACTGGCTGCACGACCCGACGATGCAGTCGTTCTCCGTAGCGCAACTTCGGTCTGGACGTCCAAGGCCGTGCGCGACGAAGTCGAAAGACTCACGGCACGGCTCGCCGGCGCGCGTGTCGTCGCCCTCCTCGCCGACAATTCGCCCGAGTGGGCGCTCACCGATCTCGCCGCACTGCACGCCGGCGTCGTACTGCT
>NZ_JAGOIT010000026.1:0-22227 GCF_017995515.1 Propionivibrio sp.
TGCGTTCGAGTCACTTGCACCGTTCGCCCTGAGCCTGTCGAAGGGCGGGATGCACCCCGCCTTGCGCCGCTTCATGGTTCGATGCCCCGAAGGAAATCCCCTTGGGGGACAGGCTCACCACGAACGGAAAATGGTTCACTGGAATATGGATTCGCGCAGATGCGCGCCGACCCGGAGCGCCTGCGCCACCACCGTCAGCGCCGGATTGACGGCGGCCGACGAGGGGAAGAAGCCCGAATCGACGACGTACAGGTTGTCGTGGTCCCACGCCTTGCACAGCGGATCGAGCGGCGACGTCGCCGGGTCGTTGCCGAAGCGCACGGTGCCGCATTGGTGCGAGACGACCTTGGTCTCGAACAGGCGCGCGAAGACGAACGGGTAGCCGGTGGCGCGCAGGATCTCCTTGCACTTGGCGACCCAGCGGAAGTGGGCTTTCAGATTCGTGCGGTGCCAGTGCAGATTGATCGCGCCGTCCGGGCGGATCGTCACGCGGCTGTCGGGATGCGGCAGATCCTCGCTCTGCGCGTACCAGTCGACGCTGCGCAGGGCGAGCGCGGTACGGATCGGCTTCGGCACGAAGGCCAGCGCCTCGCGCAGCATCGGTTCGCGGATCTTGCCGAGCGGCTGCAGGCTGCCCAGAGGTGTATCGCCCGCGCCTTCGCCGAAGTAGTAGTCGTGCACCGCGATCGTCTTCGGGAAATGCGTCGTGTTCGTCTTGAACGGATGCACCGCCATCAGCGCGCTGGTGTTGTGCGTCATGTAGTTGCGCCCGACCTGGTCGGAACTGTTGGCCAGCCCGCGCGGGTTGCGCGCGTCGGCTGAGCGCAGCAGCAGCGCGGCGGAATTGATCGCGCCGGCGCTCAAGACGAAAACGTCGGCGGTAATCCGTTCGACCTTGCCGTCGATCAGCACCTCGGCGGCGACGACGCGCCGGCCGCTGTCGTCGGCGATGAGCTTCAACACCTGCGCGCCGGTCTTCAGTTCAACGTTGGAATGCGCCGTCGCCGGGCGGATCAGCTTGATCTCGGCGTCGCCCTTGGCGTCGATCTGGCAGGGAAACGCGTCGCAATTCTCGCAGCGCTGGCAGCGCCCGCCCGGGCCGAAATCGATGGCGCACGGCATCGGGAACGGCTTCAGTCCCTTCGCCTGCAAACGCTGTTCGACGGCTTGCATCACCGGCTCGTGCGGTACCGGCGCGTGGTCGAAATCCTTGCTGCGTATTGGATCGGTCGGATCGGAGCCGCCCTGGCCATGCACGCCGAACAGCGTTTCGGCCTGCTCGTACCACGGTTCGAGGTCGACGTAGGCGATCGGCCAGGCGGGCGAGACGCCTTCGTCGTGTTCGACCACGTCGAAGTCGCGTTCGCGGAAACGGAACATCGCCGATCCGTAGAACTTGGTGTTGCCGCCGACGTAGTAGAACATGCCCGGCTTGAACGCCTCGTTGTCGGCCCACCACGTCTCGTCGGTGTGATAGCGCCGCTGGCCGAAGACCGCTTCCGGGTCCCAGTTCTGCGCTTCGCGCGGCAGCGACTGGCCGCGTTCGAGGATCAGCGTGCGTGCGCTGCTGCCACCCAACTGCAGGGCGACTGAACCGCCACCGCAGCCGGAACCGATGATTACTACGTCGTATGAACGCATGTTCCCTTCCCTGTTCAGCCTATTGAGAATCGCCAAAGTGACCAATTGCTTGATCACCGTTCGTGGTGAACCTGTCCCCCAAGGGGATTTCCTTCGGGGCATCGAACCATGAACGGACGCGGGGTGCTGACTTCCAGCCCTTCGACAGGCTCAGGGCGAACGGTTGTGAGGGGCTGCACGCCAATTCACAAATCGTCATCGCTATCCGCCCACCGTGACTTCATATCCGGCCGCCCTCGCGCGCCGCACGTAGGGTTCGACTTCCTCTTCTGTGGGCGGCATCACGTCCGCCATCGCGTAATTCAGCCCAACGAGCTTGTACTTGCTGGTGCCGTATTGATGGAAAGGGAGAAGATGCAATTCCTTCAAACCGAACGGCGCCAGGAATTCGAGCACGCGCTCCAGGTTTTCCATGCTCATCGTGTAGCCCGGAATCAGCGGCAGGCGCGGGATCACATGGCTGCCCTGAGCGCACAGCGCCGCAAAGTTGTCGAGCACGCGTTGCAGGTTGATCCCGGTGACGGCGTGCGCGCGCTTCGGGTCCATGATCTTGAAGTCGTAGAGCACTTCGTCGCAGTGCTTCGCCATCTCGAGCAAGGCGGCGCGATTGCCGTACCCGGTCGTCTCGATGGCGGTGGCGATACCCAAGGCCTTGAGCCGTTTCAGCAAGCGGGTGGCGAACGCCGCCTGGCTCAGCACCTCGCCGCCGGACAGCGTGACGCCGCCGCCCGAGACGCGGAAGAAGACCTCGTCCTTCATCACCTCGCGCAGCAGCTCGTCGAGCGTGTAGTCGGTGCCCATCTGCTGATAGGCGCCCGACGGGCACTCGTCGACGTCGAGCGCGCAGGTGCCGCAATGGATGCACTTCGCTTCGCGCCGGATGAACGCCGCTTCGCGCGAGCGCGATTCGGGGTTCGAGCACCACGGACAATGCAGCGGACAGCCCTTGAAGAAGACCATGGTGCGGATTCCAGCGCCGTCGTTCAGCGAGTAGCGCTGGATGTTGAAGATCCGCGCCCGCTCTTCGGCGGGTTTCGCCCTACAGTCGGTGAGCGGTACGACGGATGATGTCATCCTGGATTTCCTTGGAGAGTTCGACGAAGAAGGCGCTGTAGCCCGCGACGCGCACCAGGAGTCCGGCGAACTCCTGCGGATTCTTCTGCGCTTCGATCAAGGTCTCGACGTTCACCACGTTGAACTGCACGTGCAGGATCTTCAGACGCATGAAGGCGACCAGGAAGTCGGCCAGCTTGTTGAGCCCGTGCTCGCCTTCCAGTGTGCTCGGCATCATCTTCAGGTTGAGCAGGCTGCCGTTGGAAAGCAGCAGGTTGTCGAGCTTGCTCACCGATTTCAGCACCGCCGTCGGCCCGAGTTCGTCGCGCCCGCCCATCGGCGACAGGCCGCCGTCGGCGAGTTGTTCCTTGGCGCGCCGTCCGTCCGGCGTGGCGCCGACCACTTCGCCAAGCGGCATGTGCGCCGACACCGTATAAGAACCCGGCGAGAACACGCCGCCGCGCGGGTTGGTGTATTTCTCGACCTCGTCGCAGAAGAGCTTGAGTGCATGCACGCCGACCATATCGACCTCGTCGAGGTCGTTGCCGTACTTCACGTACTTGTTGATCAGCCGGCTGCGCACCTTCTCGCCGTCCGGCACCTGGAAGTCGGCGTCGAGCACGTCAAGGAAGTCGTCGAAGGTGAGGCGTTTCTCGTTGAAGACGATGCCTTTCAACGCCACCAGCGAATCGGCGAGGTTGGCCGTGCCGATGCCCTGCACGCCGGAGAGGTTGTAGCGCGCGCCGCCGGCGGTGACGTCGAGGCCCTTGTCCAGACAGTCGGTCATCAGCGCCGAGAGCAGCGGGATCGGCGCCCAGTCGCGGTGGCCGATGTCGCAGACGTTGGCGCCTTCGACCATCAGCTTCACGTAGTGGCGGATGTTGTCGTCGAGCCGTTCGCAGATGCGCTCGTAGCTCACTTCCGGGTCGCCGCGGAAGGACTTCAGGGTCAGTTCCAGCACCTTCAACAGGTTGAACATCGCGATGTCGTGCAGGCCGTAGGTCTTGCCCGGAATCGACAGCTCGACGCAGCCGACGACCGAATAGTCGCGTGCGTCCTGTAGCGAGACGCCGCGGTTCATCTGCGAGGCGATCACGCCTTCGTCGTTGAACACCTGCGGAATGCCGGTGCCGATGCGGATCGTCTCGGCAGCCTTCAGCAGGAACGCGCGGCTCATGCCCTCATGCACGCGCACGCCGAGGTTGGGTTGCGGCAGCAGGATGTCCTGGTAGGTGTCGAGGCACATCTGCGAGAGCGGCGTTTCGGCGTCGTGTCCGAGCGTGTCCTGGCCGCCGAGCAGGATGGTGTAGCCGGTCGGGAAGCCGGCGAAGAACTTGGCACTGCTCGCCGAGCGCAGCAGCACCACGTCGTTCATCTTCACCCACAGGCTTTCGAGCAGCTCGCGCAACGCGGCCGGATCTTCGCCCTTCTCCAGCGAGGCCTGGTAGTACGGCCACATGTACTGGTCGAAGCGGCCCAAGGACAACGAGCTGGCGTTCGATTCGTACTGCAGGATGACGTTCATGTACCAGAAGAGCTGGCAGGCTTCGCGGAAATCTTCCGGCGCCTCATAGGCGATCTTCGTCGACAGGGTCGCGATGCCCTCCAGTTCGGCCCGGCGCTGCGCTTCGCTGCATTTCGCGGCCATTTCAACGGCCAGATCGCGGTAGCGCAGGATGTGCTCGGACGCCGCTTCGACGAGAATGGCGACCGCCTGGTAGAAGACGTTGTCGGGCTGTTCGGCAGCGCGCCGCGCCACATCCTCGCCGAGCGCGCGTAGCCCCATCTTCAGGAAGCGCGGGAAGTCGACGATGATGTGGCCCTGCCCCTTGTCGGTCTGGTTGACGCTGAAGATCTTGGTGGCGACCGCGTTCTTCACTTCCTGGGTGAACTGCGCGTTGATGAAGTCCTTCATCGAACGCCCTTCCCAGTAGGAATAGAGCTGGGTTTGGTAGATATCCTTGTCACGCTCGGAAATCAGGAACTTGTCCTGCGGGCGGCTGTGGAAGGTGTCGAGCTCCTTCATGATCCAGTACGGGTCCATCTCCGGCGAGACGATGCCGGCGCGCGGCTTGATCGTGCGGTTACCGGCGATCAGCTCGTCGTCGCGGATCGAGATGGCGACCTTGCGCAGCACGTGCGCCGCCGCCTTCGCGCGGCGCAGCTGGACGTGCTCGCCTTCCGTCTGGCGATGGCTCTCGGTATAGAGCAGCGCGCGTTCGAGGGAGATCTCGCGCGGCCGGTAGAAGAGCGCCGCCTTGAGCCGGGCAATCCGGTCGATGACTTTGGGTTCCTTGAATTCGTTGGCTTCCATGACGTTCATCCTTTCGCCTGATCAATGCTGTTCTGTTACAAGTGACCACTACCGTTCGCCCTGAGCCTGTCGAAGGGCGGTCGCGCCCGTTCATGGTTCGACAGGCTCACCACGAACGGTAAATAGGTCCTAAGTCACCCTGAAAACTCTCAAAAACCTCGCCCGTTTCTCGGCCGATCCAACCCCCTCCCGGCGTTGGGCCCGGATTCAAACAGGACGGGGAAATCCGGCAATCGGGCGGCGCGCGCCGCCCGGTCGTGTTCTAGGAAGGTGGTGTATTCATCCGCAATACCTCTTAAACCAGCTCGCGTTTGCGCTTGCGGTAGAAGCAGTCCATCCAGATGATGCCGACGATGACTGATCCCTTGAGCAGGATCTGGATGTAGGAACTGATGCCGAGCATGTTCATCGCGTTGTCGAGAATGCCGAACACGAGCAAGCCGAGCGCCGACTGCGGAATACCGCCAATGCCGCCGGCGAACGACGTACCGCCGACGACGACGCCGCAGTTCACGATCAACGCTGCCGTTTCGCCGTAGATCGACGAGCCCGTGTTGAGCTTCGAGGAGAGCAGCACGCCGGCCAGCGCCGCCGCCATGCCGCTGATCACGAAGGCCATCCATTTGGTGCGCACGACATTGATCCCCGAATACAGCGCGACTTCGTAATCGCCGCCGATGGCATACAGGTTGCGGCCGTACGCCGTGTAGCGCATCAGCCAGTGCGCCGCGGCGAAGCACACGAGCATGATGATCACGAGGTATGGCACGCCGAAGAAGTCGCCGTTGCCGATCATCATGAAGTCCGGGTTGCTCGCCGGCACCGGCCGCGCGTCGGTGAGCTGCTGCGCGACGCCGGTCAGCAGCATGCCCATGCCGAGCGTGATGATGAACGGCTCGGTCTTCTGCTGCACGACGAGGAAGCCGTTGATGAAGCCGACGAAGGCGCCGAAGGCCAGCGCGCAGAGGATCGCCGCCCACATCGGCATCACGTCGAGCAGCTTGATGGCGATGATGCCGGCGACCACCAGGATGCCGCCGATCGACAGGTCACAGCCGCCGCTGATGACCGTCAGCGTCACGCCGAAGGCCAGGATCAGCAGGATCGACGTCGAATTCAGCATATCCAGCAGGTTGAACGCCGTGTAGAAGTTCGTCGGGAAGAAGGCCATGGCAACCAGCATGCCGACGATGGCCAGAAACGCCTTTTGCTTGGTCGCCAGGGCCAGGAGCGACGTACCGTTAATACCGAGTGCACCGATAGTCATTTGTCTTCTCCTAGGACTGCTTGCGGTTGTCGAGCCAGATCGCGAGGACCAGGATGGTGCCCTTGAGCACGACCTGCATGTACGGCGTGACGCCGAGCAGGTTGAGGCAGTTGGACATGAGGATGACCAGCAGCACGCCGAGCACGGTGCGCAAGACGCTGCCGGTGCCGCCCTTGAGCGTGGTGCCGCCGACGACGACCGCGAGGATGGCGTTGGTCTCGTAACCCGCACCGATCACCGGCGAGGCGGTGGTGATGCGCGAGAAGAGGATGATCGCGCCGACCGCCGCCATGAAACCGGAGATCGTGTAGATGGCGACGATGCTGCGGCTGACCGGGACGCCGCACAGATGCGCCGCTGTCTTGTTGCCGCCGGTCAGGCAGATGGCGCGGCCCATGCGCGTCTGCGTCTGAAAGACCCAGAGCACGGCGAGGCAGACGAGGAAGATGACGAAGGACACCGAGAAGAAACCGACGCTGCCCTGCCCGATCGCCTCGATCACCGAGACGTCGCCCTTGATGAAGCGCATGTGCTTGGTCGATCCGCCGCTATACATCAGCGCGATCGCCGAATACACGGTGCTCATGCCGAAGGTGATGAACAGGGCTTCGGCCTGCGTCAGCGCACCGGAAGTCAGCACCAGCTTGGCGTTGACGTACCCGCACAGGGCGCCGATGGCGAGCCCGACCATGATCGCCGGCACCTGCCCGATCGGGTCGATCAGCGTGACCGTGACCACGGCGACCAGCGAAATCGTCCCGGCCACCGAGAGGTCGATGAAGCCGCCGATGATGACAAAGGTCATGCCGAGCGCGACCATCACCAGCGGCCCGAACTGGCGCATGATGTTGAGCATGTTCGCCGGGGTCATGAAGTTCGGCTCGACGACGACGGTGATCAGCACCAGCCAGACGATGGCGACGACGACCAGGTATTCGCGCAGGATCGAGCGCAGGAAGCGCGCGATCGAGAAACCCGCGCTCACTTCGTTCGGGGCTTTCAGCGCATTGCTTGCGTTGGTGGCGTTCATTGCTTTGCTCCGCTTCCGGCCATGCCCAGCGCCGCGCTCATGATCTCGTCGGCCGAGGCTTGCTGGGGATCGAATTCACCGGTAATCCGACCTTCGAAAATGGTCAGCACCCGGTTGCTCATGTTCAGGACTTCCGGCAGTTCGGAAGAAATCAGGATCACCGCCCCGCCCTTCTCCGCGATCTCCTTCATCAGCATGTAGATCTCATACTTGGCGCCGACGTCGATACCGCGCGTCGGCTCGTCCATGATGAAGATGCGCGGCGCGTTCTCGAGCCAGCGTCCGATGATGCATTTCTGCTGATTGCCGCCGGAGAGGTTCTTGACCGGCGTCTTGGTCGACGGCGTTTTCACTGCCAGCGCCTTCGACTGGCGGACGCCGATCTCCGCCTCCTTGGCCTTGTTCAGAAAACCGAAACGCGTGAATTTCTGGAAGCTGGCCATCGAGATGTTGGCCTCCACCGAGAACGGCAGGACGAGGCCCTGCAGCTTGCGGTCTTCCGGCACGAAGCCGAAGCCGGCTTTCTTCGCATCGTTCGGGTTCTTGATGCGGATCGGTGCGCCGTCGATGAGGATCTGGTGGCCTTCGGTTTTGTCGGCGCCGAACAGCGCGCGAACGATTTCGGTGCGTCCGGCGCCGACTAGCCCGACGAGCCCCAGAATCTCTCCCTTGTTCAGTTTGAACGACACGTCGTGCAGCTTGCGCGTATTCAGCGAGCGCACTTCCATCAACGTCGAGCCGACGTTGTCCGGACGGTCGGGATATTCGTTTTCGATCGAGCGACCGACCATCTTGGCGATCATCTCGGCGCGCGTCAGGTCGTCCTTCGCTTTGGTATCGATGATTTCGCCGTCGCGCATGATCGTCACGACGTCGCAGAAATCGAAAATTTCGTCCAGCTTGTGGCTGATGTAGATGATCGAGATGCCTTCCGCCTTCAGCTGGTGGATGATCTCGACGAGCTCGACCAGCTCTTCGGCGGTCAGGCTGCTGCTCGGCTCGTCCATGATGATCAGCTTGGACTTGAACGACAGCGCCTTGGCGATTTCGACCATCTGCTTCTCGGACACGCTGAGGTCCGATACCAGCTTGTTCGTGTCGATTTTGCAGCGAATCCGGTCGAGCAGCGCACGCGCCTGGGTGTGCGTGCCGCGCATGCCGTTCATTTCCTTGAAACGTCCCAGAAAGACGTTCTCGCCGACGCTCATCGTGTTCACCAGGTTCAACTCCTGGTAAATGATCGCCAGCCCGCGGCGCATCGATTCGAGTGGCGTCGTGCGCTCGATGGCTTCGCCATCGAAGACCACCTGCCCGCCGGCGTCTTTCGTATACACGCCGGACAGGATCTTCATCAGCGTCGACTTGCCGGCGCCGTTTTCACCGACCAGACCATGCACCGTACCCCGTTTGACGTCGAATGAAACGCCCTTCAGCGCCTTGACGCCGGGAAACGTCTTGCTGATGCTCTGGATGGACAAGATGCAGTCTGTAGTTTTGTTTTCCATACCCCCCCCCACTACCGCTCGATGGACGGCCGTCTTTCATTCTGCGGAAAGCGGCCGTCCTGCTTGCTTAACCCCTGATTACCACTCCGGCGGCGTGAATTGGTCGATGTTCTTCGCATCGACGATGTCGAGCTGGATGAAATTCACCGGTTCGATCTTCTTGCCATCGATGACGGCGCGGGCCTGTTCCATCGACTTCTTCGACATGACTTCGAAGTTCTGCATGATGGTTACCGACTGCGTACCCTTGCGCACCTGGTCGAAACCAGCGCGGTTGCCGTCGACGCCGACGATGAACGTACCGTCCAGCATGTTGGCGGCTTTCAGTGCTTGCGCAACGCCGGTCACGCCGTTATCCCAGTGGCAGAACACGCCCTGGATCTTCTTGCCGTGCTTGACGACGAGGTCTTCCATGATGGCCATCGCTTCGGCCGTCGACCACTGCTGCGGCGTCTTGTAGTCGATGACTTCGATCTTGCTGCCCTTGATCTTCTTGTTGAAGCCGTCGTGACGCTTGATCTGCGCATCGTGACCGGCCTGGCCGCCGACCTCGACGATCGTTGCGCCGTTCGGGAACTTCTTGAGGAAGGCATCGCCTGCCGCTTCGCCGGCCATCGTGTCGTTCACGCCGACGAAGAAGTCGCGGAACTTCTGGTTGGCCGGTGCGAGGTCGGACGAGAACATGCCGACGACGACGCCAGCCTGCTTGGCCTTCATCACGCTCGGTACGATCGCGTTGATGTCGTTCGGGTTGAGGAAGATCGCCTTGAACTGCTGCGCGATGCTGTTGGTGACGAGTTGCGATTCGGTCTGCGTGTCGCCCTTGGCATCGAGCACGACGACTTCAAAGCCGTAGTCCTTGCCGAACTTCTGGAACTGCTTGGACGAGAAAGCCTGCGACTCATTGGCCATGTTGGCCGCGATGAACGCAATCTTGTCCGCGGCATGCGCCGTCGCCCCCAAGAGACCGGCAACGATCAGGCTGATACCGGCAACCGCACCTTTGTAAGTCATTCTCATGCTGAACCTCCGTTGTATTTGCGGGATGTGCTCTGCGAAATGTATTCGATTACATTGAACCGCCAAAAAAATACATCAAGGCGATGTAATCGTTTTCATTATTAAACTGCTTTTTTTGGAAGTCAACCGATTTTTCGATCACGGGAACTTTTTTGAAATAGGCTGAACGAGCGCAGCTCAGCGCGTCGATTGCCGGACCTTGAGCTCGAAATCGAGCGTGACCCGGCTTTCCTGCAGCACCTCGCCTTCGAGCTCGGCGAAGAGCATCTCGGCCGCCTTCATGCCGATCTGGTAAGCGGGTTGCGCCACCGTCGTCAGCCGCGGCGTGCAGATCAGCGTCATGTCGCTGCCGTCGAAGCCGACGATGGAGATGTCGTCCGGCACCTTCACCCCGGCGTCGATCAGCGCCCGCTGCGCATCAACGGCGATGACGTCGTAGTCGAGGAAGACGCCGTCGATCGGCTCGTGCAGCGCCAGCATGCGCGCCGCGATGTCGGCACCGCTGTCCACACCGAATTCGTACTTGAGCAGCAGATCGGGGTCGTGCGCGATGCCGTGCTCGCGTAGCGCCCGCAGGTAGCCGGCGCGGCGCAGACGCGCGAAGCCGAACGAACCCGACGCGTTGGCCATCGCGATCCGCCGGCAGCCCGTCGAGATCAGGTACGACACGGCAGCGTAGGCGCCCTTTTCGTCATCGACGCCGACGTACGGCAGGTCGACGCCTTCCTTGGATTCGCAGCACTGGACGATCGGGTAGCGGGCGCCGTATTCGCGCAGGTTGTCGACGCTGACGCCGGGATCGATGGCAAGGATGCCGTCGACGATCTTCTGCTTGAGCATGCTGAAGAAGGCATCCTCGCGCTCGCGCAGGCCGTTCGTCTCGCAGAGCAGCAGGTTGTAGTCGTGCGCATGCACCACCCGGTTGGTGCCGTGCACGATCTCGGCGTGGAACGGGTTGGAGATGTTCGGCACCAGGGCGAGGAGCAGGCGGCTCTTCGACGAGCGCAGGCTGCGCGCGACGACGTTCGGGTGATAGTCGAGCTCTTCGATGATCTTGCGCACGTGCTCTTTCGTCGCGTCGGTCACCAGCGGGCTGTTGTTCAACACGCGCGAGATGGTCGCCACCGAGACGCCCGCCCGTTTCGCCACTTCGCTGATGGTCGCCACCGATTTCTCCAAAATACAAATGTAATCGTAAACATGATCGCTTCGATCGGTCTTTCTGTCGACTCCTGCGCACGTTCCTTGCCCATGACTTCGCCGATCGGCAACGAAACGCGAATGAAATTTACGCGCCAAAGTCATATGTGAGATCAAGCCACCCATCGGGAGAAACTCACATGAGTACGCTAAAGCGTCTTCTCGCCGCGGCTGCGGAGCGAACGCGCCCTGGGGCGGCCGACCGACGTGCGGGTCCTGCCCGACGGTTCGCTGCGGGTCGACGACGACGGGGCCGATGCGGCCTGTCGCATCACTTGCCAGAACCGCGCCGTGAGTCATTGACGCCACCACCCCGCTCCGTAATACTTGCCGACGGTTCGAACTTCACGCGCAGTCCAGATCAAGAACGGCATTAACGACAAATCCATACTGATTCCGGAGCCTCCTGATGACCAAGAAAATCCTCTTCCAAGACACCAGTTTTCGCGATGGCTTCCAGTCCATCTTCGGCGCGCGTGCGCTGACCAAGGACTTCATCCCCGCCGTCGAAGCCGCCGTCGCGGCCGGCATCACGCACTTCGAAGCCGGCGGCGGCGCGCGCTTCCAGTCGCCGTTCCTGTATTGCGGCGAATCGGCCTTCGACATGATGGACGCCTTCCGCAAGGCCGTCGGCCCGGACATCCGCCTGCAGACGCTGGCGCGCGGCATCAACGTCGTCGCGCTCGAACAGCAGCCGGCCGACATGATCGACCTGCACGCCAGGATGTTCAAAAAGCACGGCATGACGCGCATCCGCAACTTCGACGCGCTGAACGACGTGAACAACCTCATCTATTCCGGCCAGTGCATCGCCAACGCCGGGCTGGAGCACGAAGTCGTCGTGACCATGATGGAGTTGCCGCGCGGCTGCTCGGGTGCGCACGATCCTGCGTTCTACGTCAAGACGCTGCGCCAGATCCTCGACTCCGGTCTGCCCTTCTCCAGCGTCTGCTTCAAGGACGCCTCCGGCACGTCGAACCCGCGCAAGGTGCACGAGACCTTCAAGGAAGCGCGCAAGCTGCTCGGCGACAAGGTCGAGCTGCGCATGCACACGCACGACACCTGCGGCACCGGCGTCGCTCAGTACCTCGCGGCGATCGAAGCCGGTTGCGACGGCGTCTGCCTTGGCCGCGCGCCGCTCTCGGGCGGCACCGCGCAGCCCGACCTCTTCGCGCTCTGGCACGCCCTCAAGGGCACCGACTACAACCTCGACATCGACGTCGAAAAGATCATGAAGGCCAACGAAGTCGCCAAGGAGTGCCTGAAGGACTACGAGTACCCGCCGGAAGCGCTGGGCATCGACACCGAAGTCATCTTCAGCCCGATGCCGGGCGGCGCGCTCACCGCCAACACGCTGATGATGCGCGAGAACAAGACCTTCCACCGTTACCCGGAGGTCATCAAGGCGATGGCCGAGTGCGTCGCGCGCGGCGGCTTCGGTACCTCGGTGACGCCGGTCTCGCAGTTCTACTTCCAGCAGGCCTACGCCAACGTGATGATGGGGCCGTGGAAGAAGATGACCGAAGGCTACGGCAACATGGTGCTCGGCTACTTCGGCAAGACGCCGGTCGAGCCTGACGCCGAGATCGTCAAGATCGCCTCCGAGCAACTGAAGAAACCGGTATTCACCGGCGATCCGATCAAGGATCTCGCACCAGGCATCCCGAAAGCGAAGAAGGTACTCGAGGAGAACGGCCTGCCGGTTACCGACGAAAACCTCTTCATCGTCGGCGCGCTCGCGACCAAGGGCGGCAACAAGGGGCTGGATTTCCTCAAGGGCAACTTCAAGGTCTCCGTGCCGAAGAAGGACCCGAACAAGGCTGCCGCACCGGCTCCGGCACCCGCGCCCGCAGCGCCGGCGGCGGCTGTTGCAGCACCAGCGGCTCCGGCCGCGCGCCCCGCACCTGCGGCATCGTCGCCCCTCGGCGCACCGGTCGCCGCGGGACAAAAACGGACCTATCGCGTCTCGGTCGGCGGCAACGCCTACGAGTTACAGGTCGAGCCGATGTAATCGCCCCCCTGAAATCCAAGGCCCGCCAGTTTTCCGCTGGCGGGCCTTTTTGTTTCCAGCGATGCGGTTTCAGCCGCGCTTCAGATAAACCTTGATGAAGCTGGCCTTCAGTTCGTCCGCTTTCTTCGCCAGCACATCGGCTTGCGACGCCTTCGCCAGTTCGTTGACCTCGTCGAGATTCCTGCGGATCGCCGCAACCTCTTCATCGTTGGCCTCGGCCTCGACGGCCTTCAGCTTGTCGCTGGCTTGCGCATAGAGCGCCGTCAGCTTGCCCGAGTCCTTGGCACCCGCCGCGTCGAGCAGCCGCTCCATGTCGTCGTGGAAATCGACGAGCGCGACCGAGAGCATGGAAAAGCCGTTGCGCTTGAACATCTCCTGAAACACCGGTCGTACTTCTTCCAGACCGAGGTGCGCGGCCTTCAGGTCGCCACGATAAACCAGCTCCTTGACGCCCGAAATGATCCCGGCCACGCGCGCCAGATCGGACGGCAACTGCGTATCGTTGCGCAGGATGTACGGGCGGTAGCTCGTGTATTTCTCCTTGAAGCGCGTGTAGGCCGGCAGCAGGTTTTCGTAGTGCGCAACGGCCTTCTCACGCTCGTTCTTCCCGGTGAGGTACAAGGTCTGCTTGTACTCCTCGTTCATCGCGTTGAAGTCCTTGAGGAACAGCTTGCTCGTCAGGAAGCTGCCGGCGAAGCTGCCGCCGACGACTTCGGCGATCAGGATCAGCCACGCCATGACGATGCGGAAGATGCGCGGACGTTGCCCGACAGCGCAGGCGTAGCCGCGCTCGATGCCAACGATCCGGTAGAGCGGACAAAAGGCGATCGCCGCCGTGGCGACGAGGATGCCGCCGACGACATAGGCCGCGATCTGCAGCGTTCCAGACAGCCAGAATACCGCCAGCTCAAGAAAGATCACGCCGACGAAGGCGCGGAAAAAGCGATCGATGGAGCCCACATTTCTCATCGTTATCCTCCCAGTCCCCCAAGCGGCGCTCGCCGGCGCCGCATTCAAACGCTTCAGCCCGGCAAAACCGGGCGCAGCCAATCGACCAGTGTCGCGTAATTCACCGCACCGGCCTGGCGCTTGATCTCGCGGCCATCCTTGAACACGGCCAGCGTCGGGATGCTGCGGATACCGAAGCGGGCGGCAGCCTGCTGCTCGGACTCGGTGTTGAGCTTGGCAACGCGCACTTGCAACCCGAGTTCGCGCGCGGCCTGGGCGATCACCGGCGACATCATGCGACACGGCCCGCACCAAGGCGCCCAGAAGTCCACCAGCACGGGCAGGTCCGAGCTGCCGACGTGACGATCGAAGTTCGCATCCGTCAGCTCCAGAGGCTCACCAGTGAACAAAGGCTTGTGACATTGACCGCAACTCGGTTGCTCGGCCAGACGTTCGGGAATGACGCGGTTGACCGCGTCGCAATGGGGGCAAACAAGTCGCATGATTCCAGCACCTTACGAATTAGACTTCGCTAATATATAGCTCGTTTGCCGGATTTCAAGGCGGCGAACGCAATTTCTTCATGCGACCGAAAGAATAAGAAAATAGCGATTTGTTATTTCATTCAGGAATAAGCAAGGATTAGAGTCCACCCGTCAATAACAACATGGAGCCGCTCCTATGAAACTCGAAACTCTGGCCGTCCACGCCGGCTACAGCCCGGACCCGACCACGAAGGCCGTCGCCGTCCCGATCTACCAGACGACCTCCTACGCCTTCGACAACACGCAGCACGGCGCCGACCTGTTCGACCTCAAGGTACAGGGCAACATCTATACGCGCATCATGAATCCGACGCAGGACGTGCTGGAGAAGCGCGTCGCCGCGCTTGAAGGCGGCATCGCCGGGCTGGCGCTGGCATCGGGCATGGCGGCGATCACCTATGCGATCATGACGATCGCCGAAGCCGGCGACAACATCATCTCGTCGTCGACGCTCTACGGCGGTACCTACAACCTGTTCGCGCACACGTTGCCGCAATATGGCATCGACGTTCGTTTCGTCGATTACCGCACGCCCGAGGCGTTTGAAAAACTGATCGACGAAAAAACAAAGGCCGTCTATGTCGAATCGATCGGCAACCCGCTCGGCAACATCACCGACATCGAGAAGTTCGCCGAGATCGCGCACAAGCACGGCATCCCGCTGATCGTCGATAACACCGTGCCTTCGCCTTACCTGCTCCGACCGATCGAGTTCGGCGCCGACATCGTCGTCCATGCGTTGACCAAATATCTTGGCGGACACGGCAACTCGATCGGCGGCATCATCGTCGACAGCGGCAAGTTCCCGTGGGCCGAACATAAGGAACGCTTCCCGCGCCTGAACCAGCCCGATGTTTCCTATCACGGCGTCGTCTATACCGAAGCGCTCGGCCCGGCCGCGTTCATCGGGCGTGCGCGTGTCGTCCCGTTGCGCAACATGGGTGCGGCGATCAGCCCGTTCAACGCCTTCCTGATCCTGCAGGGCGTCGAGACGCTTGCACTGCGCATGGACCGCATCACGGACAACACGCGCAAGGTCGCCGAATACCTGAACAAGCACGCCAAGGTGAAGTGGGTCAATTACGCCGGCCTGCCCGAGCACAAAGACCACGCGCTGGCGCAGAAGTACATGGGCGGCAAGCCGTCCGGCATCCTCACTTTCGGCGTGCAGGGCGGCGTCGAGGACGGCACGCGCTTCCAGGACGCCTTGCAACTCTTCACCCGCCTGGTGAACATCGGCGACGCCAAGTCGCTCGCCTGCCACCCGGCCTCGACGACGCACCGCCAGCTCTCGCCGAAGGAACTCGAAGCCGCCGGCGTCACCGTCGACACGGTCCGCCTGTCGATCGGCATCGAGCACATCGACGACCTGATCGCCGATCTGGAACAGGCGCTCGCTGCGGTCTGACACGAAAAGTTGCCATCGACAATCCAATCAAAGCCCCCTGGAGGAAACCAACGATGAACATCGCCAACACCGTCACCGACCTGATCGGCAACACGCCGCTTGTCCGCATCAACCGTATCAACGAAGGCGCCGGCGCGACGATCGCCGCCAAGCTCGAATTCTTCAACCCGGCGCACAGCGTCAAGGACCGCATCGGCGAAGCGATGATCAGCGCGGCCGAGAAGGCCGGCCTGATCAAGCCCGACACCATCCTCGTCGAGCCGACCAGCGGCAATACCGGCATCGCGCTCGCCATGGTCGCCGCCGCACGCGGCTACAAGATCGTGCTGACCATGCCCGAGACGATGAGCAAGGAACGCCGTGCGCTGTTGCGCGGCTTCGGCGCCGAACTGATCCTCACCCCGGGGCCGGACGGCATGGGCGGTGCGATCAGGAAGGCCGAGGAACTGGCTGCGTCCGACCCGCGCTATCTCTTGCTGCAGCAGTTCAAGAATCCGGCCAATCCGGAAGTCCACCGCAACACGACGGCCGAGGAAATCTGGCGTGATACCGATGGTCAGGTCGATATCCTGATCTCGGGCGTCGGTACCGGCGGCACGATCACCGGTATCAGCGAAGTCATCAAGGCACGCAAGCCGTCGTTCAAGGCCATTGCCGTCGAACCCGATGCCTCGCCGGTGCTCTCCGGCGGCGTGAAGGGACCGCACCCGATCCAGGGCATCGGCGCCGGCTTCATTCCGGAGGTGCTGAACACGCAGATCTACGATGAAGTGATCCGCGTGAAGGCGGACGATGCGCTGAACACGGCGCGCCGTGCGGCACGCGAGGAAGGGCTGCTCGTCGGCATCTCGTCCGGCGCGGCCTTGTGGGCGGCGATCGAAGTCGCCAAGCGGCCGGAGAACGCCGGCAAGCTGATCGTGGCGATCATTCCGTCGTTCGGCGAACGGTATCTTTCGACGCCGCTGTTCGCGGGTCTGACCGACTGATCGATCGCGGCGAACGGCGGCCCCCGCCGTTCGCCGCAGCGTCACGTCATCGAATCGAATTCGCGGCCGTTGTTGCGCAGCGTGGCAAAAAACTCGCGGTCGGCGCTCAGCATGTGTTGGGCGACGAGGTCGTAGCCGAGGAACTGGAAGAGTTCGCCGACGCCGAGGATGCCGGCGTGGAAGCGTCCGACCAGCGTCAGCGCGCGGTCGAGCAACTGATGATGGATGGCGCGGTGCTCGACCGTACCCTTGAAACCGGCCGTGGCAATGATCGCCTCCTCGTCCTTGAAGTGCCGCACGACGTCGGCCATCAGATGATCGATCAGATCGGCGAGTTCGTTCACCGGTCGCTCGGCGAGCATGGCCGACAGAATACGGTTGGCGTCGGCGAACAGCGCACGGTGCTGCTCGTCGATCACCGCATTGCCGCACTCGTAGGCCGAATGCCATACAAGATGGATGAACGTCGATGCCAAACCGCCGGCAGCCGGTCCGCTGGACATCGTCGTCGAGATCTGGACCGAGTTGTTGCCTTTCACCTTGGCCTGGTACATCGCCGCGTCGGCCCACTTGAGGACGTCTTCGCGCGAGGCGTCGTTGCCCGAGAACACGGTCAAGCCGATGCTCGCCGTGCAGTGGTATTCGAGCATTTCGTCGCCCGCCCCGTCGCGCTCGAGCGGCAGCCGATACGGCTCGGCCAGCGCCGTACGAATCTTCTCGGCCACCAGCGACGCGCGCAGTGTCGACTCGTCGCGATCAACCTCCAGTTCGCCGACGATGACGACGAACTCATCGCCGCCGTAGCGCGCGACCGTATCCATCTCGCGCACGCACGTGTTCAGCCGCCGCGCCACCTCGATCAGCAGGAGGTCACCGACTTCGTGGCCGTAGGTATCGTTGAGCGGTTTGAAATTGTCGAGGTCGATGAACATCAGGCCGCCGTGCAAACTACTGCGCCGGCTCGCCGCCATCGCCTGGCTCAGACGGTCGTGCAGCAGACGGCGGTTCGGCAGGCCGGTCAGCGGGTCGTGGAACGCCATCTGGCGCACCTGCGCTTCCATGAGCCGGCGCTCGGAGATGTCGCGCGAGACGCCGAGAATGGAGACGAACCGGCCTTTCGCGTCGAACATCACGGAGGCGGTAATCTCGGTCCACACCGTTGAACCGTCCTTGCAATACTGCTCGAGTTCGCAACGTACGTCCGGCGGCCGCAAACCGGCGACGACGTCGGCCATGAAGCGTCCCAGCTCCGTGCGCGCCACCTGCAACGACTCCGGCGTCAGGTAGTCTTCCATCGACTGCTGCACGACTTCCTCAACCGCAAAGCCGCGCAACTTCACGATCGACGGGCTGACGTAAGTCAACCGACCGGTAAGATCCATCGTCCAGATGACGTCGGATACGCTTTCGGCCAGGAGCCGGTGCCACTCCTCGCTGACGCGCAGCGCCTCCTGGGTCCGTCGATGCTCGGTGATGTCGGTGCCGACCCCCATCAGATACGACTTGCCCTGCGTGTCGAAGCGAACGCCGTTGAGCGAAAAAAAGATCTGATGACCGTCCTTCGCCAGCAATGGCGCCTCGATCACGCTGCCCCCGCGGTTCATCACCGAATCGACGGCGGCGAGCATCGCCGCCTTGTTCTCCGGCAGGAGCCAGTCGAGGACATGCCGATCCTTCATTTCCTCGGCGCTGTAGCCGAGCAACTCCTCGTGCCGCTTGTTCCAGAGCACCAGCCGGTTTTCGGGGTAGGTATAGAGGTAAAAGATGCCCGGCAGGTTTTCGATCAGCGAACGCGAGAACTGCTGCTGCGCCTCAAGCTCCTGCGTGACCTTGCTCAGTTCTGAAATATCGCGCGCGACCCCGAACAGGCCGATGATCGCGCCGGCGGCGTCGCGGATCGGATACTTGCGGTTGTCGACCCAGCCCTTGCTGCCGTCCTTGCGCAGGACCCCCTGCACCTCATGCGCGACGGCGACGCCGGAAAAGACCTGCTTTTCGAGCTCGTAGTAGGCGTCGGCGTATTCCTCGGGGAAGAGGTCGTAGTCGGTCTTGCCGATCAACTCGGTCCAGTGCTCGACCAGCGGCGTCAGCGCCACGAGCGTCTGGCTCGCGCCGGTGAATACGTGGTTGCGGTCCTTGAAAAAGATGAAGTCGTCGGTGTTGTCCATCATGGCCTTGACGCTGGCCATCATGGTTTGATCGCCCTGGCTGTGCCAGAGGCGCCTGGCGTCCTGCAGCAACACGTCGACGGCGGCCGCGCCGTCCGCCGAAACGGACTTCGCGTATTCCCCGCGCACGCAGCGAATCCGGCCGTCGGCGTGGCGCAGGCGGATATTGAACGTCCCGCGCAGCAAATCCGGCGCAACAAGCGGATTCGCAAACAGCGTGTCGGCGATGTCCCGATCGCCGTGATGGATGAGGCTGGCGAGGGAAACTTCACCACGCAGGAAAGCCGCCGGCAGAAACCCGAGCAGCCGTTCGACATCGCCGTCGACCGATACCGTCCGCGCCGGGTCGGATAAATCCATACGGATTCTGACGTCTGAAGATAGGGCGTTGTCGTGCATTTGTGACTCCCGCATAAATCCATCATAAGTCAGTGCGGGCGCCGCCGCTATCCGATTCTGGATCGGCGTATTTGGCCCTGTCGCTTGAACAGCGGGCGTTTGCGCATATTCATGCAGACCTTGTGCACGCCTCGATCGCCATTCACCCGCTGGCCGGCTACCATAGCGGGATGACCAAGACCAACGACACGGTGCGCAGCGTCTGCCCGCACGATTGCCCCAGCGTTTGCGCGCTGGATGTCCAGCTACTTTCGCCCGAGCGCATCGGTCGTATCCACGGGGCGGCGCAGCCTTACACGGATGGCGTCGTCTGCGCCAAGGTCGCGCGCTACGCCGAGCGCGTGCACCACCCCGAGCGTCTGATGCGGCCGTTGCGCCGGATCGGCGCCAAGGGCAGCGGCCAGTTCGAGCCGATCACCTGGGACGACGCACTCGACCTCGTCGCCACGCAATTCCAGGCAGCCATCGCCAAGTACGGACCAGAAACAATCTGGCCGTATCACTATGCCGGTACCATGGGCTACATCCAGCGTGGCGCCATCAAGCGCATCGGGCACGTGGCCGGCTGGTCACGCCAGCGCCAGACGTTCTGCGTTGCACTCTCCGATCCTGGCTGGCTGGCCGGTGTCGGTGCGAAGCGGGGCGTCGACGCGCGCGAAATCGTGCATTCCGACCTCGTCGTCGTGTGGGGCGGCAACCCCGTGCATACGCAGATCAACTTCATGAACTGGGTGCAGAAAGCCAGGCACGAACGCGGCACGCGGCTCGTCGTCATCGATCCGTACCGCACGGCGACGGCCGAGAAGGCGGATGCGCACCTGGCGCTCAAGCCGGGAACCGACGGCGCACTGGCCTGCGCCGTGATGCACGTGCTGCTGTCGGAAGGCCTGGCCGATCGCGACTACCTCGCGCGGCACACCGATTTCTCGGAAACGGTCGAGCGCCATCTGACCGAACGCACGCCGCAATGGGCGGCGGCCATCACCGGCCTCACCGTCGAAGAAATCGTCGCCTTCGCTCGTCTTTACGGCACGACGAAGCGGAGTTACCTGCGCGTCGGCTACGGCTTCACGCGGCAGCGCAACGGCGCGGCGGCCATGCACGCCGTCAGCTGCCTGCCGGCAATCACCGGCGCGTGGGCGCATCCGGGCGGCGGCGCGCTGTACAGCAACGGCGACCTGTACCGTCTGAACACGAATTTCCTCTATGGACTCGACCGCGACGTCGCGCCGGCACGCCAGCTCGACATGAGCCGGCTCGGCCAGGTTCTCGCTCGCAATCCACGCGACATCGGCGATGGCCCGCCGGTCACCGCAATGCTGATCCAGAACACCAACCCGGCCGTCGTTGCCCCGGAGAGCGCCGTCGTGCGCGCCGGGATGCTGCGTGACGACCTGTTCACCTGCGTGCATGAGCAGTTCATGACCGACACGGCGCGCCTGGCCGATATCGTCCTGCCGGCGACGACCTTCCTCGAACACGACGACCTCTACACCGCATCGGGCCACACCTTCCTGCAGGCTTCGCGCGCCGTCATTCCGGCCCCGGGCGAGTGCCGTTCCAACCACACCTTCATCGGCCAACTGGCGGAACGGCTTGGCCTGACGCACCCGGCGTTTGCCATGAGCGAATGGGCGCTGGTCGACCGCGTGCTCGCCGATTCAGCCAAAGGCAGCGCCGACGATCTCTTGAATGCCGGCTGGATCGACTGCGCCCAGCCTTTCGAGCGGGCGCATTTCCTCGACGGTTTCGGTCATCCCGATGGGCGCTTCCGCTTCGCGCCCGACTGGACGGCGCGCGGCGAAGGCCACGCCGTCATGCCACCACTGCCCGATCATCTGGACGTGATCGAAAACACCACGCCGGACAAGCCCTTCCGCCTCGTCGCCGCGCCCGCGCGCAACTTCCTGAACTCGACCTTCACCGAGACGCCCAGCTCACGCCAAAAGGAAGAACGCCCGACCGCCCTGATTCACCCGGCCGTCTGCGACCGGCTCGGCATCGCCGAAGACGACGTCGTGCGCATCGGCAACGAACGCGGTTCAATGCTGCTCCACGCCCGCCCCTTCGCCGGCCTGCAGGAGAACACCCTGATCGTCGAAAGCCAATGGCCGGGCGCGGCCTTTATCGAAGGCATCGGCATCAATGTGCTGGTGAGCGCGGAACCGGGCTTCCCGGCGTCCGGGGCGGCGTACCACGACACCGCCGTCTGGTTGCAGCGTGCGTAATTGCATGGCAAGCACCGTGGTTACAGAAGCTGCGTCGACGCAGATTTCATTTGAACCGGCACGATCACGGTGCTATGCTGCGTGACGATTTGTAACAACAAAAACCGGCGCGTCCTCGTGCACATTTCAACGAACTGACTCGCCCATGACGAATGGCCATTCCGAATGGCCATCACAAAGCGACAGGAACGGCGGAACAGGCATGGAGAAACTAAGCTGGAGCGATACGCTCGCTATCGGTATTGAAGAAATTGATCGTCATCATCAGGTGCTGATCGGCATCCGCAACAAGCTGGTCGATTGCTGCAAGCTGGACAACGCCCCACACTCCGAAACCTTCCACGACATCCTGGCCGACCTGTTCGAGTACTCGCGGACGCATTTGCACGTCGAAGAGGCGCTCATGCAGTCGATCGAGTACCCCGACCTCGACGCGCACAAGAACGAGCACCACGAATTCATCGAGAGCATCGTCGATCTCAGCATCGGCGTCGCCAAGGATCC
>NZ_JAGOIT010000026.1:22327-37337 GCF_017995515.1 Propionivibrio sp.
CGTCGGCATCGGCCTGATCCTGGGAATCCTGTAGCCGGGCCCACTCGCTGATCAAGACCAGACAGGCTGCTCACGTCCTCAAGCTACGCAGCATGTAGCGTGTCAGCGGCCTCACGCAAGGGCGGCAGCAGACGCAACGCGAGAACGAGTTGGCTGCGCAGGATGCGGTGGATCTCGGCCTCTTGCGCACCGTCCGATGGACAGGTGAGCGCGTAGCGATCGATGGTCTCCTGGCAGAGCAAGGACGCCGGCAGCGGCTGCCCTGATTCGAGGGTCGCGGCCAGGCGTTCCAGCGCGTCGGCCAGATAATCGGCGGCGGCCACGGCGTCGTCCAGCGGCGCGTGTTCGGCGTTGCGGTGCGCACCGAGAGCGGAAAGATAGTTGAGCAAGGTATGCGCCAGCACGAGGAAACGCGTACCGGCGTCGGTCTTGCTGCGCACGCGTTCCGGCTCCAGATACGCCGCCGACAAGGCGCCGGATAATGCCGCATCGGCGTTGTGCGCGTCGCGCCGGGCGATCCGGTAAGCGAGGTCGTCTTCCTTTCCGACGACGCCGTACTGTCCCATGATGGCAAGGAAGTAGCGTCGCTGCGCGCGCAGCGCGGCCGCACCAAGGGCCGGCAGACGCGGCGAGTTCCACGCCGGCAGGATACGTCGCACGGCGAGGCCGGCGATCAGGCTACCCGCCAGCGTGTCGAGCAGGCGCGGCACGATCACGCCGAAGCCGTCGCCGACCTGGTTGAAAGAGAGCAGGACGAAGACGGTGATCGCGGCCGTCGCCATCGCGTAGCGCTGCGTGCGAAGGATGAAGAAAAGCACAGCCGCAAGAACGACGAAGCCCGATTGCACCCAGGGCGATGGAAACAGTCGCAGCAGCGCCCAGCCGATGAGCAGCCCGAGCAGCGTGCCGCCGACGCGTTCGACCAGGCGCATGAGCGTGCTGCCGTATTGCGGCTGGCACACGAAGACGATGGTCAGAAGAATCCAGAAACCATAGCTGTCCGCGGTCGTGCGCATCAACACATAGCCGGCGGTTAACGCCAGGGGCAGACGGATCGCATGGCGCATGACCGGCGAGCGCCAGTTGAGGTGCGCCCCGATCCTTGCGCGCACCTGCGACCAACTGCGCGTTGCGGTGTCCTGTAGCGCCGTATCGGCCGGCATGCGATGAACCGCCCGCGCCATGACGCCGGCCACTTCCTCGTCCATCGCCGAGAGGTTGGTCACCAGCGCGCGCAAGGCCTGCTGTGCGCGCAGCCCGGCGGCGTCTTCCGCACGAAGGCGCTCACCCGCGAAAGTGGCGGCCGATTGCATCGCCTCGACGGCCAGCGGCGTCGTGGCATCGCGCTGCCAGGGAGTACGCAGGCGAATCGCCTCGGCCAGTGAGCGGCAGTCGCGCCCGACCAGACCCAGGACGCGCTGGCAGCGATAGAGCACATCGCTGTGAAAAAAGCGCTCGGCCAGCAACTCGTAGTTTTCGTGCGAGGAACTCGCCCGCTCGTGCAGATCCTGCGCGACGAAGAACTGGTGCAGCGAAAGCGCCAGCCAGTCCGGCATATCTCTCATCGCCGCACGCCGGTGGTGGCTGAACAGGCTCTCCTTGGTCGCATTGAGCGCCTCCACCACGCGCCCGTTGTGCAGCGCGAGCGCCAGCCGGCGCCGTTCGAAGTCGATCCCGCGCACCGGCTCGAACAGCCGCGCCTTGAGTTCCAGATAGTGCCCGAGCGCGTCGTAGAGCCGGGCCATGTTCTGCTCGACGGCGAGCATCGGGAAAGCCGCCGACCACGCGACCGAAATCACGCCGTACCACGCCGCACCGGCGAGCAGCAAGGCGATCTGGTTCACAGCGACCGGATTTTCTCCGTGCGGCTGCAATGCTAGCGCCGCGTAAATCGACATGATCAGCGTGGCGGCCGCCATCGTCCGGTAACGGTCGCCCAGCGCGCCCATCAGGGTCAACAGAAACGCCGCGCTGGCGAGCACGCCGATCAGCCCGAGCGGGTGATCGAAGCTCGCCTGCACCGCCAGCGTCACCGCCGCGAAGCAGCAAAGCGTCAGACATTGCGTGACCAAGCGACCGCGCCAGTGGTCGTCCGTCTCGGCCAGCGCGCTGGCGATCACGCCGAGCAGCAGGGGAATCGCCGCCCTCACCTGCCCCAACGCCAAGCACGCGAGCATCACGCCGAGCAAAGCGACGCTCGTTCGCACGCTGATGGCGAAGGTCTGGCGGATCCGCCCCTGGCGCCACAGCGCCCAGCCGATGCTCTTGAACATCACGTTTACTGACTCCCCATCGCCGCAAAGAAGGCGCTATTCCGCTATTCCAGTTTGGTCGAGCGTGCCGGCGGTGGCGCAAACGTGCGCCACGCCCATCACGGCAACCTACGCCTTCTTGAAAGGCGACGGCAGGGAGAACTTGAAGCGAGCCTTCGGCGGATGCGTGAAGCGCACCTGCGGTTCGCCGTCCACGATTTCGCCGATCACCGCGGCGTGCTCGAAGCCCTGCTGCAGGAAGATCGAGAGTACCTCGGTCGCCAGCTCGGGCGCACAGGCGATCAATAGACCGCCGCTGGTCTGCGGGTCGGTGAGCAGCGCGCGCTCGACGTCGCCGAAACGGCCGGGATCCAGTACGACGTGTTCGCCGTAGCCCGCCCAGTTGCGCGCCGAGGCGCCGGTGATGCAGCCCTTGGCCGCGTAGTCGAGCGCGTTGGGCAGGATCGGCAGCGCCGCGTAGTCGAGTTCGGCGGCGACCCCCGAGCCCTTGCAGATCTCGACCAGGTGGCCGAGCAGACCGAAGCCGGTCACGTCGGTCATGGCGTGCACGCCGGCGAGGCAGCCGAGCGCCGAACCCGGCGTGTTGAGCTGCGTGGTCGAGGCGATCATCGTCGCGTAGTCGTGCGCCGCCAGCAGGTTCTTCTTGAACGCGGCGCTGTACAGACCGACGCCCAGCCCCTTGCCGAGGATCAGCTTGTCGCCCGGCCGCGCGCCGCTGTTGCGGCGCAGGTTGGCCGGATGCACGAGGCCGATGGCGACGAGGCCGTAGATCGGTTCGACCGAGTCGATCGTGTGGCCGCCGGCGATCGGAATCCCGGCCTTGGCGCAGACCGACTCGCCGCCTTCGAGGATGAGGCGGATCGTGTCCATCGGCAACGTATTCACCGGCATGCCGACGATGGCCAGCGCGAACAGGGGCGTGCCGCCCATCGCGTAGATGTCTGAGATCGCGTTGGTCGCCGCAATGCGGCCGAAGTCGAAGGGATCGTCGACGATGGGCATGAAGAAGTCGGTCGTCGCGACGATCGCCTGCGTGTCGTTGATCTGATACACCGCCGCGTCGTCGCTCGTCTCGATGCCGACGAGCAATTGCGGCGGCACGAGTGACGGCGCCGTCTTGGCGAGAATCTTTTCGAGCACGCCGGGCGCGATCTTGCAGCCGCAGCCGCCGCCGTGCGAGAGCGAGGTCAGGCGGATCGGAGCGGGCGCCTCGGTCGATGCCGGCGCGGGTGCCGGCTCAGCTGCCGGACTTTCTTTCTTCTTGATCATGGATTTCGGGACAACAAGACAATGGGGAAAATCTGGATACCGCGGGCGACTACGCGCTCAGATGACGTCGAAACCGGCACCCTCGATCGCGTCCTTGAACTGCGCCTCGCCGACCTTTGCCGGGTCGAAGACGACAGTCGCCCGGGCAGCTTCGAGCGACACCTCGACACGTTCGACGCCCGGCAGCGCCTGCAGAACGCCGGTTACATTCTTCACGCAGCCCTGGCAGCTCATGCCGCCAACGCCGATCACGATCTCTTGCATGCTCAATCCTTTACGAGAAATTTTTGCTGCCGCAACAGCACGGCAAAGTCGTCGGCCGGCAACGGAACGCTGAAATAATAACCCTGAACCTCGTCGCAGCCCTGACGGCGCAGCATTTCAAGCTGTTCGGCGTACTCGACGCCTTCGGCGATCACCTGCAGGCGCAGGCTGTGCCCCATGCTGATGATGGCCGAAGAAATCGCCCAGTCATCGGTATCGGTGACGATGTCGCGCACGAAACTCTGGTCGATCTTGAGCCGGTCGATCGGGAAGCGCTTGAGGTAGGACAGGCTCGAATAGCCGGTCCCGAAATCGTCGATCGCCAGCTTGACGCCCATGTCCGAAATCCGCTGCAGCGTCGCCACCGTCGCGTCGGCGCCGACCATGACGATGCCTTCGGTGAGTTCAAGTTCGAGCAGCTCGGGCGCGAGCCCGGTATCGGCCAGGACGGTGGCCACGTTGTCCTCGATGCGCCCGCTGCGGAACTGCACGGCCGAAATGTTCACGGCGACGCTGATCGCCGGCAGACCCGCTTGCTGCCACGCGCGGTTCTGCCGGCACGCTTCGCCCAGCACCCATTCGCCGATCATCACGATCAGGCCGGAAACCTCGGCCACCGGGATGAACTTGCCCGGCGGCACCAGGCCGAGCTGCGGATGCCGCCAGCGCACCAGCGCCTCCGCGCCGACGATGCGGCCGCTCGCCAGATCGATCTGCGGCTGGTAATGGAGGACGAATTCGCCGCGCTCTATCCCCTGGCGCAGACTGTTTTCCAGCATCAGCCGCTCAAGCGCCGCGACGTTCATCTCGCTGGCGAAGAATTGATAACCGTTGCGCCCGGACTCCTTGGCGCGGTACATCGCCGTATCGGCATGCTTGAGCAGCGCTTCGAAATCGCGCCCGTCCTGCGGGAAAACGCTGATTCCGAGCGACGGCGTCACGCCGAGCTCGTGATTCTCGATCTGGTACGGTCGCGCCACGCGCCGGATCAGCTTGCGCGCCACTTCGGTCGCGCCTTCGATCGTCACGTCGGTCAGCAGCACGACGAACTCGTCGCCGCCGAGTCGGGCAACCGTATCCATGCGCCGAACACAACTCTGCAGGCGCTGCGAGACCTCCGTCAGCACGCGGTCGCCCATCGAGTGACCGAGCGAATCGTTGATCGTCTTGAAGTGGTCAAGATCGACGAAGAGCAGCGCGACCTGCTTCCCTTCACGTTCGGCGCTGGCCAGCGCCTGCTCGGCACGGTCCTGAAGAAGCCGCCGGTTGGGCAGGTGGGTCAGCGAGTCGAAGTAAGCCAGTTGCCGGATGCGCTCTTGCGCCGCGACGCGCTCCGAGATGTCGGACGAGACGCCGACGTAGTTGAGCACCCTGCCCTGCGCGTCGCGATACGCGCTGATCGTCAGCCAGACCGGGAAGACGTCGCCGCTCTTGCGCCGGTTCCACACCTCGCCCTGCCACTTGCCCCGGCTGCCGATCGCCTGCCACATGGCGGCGTAGAACTCCGGCGTGTGGCGGCCGGAAGAAAGCAGGCGCGGATTCTGGCCGATCACTTCGTCCGGCGTATAGCCGGTCATTTCCTCGAACACCTGGTTGACCGAGATGATCCGGCAATCGGCGTCGGTCAGCAGGATCAGCTCCTGGCTTGTTTCAAATACAAGCGCCGCGCGCTTCAACTCCATCTCGTCGTGCTTGCGCTGGCGGATGTCGCGGATCACGCACTGGCTCAGCTTCTGTCCGCTGGCCGTTTCAATCGTGTTCGAACTGATCTCGACGGCGACCCGTTCGCCGTCGGCGTCGATGATTTCCGTCTCCTCGACGCCCTCTCGACCATTCAGCACGTGTTCCTCGAAGATTTCGCATGATTCCTCGCGGAACGCCGAATGATGCATGCCGATCATTTCCTCATGCGGGCGCTTGAGCAGGAGCTCGGCCGCGACATTGGCGTCGATGATGCGGCCGTTTTCCGCGTCGGCAACGACGATCGCGTCGATTACGCCTTCAAAAAGCAACGAATAGCGCCGGGTGGAATCGACCAGCGCCTGCTCGGCGTGACGTTGCGAACTCAGATCGATGACCGTACCCACCGACGCCGGACGTCCGTTCAGAACACTCGGCTGCCCGAGCACCAGCGCCGGGAATTGGCTGCCGTCCTTGCGCACACCGATAAGCTCGTAGGGTTCGCCGGCTTCGCCGACGGCGCGGCGGCCAATTTCCTTGGACAATGTCCCCTGCTGCTCGGGCGGAACCAGGTCGAGCGCTCCGAGGCGACGGGTGAATTCGTCGAGGCTATAGCCGAACATCTCGCACATCCTGGGATTCGCGAAATGGAATCTGAAGTCCTGCGCCACGAACACGCCGACCGGCACCGCGTTCATCGTCGCCCGGTATTTTTCTTCACTCTCGCGCAAGGCCAGCTCAGACCGTCGCCGCGCGGTGACATCGACCGAGATACCGCTCGCCAGCAGCGGCTTGCCTTCCGGGCTCGACACCAGCGTCATCGAGTTCTGATGCCAGAACTCTTCACCGCGCTTGTTCTTCAGCCGGCACTCCAGTCGCGTGCGAATCGATTGCCCGGGCGAATTCCGGCACAAATCCATGATGTGACGGGTAAAGCGAACACGCTCGACGGGATCGAACAGCTCGTTGAGCAGAAAATCCAGTCCCCGTTCGTACAACACTTCAGAACTGACGCCGAATATTTCGAGGGCAATCGGGCTGATGTAGTCGTAGCCGCCGCGCACGAGATCGATGCGATAGAGGATGTGCTCCGAGGCCTTGAGCAGATCGGAGAGGAATTCGTCATTCGGCGTGGCCGCGATTTGTGCCATGTCAGTCCCGCGCGCCTTCAATTGTTACGCGGTGCGGCCGCCAGCGTCGCAAGAGCAACGAATTCGAGACGACCGACACCGAACTCATCGCCATCGCCGCGCCGGCGATCACCGGATTGAGCATTCCGAAGGCGGCCAGCGGGATGCCGAGGACGTTGTAGATGAAGGCGAAGAAAAGATTCTGGCGAATCTTGCCCAGCGTCGCGCGCGAAAGCAGGATGGCGTCGGCGATACCGGCGAGGTCGCTGCGCACCAGCGTCATGTCGGCCGCTTCGATGGCCGCGTCGGAACCGGCGCCGATGGCGAAGCTGATGTCGGCCGCGGCCAGCGCCGGCGCGTCGTTGATGCCGTCGCCGACCATGGCGACGATCTGTCCGGCGGCGCGCAGCGATTCGACGGCTGCTGCCTTGTCGCCCGGCAGGATGCCGGCGCGGAAGTCGTCGATGCCGGCTTCGTGGGCGATCGCCGCCGCCGTCGCCGCGTTGTCGCCGGTCAGCATGACGACGCTCAGCCCCATCGCTTTCAGGCGCGCCACCGCCGCACGTGACGACTCGCGCAACGGATCGGCGATGGCCAGCAGCGCCAATGGCGTCTGCTTTTCGACGAGAACGACCACGGTCTTTCCCGCCGACTGCAGCACATTGATCTGATCCAGCGGCAATACGACGTCGGCAAACCACGCCGGCGCGCCGAACTGCAAGCTTCGCCCGTCGACAACGCCTTCGACGCCCTTGCCTGCGACTGCGCGAAAATCACTGACCCTGGACAAGGCCACGCCCGATGCCTGCGCACGCTGCAATAAGGCGCGCGCCAGCGGATGCTCCGAGCCCTGCTCCAGTCCCGCCGCGAGGCGAAGCGCTTCGTCGCCGGCCGTGGCCAGCGGTACGAGGTCGGTCAGCACCGGCTCGCCGCGCGTCAGCGTGCCGGTCTTGTCGACGCCGAGCACCTTGATCTTCTCGGCGCGTTCGAGCGCCTCGGCGTTCTTGACGAGGATGCCCGCGCGCGCGCCCTGCCCGGTGCCGACCATGATCGCCGTCGGCGTCGCCAGGCCCAGCGCGCACGGACAGGCGATGACGAGTACGGCAACGGCGTTGACCAGCGCTTCGGCGAAGTCGCCCGCGTAAGCCCACCAGCCGACGAAGGTCACCAGCGCGATCGCGCACACCACCGGGACGAAAATCGCCGAGATGCGGTCGGCGAGGCGCTGCACCGGCGCCTTCGACCCCTGCGCTTCGGCGACCATGCGGATGATGCCGGCGAGCAAGGTGTGTTCGCCGACGCCGGTCGCCTTGCAGCGCAACATGCCCTCGCCGTTGGCCGTGGCCGCGAAGACGCGGTCGCCGGCTGCCTTGGCCACCGGCATGCTCTCGCCGGTCAGCATCGCCTCATTGACGCTCGACGCACCGTCGAGCACCTCGCCGTCGACCGGCAGGCTCTCGCCCGGCCGCACGATGAAGACGTCGCCGGGGATCAGCAGGCCGGCGTCGACTTCAATCAGCTGGCCGCCGCGCTCGACGCGCGCCGTCTTCGGCTGCAGGCGGACGAGCGCCTCGATCGCCGCCGTCGTCTTGGCCTTGGCCCGCGCTTCGAGCAGCTTGCCGAGCAGCACGAGCGTGATCACCGCCGCCGAGGCTTCGAAGTACACGTGCAGGTGCGCGAAGCCGAACAGCGTGACGACGAGGCTGAAGACGTAGGCCATCGTCGTGCCGAGCGCGACGAGCACGTCCATGTTCGCCCCACCGCCGCGCAGGGCTTTCCAGCCGCCGTCGTAGAAACGCCAGCCGATCCAGAACTGCACCGGCGTCGCCAGCAGAAGTTGCAGCCAGCGCGGCAGGACGTCCTGGTGATGCCCGGGATCGCCGCCAAACATCGTCACCATCTGCACCACCAGCGGCAGCGTCAGCGCGGCGGAGATCCAGAAGCGGCGCAACTCGGCGCGGTAGGCGGCGAGCTTCTTCGCCTTCTCTTCCTCACGCGAGGTATCGGTCGCCAGCCGTGCCCTGAACCCGGCCTTGTCGACAGCGGCGATCAGGGCCGCCGGTTCCGCAATCCCCGGCACGTAGCGGATGCGCGCGCGCTCGGCCGCCAGGTTAACAGCGGCTTCGACGCCAGGCAGCCGATTGAGCACTTTCTCAAGACGCGTCGAACACGCCGCGCAGGTCATGCCCTCGATGCCCAGCTCAACCGTCTGCTGCGGCACGGAAAAACCGGCCTTCTCGATACTGGCGACGACCTGCTGCGGCGACGTCGTATCCGGCGCGAGGTCGACGCGCGCCCGCTCGCTCGCCAGGTTGACGTTCGCCTGCACGCCGGGCAGACGGTTGAGCACCTTTTCGATGCGTGTAGCGCAGGCGGCGCAGGTCATGCCACCGATCGGCAAATCAATGCGGCGCGACGACTCAGTATTGAAGGAGGTATCGGGATTCGACATATCAGGAAAAATCGGGAGTCATCAGGCCAGCCCCAGGTCGATTGCCTGCTTCAGCCCCCACAGGCCGAAGGCAAGCACAACCAGTCCGGCAGTCAGTCTTACGACCGGTTTTGTCGCGTACTCGTTCAACCGGGCGGCGAGTAATCCGGCGAGCAGTAGATTCGGGAGCGTGCCGGCGCCAAAGGCCAGCATCAACCCCGCACCGCGAGCCGCGGAACCGCTCGTCAAGGCCGTGACCAACGCGCTATACACCAGCCCGCAAGGTAACCAGCCCCACAGCAGGCCCAGCGGGAAAGCCTGAGCCACCGTATGCGCCGGCAGAAAACGCCGCGAAAGCGGCTGCAGGCGACGCCACAGGATCTGTCCGAGACGTTCGGTGAAGAGCAATACGCGCGTTACACCCATCAGATACAGGCCGAGCGCCACAAGCATGAGATTCGCGGCAATAAAGAACGCGATGCGCACGGGCAGTTGTCCGGAGAGCGCCAGTCCGGCGCCGCCCACGGCACCGGCAATCGCGCCCGCAGCTGCGTAACTGACGATACGCCCGACGTTGTAAGCCAGATGCAACGACACGCGCCCACCCTGCCCCATCGACAGCGCGCCGACAATGCCACCGCACATGCCGACGCAGTGCGTACCGCCCAGGAGGCCGATCAGGAACAACGATAGATAGCTGGATTCGGGCATGCGTCGGCGAGTCAAGAATGGCGGAAGCTCAGTAAAAGGCGAGAGTTTAACCCAGTGCGGACAACGACCTGCGTCCGCTCGCACCCGAGGGGAGATCGTCTGTTCCCCGCGCTGGACAGCCCCATCGACTGCCGATACAGTCGCACGCAGCCAGGACGCGGGCGACTCACCCAATAACATGCGTCACTTCCCTGACTGCCAACTCAACCACAAGGATTCAATCACATGGGCGTCGATCCCCGCCTCGCGAAATTTCTCCCGCAACAACTCGTCCGCTTCTGCGTAGGCTTGCGCTACCCGAACGCCTTCGTCATCTCGCTCCCGACCTTCGTCATTGCGCTGTTCCTCTCGCCCTTTATCCCGGTGAGCGATGTCGTGCTGACCGGTCTCGGCATCGCCATGTTCTTCCTGTCGAAGGCGCGCTGGGACTGACCGGAAGGACACCGCCGCGAGCCAGGTGCGCGTTCTGTCGGCAAATCGGCGATTGACCCTCGCTCGACGGCGCACCTATACTCTTCCCGGTGCGCAAGCCCAGCCGCTGACCGGTGAATTTCAGGAAAGCAGGCGACAAAAACAATCATCGGACTTGCAATCGCCTGTATCTGAAACCTGGAAACAAGTCATTAAAAGAAAAAGAAAATCCAGGCGCAGCATCGGAGAATGACCTGAGGAAAAGTAATCGACCGGCAGCGTTGCGGAAAAACGTCGCGCTGCACTGGATCACCGGATTTTCTTTTTTTAGAACAGCCAAGGAGCGTCAATGGCAATACGCAATGAACTAGTGGAAGAGTTGATCGCGCGCCGTGCAGCGGCAAACGCCGGCGGGGGAATCGAAAAGCAGGAGAAGCGCCGCAAGCGCGGACTGCTCAACGCCCGTGAGCGCATTGACCAACTCTACGACAACGGATCGTTCCAGGAATCCGGCATGCACGTCGATCACGACACGTCCGGCATGGATCACATGAAGATGCCGGGCGACGGCGTCGTCACCGGCATCGGCAACGTCAACGGCCGTCCGGTCGCCGCCTTCTCGCAGGACTTCACGGTCTCCGGCGGATCGCTCGGCCGCATGCACTCGCAGAAGATCTGCGACATGATGGAAACGGCGGCCAACCTCGGCATCCCGGTCGTCGCCATCAATGACTCCGGCGGCGCACGCATCCAGGAAGGCGTGCATTCGCTCTCCGGCTACGGCAAGGTCTTCTACCGCAACGTCGAGCTGTCCGGTCTGGTGCCGCAGATCGCGATCATCGCCGGCCCCTGCGCCGGTGGTGCCGCGTACAGCCCGGCGCTGATGGACTTCCTGATCATGACGCGCAAGAGCGCGCAGATGTTCATCTGCGGACCGGAAGTGATCAAGGCCGCCACTGGCCAGGAAGCGCCGATCGAGCAGTTCGGCACCGCCGACGCGCACGCCTCGGTGAGCGGCAACATTCACTTCGTTGCAGAAGACGACAAGCATGCGCTCGACATCACGCGCAAGCTCCTCTCCTTCCTGCCGCAGAACAACATGCAGGACCCGCCGCATCGCATCCCGAACGAGGTCGCCAACTTCGACGATCCGGGCATGAACGACCTGATTCCCGAGGGCACCAAGAAGCCGCTCGACGTGCGCAAGGTCATCGAACGCCTGGTCGACGGCGGCGACTTCCTCGAAGTGCAGAAGGAGTTCGCCAAGAACATCCTGATCGGCTTCGCCCGCATCGACGGCATGGTCGTCGGCATCGTTGGCAACCAGCCGCCGGTCAAGGCCGGCACGCTCGACGTCGACTCGTCGGACAAGGGCGCACGCTTCATCCGCTTCTGCAACGCCTACAACATCCCGCTGGTCATCCTCGTCGATGTGCCGGGTTTCATGCCGGGTCTGGCGCAGGAACGCGGCGGCATCATCCGCCACGGCGCCAAGATGCTGTTCGCCTTTGCCGCAGCGACCGTGCCGAAGATCACCGTCATCCTCGGCAAGGCCTACGGCGGCGCCTACCTCGCCATGTGCTCGAAGGACATGGGCGCGGACTTCGTCTATGCCTGGCCGACCGCCGAGATCGCCGTCATGGGCGCCGAAGGCGCGGTTGCGGTGATCTACAAGAAGGAGATCGAGGCCGCCGAGGACCGCAAGGCCAAGGAAGCCGAACTCATCGCGCAGTATCGCAAGGAGTTCGCTTCGCCCTACCAGGCCGCCGAGCACGGCATGATCACCGACGTCATCATGCCGTCGGAGACCAAGACCAAGCTCTCGCTGGCGCTGCGGATCTCGCTAACCAAACGGCTGACCCGTCCGCCGAAAAAACATGGACTGATGCCGCTATGAGAATGCATTCCTCTCTTCCAAAGATCGCCAGCCGTGCCAAAGCGCTGCTTGCCACCCTGGCGATGACCGGCACTTCAGCCGTCATCGCCGCCGAGGGCGCCGGCAAGGGCGGATTCAGCGAAAAGGCCTCCCTCGGTGAACTTGTCGAGTTCCAGTTCACCGGCCTGCTCGTCGTCTTCGTCGTTCTCGGTTCGCTGACCGTTCTAAGCTATCTGATCGGCTGGCTGCTCAAGAGGATCGCGCCCGACCAGTACCACGGCAAGGCCAAGGCAAGTCACACGTCGGCACCGGTGGCAAAGGCGCCCGCGCCCGCCCCCGTACCGGCACCCAAACCGGCTCCGGCTGCGACACCCCCCGCTGCACCCGCAACGATCCATCCGGGACTGACCGACGAGCAGTTGATGGCCATCCTGGCCGTCGCCGCGACGGAAGCCCTGGGCCAGGCCGTCGCCGTCGTCAGCTTCCGGCCGCTCGGCAGCATGGACTGGACCTGGTCGATCCAGGGTCGCGTTCAACACCACACATCACACGCGCTTTGAGCCACCGCTCGGCGTCAATATAGGGATCAGGAAAACAATCATGAAAATGCTCAGAATCACCCTGCAAGGCAAAACCTACGAAGTCGGCGTCGAGGTGCTCGACACCGTGGCCGGTGCTCCGGCTGCGGCCCCCTCTACGCCGGCCCCTGTGGCGCCGATCGCCGCAACACCAGCTCCGGTGGCAGCTCCAGCGCCGGCGCCGGTTGCTGCGCCCGTCGCACCTGCGCCCGTCGCCGGCGGTCTTCCGGTCACCAGCCCGATGCCGGGCACCGTCATGAAGATCACGACGGCGGTCGGCCAGCACGTCGTCAAGGATCAGGAACTCATGATCCTCGAAGCGATGAAGATGGAGTCGCCGATTTACGCCCCCTGTGACGGCACCGTCGCTTCGATCCTGGTCAAGGAATCGGATGCGGTCGTCGAGGGTCAGGTTCTCGTTCAACTGAGCTGAGGTTCCCATGTCCGGAATCATTGAACAATTCATGCTGATGATGAGCCAGTCCACCGGCTTCTCACAGATCACCGGCGGCATGGTGATCATGTGGGCCGTGTGCGCCGTGCTCTTCTATCTGGCGATCGTCAAGGAATTCGAGCCGCTACTGCTGCTGCCGATCACCTTCGGTGCGCTGCTCGCCAACATCCCGACCCAGGGGGTGTTGAACGAGCCGTTCGTCGATGGCCTGATCCACGTACCCGGCGGCTTGTACTACTACATCTCGCAGGGCATCCACCTCGAGCTCTTCCCGCCGATCATCTTCCTCGGCGTCGGCGCGTTGACGGACTTCGGCCCGCTCATCGCCAATCCGCGCACGCTGCTGCTGGGCGCCGCCGCACAGCTCGGCATCTTCATGACCATGTTCGTCGCGGTCATGAGCGGTGTCTTCTCGCCCGGAGAAGGCGCGTCGATCGGTATCATCGGCGGCGCGGACGGCCCGACGTCGATCTTTACCGCCAACAAGCTGGCACCGCATCTGATCGGACCGATTGCCGTCGCCGCGTACACCTACATGTCGCTGGTGCCGCTGATCCAGCCGCCGATCATGAAGTGGCTAACGACCGATGCGGAACGGAAGATCCGCATGCAGACCCTGCGCCACGTCGGCAAGCTCGAACGTATCGTCTTCGCGCTGGTCGTCATGGTGGTCGTCATCCTGGTCGTCCCGCCCGCATCGGCGCTGATCGCCATGCTCATGCTCGGCAACATCATGCGCGAGTCGGGCGTCGTGGATCGCCTCACCAAGTCGGCGCAGAACGAGATCATCAACATCACGACGATCTTCCTCGGCACCTCGGTCGGCCTCACCATGGGCGCAGAGAACTTCCTGCAAACCAAGACGCTGATGATCATCGTCATGGGCGTCGTCGCCTTCGCCGTTTCGACGGCCGGCGGCGTGTTGCTCGCCAAGCTGATGAACAAGCTCTCGCCAAGCAACCCGATCAACCCGCTGATCGGTTCGGCCGGCGTTTCGGCGGTACCGATGGCGGCGCGGGTGTCGCAGGTCGTCGGCGCGCAGTACGACAAGCAGAACTTCCTGCTCATGCACGCCATGGGCCCGAACGTCGCCGGCGTGATCGGCACGGCGGTCTGTGCCGGTTACTTCATCTCGCGGCTAGGCGGTTGATCGACGCCCTGTTCAGAAACTGAAAGCTGAAAACAGCGCGGCCCCGACAACTCGTCGGGGCCGCGTTTTTTTGTGTGCCCGGCGGGTCGTACTTACATAGAGGTGAAAGGTAAGCGTCCGGTGATCGCCGTCTTGAAGTTGGAGGCGGAATCAGGCTGAAGTGGCGGACGGCGAAGTAATCTGCGTGGCCACGACCCAAGGCAACAATTCGGCGACGCGATGGACCGGCTGTTCGGCGATACGCGCGATGACGAAACGCAGATAGGCTTCCGGATCAAGGCCGTTGAGTCTGACCGAGCCGATCAGGCTGTAGATGGCCGCGGCCCGTTCGCCGCCGGCATCGGAAGCGGCAAACAGAAAATTCCAGCGGTTATGCCCAGTCATCGATTATGTTGAGTCGCCGGGAGCGGGCCGCCCCATCTGGGACGGCCCGGCCCTATCGGCTACACATAATCAAAGGGCCTGCATGAACTTCAGCAGTGCATCTGTCGGCCGGTAGCGCGTGTCGGGTTTCGGGAGGCGCGATCGCAGCCAAGGCGCGCTCCTTCATCGCCAGATCAGCTTCGACGTAGCCATGGGTCGTTACCGGACTCTCGTGCCCGAGCCACAGGGCAATGACGGTGAGGTCGACGCCAGCCTGCAGCAGATGCATGGCGGTCGTGTGGCGCAGCGTATGCGGGGAGATGGTCCGCCCTTGAAAAGTGCCGAGTTCTTTACCGCCTGGCATTCAAGAGACTACAGACAACTTCAGTCGATCAAGGTCCCTGATGCATCTTCGTCGGC
>NZ_JAGOIT010000027.1:0-25907 GCF_017995515.1 Propionivibrio sp.
CGAGGTTGGCGATCACCTCGTTGGCGTTCATGTTGGTCGACGTGCCGGCGCCGCCCTGGATGAAGTCGGTGATGAACTGGTCGCGCATCTCGCCGGCGATCAGCCGGTCGCACGCCGCGATGATCGCCTCGGCGACACGCGCGTCGAGCACGCCCAGGTCGCGGTTGGCCATCGCCGCCGCCTTCTTCACATAGCCGAAGGCCATCACGAAATACGGCTCGCTCGACATCGGCGTGCCGGTGATATGGAAGTTGTCCTTGCCGCGCTGCGTCTGGACCCCGTAATAAGCATCGGCCGGAATCTGTTTCTCGCCGAGGAAATCCTTTTCGATTCGGTAGTTCGTACTCATCGTGCACTCCTGCAATCGGGTGGCGGCGGATTCCGCATGATCGGTCGAACCGGAATACAGCCGTGCCGCAACTGAGCGGCGGGGTTCTTGAAGCATGGAGTGTGCCAGCCGATGAGTTGGCTAGGTAATTGATTTTGTGCGTGAATTTGAGGTTGTGTCGGCGACCGTTCGGATTACCGAATAGGGGCTGCAAAACGCGTTCGGAAAACCGAACGCCGGTCGGGGCTGGGCATTGGAGCCGGAGCAGCCGCTGAGTGGACTGTCGGTTAAACGTGGTCTGTCCCCGATTTTTGCCCGATTTTTGTCCCCGATTTTTTCCGATTTTCTTCCCGATTTTCGATTCCGATTTTCCGATTCTATTTTCCGCGGCTATCGATACGTGCGTGTTCGAGTCAAGCGTCGGACGTCTCCTGTGGCGTCTGCCCCAAACGTCCGCAGCGATAGTCGCTTAGCGCCTGATAGATTTCCTTCTGCGTGTTCATCACGAACGCGCCGTATTGCGCGATCGGCTCGTTGAGCGGTCGTCCGGCAAGCAACAGAACCCTTGCGTCACCAGCGGCCTCGATCACTACGCCATCTGATCCGGGATCGTTGGCGAGAATTCCCATGTGTTGCGCCGGCACTTCCCGGTCGGCGATCGTCACGCTGCCGCGATAAACGAAGATGAAGGCGTTGTGGTCCTTGGGCAAGGCTTGCTCGAAGCGCGCTCCGGCGGGTAGTTGCAAATCGAGCACGAGCGGCGCCGTTGCTTCACGCGCGACCGCCGCTTTGACGCCGTGGCTCTCGCCGGCGATTACGGTGACCCGTACACCGGTGGATGTCGTGAAGCGAATCAGGTCCTCGGGCTCGAAATCGCAGGATTTTGCGGCCGCCATCTTGTCGGTGCCGGGGACGTTGAGCCAGAACTGAAAGCCCTCCATCGCGCCGTCTTCCTGCTGCGGGATTTCGGTGTGGATCACGCCACAGCCGGCTGTCAGCCATTGCAGGCCGCCCGGCTCGAGAGTGCTCTGCCGGCCGGCATGATCGCGGAATCGCATGCGCCCCGCGATCATGTAAGTCACGACTTCATGTCCGCAGTGGGGATGATCTGCAATTTCCTCACGGCATCCGTCCTGAGCGTCCCGGCCAAAGGCATCGAACATCAGGAACGGGTCGAGACGGCGTTGCAGGCATTGGGTCAACACCCGCTTGAGCTTGACCCCGGTGCTGCTGCAAGAACACCGCCCGGCAACCAGTTGCTCGAGATTTCGCGTCTGGCTGACCGGGACGTAGTGAAGGGACGAAGTCATCGTGGTGTTCAAAGTGGATACGCAGGTTGAAGAAGGCGCCCCTGGCCGTTACCCGATAACGGGTAACGGCCAGGGGCATTCACTCAGGAGTTCTTAGGATAGCTGTTCGGATAGAACTCGTTGAGTTTCTTGGTCGTACTGCCTTGAGTGACCACGAGATCACCGGTGCGCTTGGCTTCAGCCAGCTCGGCGAGCACTTGTTCGCGGGTCAGGCTCGCAGTGGCGGCCTTGGCCGGATAGCTGTTCGGATAGAACTCGTTGAGTTTCTTGGTCGTACTGCCTTGAGTGACCACGAGTTCGCCGGTGCGCTTGGCTTCGGCCAGTTCAGCCAATACCTGTGCGCGGGTCAAACCGGGCGCTGCAGCCTTGGCTGGGTAGAGATTGGGATGGAGTTCGTTGAGCATCTTGCCGGTACGACCGTCCATGATGTCTCCGGTGCGCTGCGCTTCGACCAGTTCGGCCAGTACTTGCGCGCGAGTGACCGGGGTGGCGGGTTGTGCGGCAAAGGCGCTACCGGCGGAGAGGGCAGCCAGGGCGAGAGCGACGCTGGAGAGAAGTTTGGTGTTCATGATGTGCTTCCTTATTCAGAGGGTTCAGTTAAAAAAGTCGTTGGGCGAGCGAAGGAGACCGGGGGACTGACTTCGCTACGTTGAGGCGCTTGGTTGTTTGCGTCTCAGCGATGGACGCACTTTATTGTTGTTCTGATATCGCCGGAAGCCATCAAAACGGATAACATCATTCCGCCTATGGAACAATTAAATCCAAACGATCTGTTGATATACGCCCGGGTCGCGGAAGCGGGCAGCTTCAGTCGAGCGGCCGAACGACTCGGTTTGCCCAAGTCGACCGTCTCGCGACGTGTCGCACACCTTGAGGAGTTGCTTGGGGAGCGGCTTATGGTGCGTTCCACCCGGCGTTCGACCTTTACCGAATTCGGCCTGCAGCTACTCGAACATGCGCGGCTGGTGGCCGACGAGGTTGATTCCGTCACGGCCCTGAGCGCGCATCGGCAGGTGCAACCGACCGGTCGTCTGCGCGTCTCGATGCCAAGTGAAGTCGCCGTCCTGTTCCTGCAGGACATGCTGGCCGCGTTCCTGGCGTTGCACCCGGCCGTTTCGCTGGAACTGGACCTGTCTGCGCGCCGCGTGGACCTGCTGGCCGAAGGTTTCGATATCGCCTTGCGCTTCGGGGATCTGCCGGATGACGCCCAACTCGCTGCCCGCCGTCTGGCCGAGATTCCCAATGGTCTTTACGCGGCCGCCTCTTACCTGAGCGAATACGGCGAGCCGGTCACGCCCGACGACCTGGAGGCGCACAAGGCCGTACTCATGCTGGGGCGCAACTATGAGCCGCTCGAATGGACGCTGACCAAGGGAGCGCAGCGTTGGGAGGGTGCGCCGACTTCCAACTTTTCGGCCAATTCAATGGGGCTTCTGGTACGCATGGCGGTCAATGGCTCCGGCATCGTCGCCGCGCCGGATCGTTTTGCGGAGCCCCATGTTCGTGCCGGTGTGCTTCGACGTGTTCTGCCGGACTGGGGTGTGCCGTCGGCGACGGCGTGGGCCGTGTTTGTCGGGCGCCGCCTCATGCCGAGCAAGACACGCGCGTTCATCGACATGTTGCAGCACGCGCTGAACGATGACACTAACGGTCCGTGGATGGCGCCATGAAGCCGCCCGCCGAGGCGATTATTCTGGGAGGCGGACATGCCCGTTACCCCTTCGGAATCGACCGGTACTCCGACGGCGAACAGTTGTGCACCCGTCGGAAGCAGCGTGAGAAGTAGAGCGGGTCGTCGAAGCCGAGTTCGGCGGCAATGACCTTGATCGGGTGACTGGTCGAGTCGAGCAGGTAACCGGCGCGCTGCATTTTCAGTCGGACGAAGTAGTCGAGCACGGCGAAGCCGGTTTTCTTCTTGAACACGGCGGCGAAGTGCGAGGGCGACATCTTGGTCTGCTCGGCGAGGTCGGCGACGCGGATCTGTCCGTCGAGGTTCTGTTCCATGAGGCTCAGCGTGCGCTCGACGCGTGCGGCGACGCTGGTGCCGCTGCCATCGGGTCGTGCCGCGCTGAGCGCCAGTCGGGCGACCAGGCGGCCAAGCGAGAGCGAGGCGTCGAGCAGGATCGTCGAGGCGTAGCCGCGCGATAACTGCGAGATGATCGCCTCGTAGAGCGGCGGCAGCGCCGGGTCGAAACCGGGTGTGAACAGCGGGCGGGCGACGTCGACGCCGAGCATCTGCGCGACGCGGCCGGTTTTCGCACCGGCCATGTGCACCCAGTAGATCGTCCATGAATTGTCGTCCTTGGCGCCGTATGCGTGCGCTTCGCCGGAGGGAATGGCGATCGCCTGCCCCGGCTGCACGCGCCAACTCACGCCGCCCATCTCAAGCCAGCCCTCGCCTTGCAGGCAGTGGATCAGCACCAGTTGTGGCGTGCCTTCCGGCCGTTCGACGTAATGCCATTGCGCCTGCGGGTAGAAGCCGGCGTCGCTCGGCAACAGCGACAGGATCGGGTCGTCGTCGAGCCACGCGGCGACGACGGGGCGCGGCAGCACAGCGGAACGCTGGCCGGGGAAGCCTTCGCGGATGTGATGCGCGTTGTCGGTATCGGCGCTGTTCATGCGTCGTCTCCAAAATAATCAGAGGATCGTCCATGACAAGGATCGTCCAAGCCATTTTACACAGTCAATCGCAGGCAGATGATGGGCGCACATTTTCAATGCATCGCACTGGAGACAATTTTGCCCACACTGCAGCTTCCGCCTGCGCCCGCAGCCCTCGCCGGACCGGTCAAGGCCTGGCAAAGCCCGCTCAGTATCCCGAACTGGGAGCCGCTGCCCGGCGAGCGCAATCCGATGTTTCTCGAAAAGCGCGTCTACCAGGGATCCTCCGGGCGCGTCTATCCGTTGCCCTTCATTGACCGCATCGCCGATGCGCCGGTCGACCGCGCCTGGCAGGCGATCCATCTGGAGAATGAATATCTGCGCGTGCTGATCCTGCCCGAACTCGGCGGACGCATTCACATGGCCGTCGACAAGACGAACGGCTACGACTTCGTCTATCGGCAGGACGTGATCAAGCCGGCGCTGGTCGGCCTTGCCGGGCCGTGGCTCTCCGGCGGCATCGAATTCAACTGGCCGCAGCACCATCGCCCCGGCACCTATCTGCCGGTTGAAGCGACGATAGAAAACGACGACGACGGTTCCTGTACCGTCTGGCTGAGCGCCATCGATCCCCTGAGCCGCATGAAGGGCATGCACGGCGTTTGCCTGCGGCCGGGCAAGTCGTGCATCGAACTGCGCGTGCGCCTGCACAACCCGACGCCGGTGACGCAGACCTTCCTCTGGTGGGCCAACGTCGCCACCGAGGTGAACGAGGCTTACCAGAGCTTTTTCCCGGAAGACGTGCACTACGTCGCCGACCACGCCAAGCGCGCGATCAGCTCCTTCCCGCTCTGCGCCGACAAGTACTACGGCGCCGACTACGCCGGCCGCGCGCAGCACGGCGTTGCCGAGCACGAACAACCGCGCCAGTTCCGCCCGGACGGCACGTATTGTTCCTATTCGGCGAACGACCTCGCGTGGTTCGCCAATATCCCGGTGCCGACGAGCTACATGTGCCTCGGTACCGAGGCCGATTTCTTCGGTGGCTACGACCACAAGGCAAAAGCGGGGATCGTCCATGTCGCCAACCACCACATTGCGCCGGGCAAGAAGCAATGGTGCTGGGGCAACCACGAGTTCGGCTACGCCTGGGATCGACACTTGACCGAACCGGACGTCAATGGCGTCTACCGGCCGTACATCGAGCTGATGGCCGGCGTATACACCGACAACCAGCCCGACTTCGCCTTCCTCAATCCGGGTGAGACGCGCGTTTTCAGCCAGTACTGGTACCCGATTCGCGACATCGGGCCGGCCTGCCAGGCCAATGCCGATGCGGCGGTCAGCCTCGCCGTCTCGGACGAGAAGCTGAGAGTCGGCGTCGCTACGACCTCGCGCCTGAGCGATGCGCGCATCGTGCTCGCCCGCCACAACGAAGTCCTCGCCGACTGGACGGCGACGATCGCTCCGGATCAGCCCTTCTTGGCCGAACAGCCTCTGGCCGCACCGGTCGAGCGCAAGGATCTCACCCTGCGCGTCGAGACGGCGGACGGCCGCGAGGTGATCGCTTACCGCAGCTTCGCCGAGCAGAACACGCATGTCCCGCAATCGGCCACCGAGCCGCCGCCGCCATCGGCTATCGCGAGCGCCGACGAGCTGTTCATCACCGGCCTGCACATCGACCAGTACCGCCACGCGACACGTGCGGCCGATGCCTACTGGCGCGAGGCGTTGCGCCGCGACCCGCTCGACGCGCGCTGCAACAACGCGCTCGGCTTCTGGCATCTCCGGCGCGGCGAGTGGACGAGCGCCGAGGCCTGTTTCCTGCGCGCCATCGAGCGCCTGACGCTGCGCAACCCGAATCCGGCCGACGGCGAGGCGCTCTACAACCTCGGCGTCTGCCTGCGCTACCTCGGGCGCGATGATGATGCCTACGACCGCTTCTACAAGGCGACCTGGAACGGTGCCTGGCGCGCCGCCGCCTACTTCGCGCTCGCCGAGATCGACGCCGGCCGCAGCGACTGGGCGCGTGCGCTCGAACACGCGGAGCGCTCGTTGCGCCACGACACCGACCACCTGAACGCACGCAACCTCAAGGCGCTGGTTTTGCGGCAACTGGGCCGGAAAGACGAAGCCGCCGCCCTGATCGCCGAAACACTGCGCCTCGATCCGCTCGACGGCGGTGCGCGATGGCTCGCCGGACAAGCGCTTGCCTGTGAATTTGCCTGCGACACCCAGACACGCATCGATCTTGCGATCGGTCGCGCGCGGGCGGGCCAGTACGACGACGCCATCGCGCTCTTGCGTGACGCGCTGAACGCAGCCGACCCCGGCACGCGACCGCTGCTCCATTACTACCTCGCCGCGTACAGCGAGCGCTGCGGCCAACTCGAGTTGGCCGCCGATTACCGCGCCCGTGCCGCGACCGAGCCACGCGACTACTGCTTCCCGTCGCGCCTCGAAGATCTGCTGGTGCTCGAGGAAGCCATCGCGCACGCGCCGAACGACGCCGCCGCCCACTACTACCTCGGCAACCTCCTCTACGACAAGCGCCGCCACGCCGACGCGATCGCGCACTGGGAAGCCTCGGTCGCGCTCGATCCAAAGCATCCGACCGCCTGGCGCAATCTCGGCATCGGCCGCTTCAACATCCTCGGTGATGCTGCCGGCGCGCGCAAGGCGTACGAACGCGCTTTTGCGCTCGATCAGACCGACGCCCGTGTGCTCTATGAGCGCGACCAGTTATGGAAGCGTATCGGCGTCGCGCCGCAGGAACGCTTGGCCGAACTTGAACGCCACCCGGAGTTGGTCGCCACACGCGACGACCTCTGCGTCGAACTCTCCGCGCTCTGCAACCACGCAGACCAGCCCGAGCGCGCGCTGCAACTCCTGCTTGAACGCCGCTTCCAGCCGTGGGAAGGCGGCGAAGGCCAGGCGCTCGGTCAGTACGTGCGGACCCGTCTCTCGCTCGGCCGCCGTGCGCTCGATGCCGGGCAGGCCGATGGCGCCGTCGTGCAGTTCTCTTCCGCGCTCAACCCGCCGGCCAGCCTCGGCGAAGCGCGCCATCTGCTCGCCAATCCGAGCGATATCCTCTACTGGCTCGGTGTTGCCCACGCCGCGACGGGCAACCAGGAACGGGCGCATGCCGCGTGGGAAACCGCCGCCTCGTTCCGTGGCGACTTCCAGCTGATGAGCGTGCGAGCCTATTCCGAACTCAGCTACTTCTCGGCCAAGGCGCTCGCAGCGCTCGGGCGTCAAGACGAAGCACAGACGATGTTCAGCGCGATCCTCGCCTACGCCGAAGCACAGCACGCTGAGCCTGCGAAGATCGACTACTTCGCCACCTCGTTGCCGACCATGCTGCTATTCGAGGATGACCTGCAGAAGCGGCAAATGGCCGGCGCCGGGCTGATCAAGGCCCAGGCGCTCTACGGCCTCGGTTCGATTGCGGCCGCCGGCGACGCACTCGCCGAAGTGCTCGAACTCGATCCGAACAACGCGATAGCGATCGATCTGGCCAAGGAATTGAGGGCTGTGCCGTCAGTGAAAGACATAATTCCGAACGGGGAGCCGTTGTCAGCGCGCGCGGCCGTCGGGCGGGAGCGGGAAGTTGTGGGGGGCTGAATCGACAGCACTCTCTGACCCAGGCGCGTCGCCCCGAATCAGTGGTGACATCGGCGGTTGCGCGCGAACGAGCAGGCAGTTCCGATAAATCGAAAAGGAGGTAGTCACATGAAATTCGCTACGAAGCTGTTGGCAACAATGGGCGCCGTCATGACGCTGGCCGCACCGATGGCGCACGCCGCCGACGAAATCAAGATCGGCTTTCTCGTCAAGCAGGCCGAAGAGCCGTGGTTCCAGGACGAATGGAAGTTCGCCGAGCAGGCCGGTAAGGAGAAGGGCTTCAAGGTCGTCAAGATCGGTACGCCGTCCGGCGACAAGCTCTTGTCGGCCATCGACAACCTCGCCGCGCAGCACGCGCAAGGCTTCATCGTCTGCGTGCCCGACGTCAAGCTCGGCCAAGCCATTGTCGCCAAGGCCAAGCAGCACAACCTGAAAATGATGACCGTCGACGACCGTCTGGTTGACGGCGCCGGCAAGCCGATCGAAGCGGTTCCGCACATGGGTATCTCCGCCTACAAGATCGGTCAGCAAGTCGGCCAGATGATGGTCGACGAAATCAAAAAGCGCGGCTGGGACATGAACGAAGTCGGCGCCATCAAGATCGCCTACGACCAGTTGCCGACCGCCAAGGAACGCAACGACGGCACGCTCGACTCGCTGACCAAGGCCGGCTTCCCCGCCGCCAACGTGCTCAACAGCCCGCAGGCCAAGACCGACACCGAAGCCGCCTTCAATGCGGCGAACGTGACGATCACCAAGAACCCGAAGTTCAAGAAGTGGATCGCTTTCGGTCTCAACGACGAAGCCGCGCTCGGCTCCGTGCGCGCACTCGAAGGCAAGGGCTTCAAGGCTGATAGCGTGATCTCGGTGGGCATCGGCGGCAGCGCCTCGGCCCTGAACGAGTTTGCCAAGTCCGAAGCGACCGGACTCTTCGGCACCGTGCTGATCAGCCCGAAGCGCCACGGCTACGAAACGGCGATGAACATGTACGAGTGGATCAAGAACGACAAGGCACCGGAAGGCCTGATCCTGACCAGCGGCTTCAGCGCGACGCGGGCGAACATCAAGGAAGTGCGTGTCGAAGCCGGGCTTGAGTAACCTGTTATTGACAATCGTCAAAGTGACTGACAACCCATCCACCGTTCGTGGTGAGCCTGTCGAACCATGAACAGGCGCACCGTGCGGAAGTCTCGCCCTTCGACAAGCTCAGGGCGAACGGCGGTGGAGCGCTGTCAGTCACATTCATGGCTGTGCGCCCGGCGACCCTGCCGGGCTCCCAGCGGAGGTAACACCCCATGACCAGTCTTCTGGCGTTCGAATCGATCGGGAAAACCTTCCCCGGCGTGCGGGCGCTTTCCGATGTCAGCTTCACCGTCAAGGCCGGGCGCGTGCATGGCCTGCTCGGCGAGAATGGCGCCGGCAAATCGACGCTGCTCAAGATCCTCGGCGGCGAGTATTTCCCGGACGAAGGCCGCATCCTGATCGACGGCCAGCCGAAGAGCTTTCGCGGCAGTGCAGATTCGATCGGTTCCGGCATTGCCATCATCCACCAGGAGTTGCAGTACGTCCCGGAGCTTTCGGTGTGCGAGAACATCCTGATCGGCCGCCTGCCCAACCGTTTCGGTTTCGTGCGCCACCGCGCGGCGCGCGAGTGGGTGAAGCAGCAGCTCGAACACTTGGGCGTCGACCTCGATCCGGACGCTCGTCTTCGCCACCTCTCGATTGGCCAGCGCCAGATGGTCGAGATCTGCAAGGCGATTCTGCGCAACGCGCGCATCATCGCGCTCGACGAGCCGACGAGCAGCCTCTCGCACAGCGAGGTCGATACGCTTTTCCGGCTGGTCAAGGATCTGCGTGCGCAGGGCACCGGCATGATCTACATCTCGCACCGGCTCGACGAGATCTTCGAGCTGTGCGACGACTGCTCGATCCTGCGCGACGGCTGCAAGGTTGCAGAATTCAACGGCATGCAGGGCGTCACCAAGGAGGCGTTGGTTGCGCGCATGGTCGGTCGTGAGATCCGCGACATCTGGGGCTACCGCCCGCGTGCGGTAGGCCCGACGCGTCTCGAAGTGCGCGAACTCGAAGGCCACGGGCTGAAGGCGCCAGCGAGCTTCAAGGTCGCGGCGGGCGAGATCGTCGGCTTCTTCGGCCTCGTCGGCTCCGGGCGCAGCGAGCTGATGCGTCTCATCTACGGTGCCGAACAACGCCGCGCCGGCGAACTGCTGATCGACGGCCAGCGGCTCGCGAGCGACGACATCCCGTCGGCAATCCGTTCCGGCATCGCACTCTGCCCGGAAGACCGCAAGGAGGAAGGCATCATCGCCTACCGCTCGGTCGCCGAGAACATCAACATCAGCTGCCGCCGCCACTATCGCCGCCTCGGCCTCTTTACCAACGACGGCAAGGAGGCGGAGAACGCACGGCAATACATCGACCGCCTGAAGATCCGCACGCCGAGCGCGCGCCAGGAAATCCGCCTGCTCTCCGGCGGCAACCAGCAGAAGGCCGTGCTCGCGCGCTGGCTGGCCGAGCAGAACATGCGCGTCCTGATCGTCGACGAGCCGACGCGCGGCATCGACGTCGGCGCCAAGCACGAGATCTACTCGGTGCTCTACGAACTCGCCGAGCGCGGCATGGCGATCGTCATGGTCTCCAGCGAACTGCCCGAGGTCATGGGCGTCGCCGACCGTATCCTGGTCATGCGCCAGGGCCGGCTGGTCGGTGAGGTGGCGCGGGACGAGGCGAGCGAAGCCCGCATTCTGGAACTCGCGCTGCCGGTCGATTCACGCATCGAAGCCGCCTGAGCGAACATCACATCAAGAGGGAATCCAACATGAACACAAACGCCAGCGTTGCCGCCGATCGTTCCGAGGCAACCCCTCCGGCGAGGGCAAGCGGCCAGGCGGCGATGTCGCCGCTGCGCATATTCCTCGAGGAGTGGAGCCTCATCCTCATCTTCATCGTCCTCTTCGCCGTCCTCTCGGTGAGCGTCGAGTACTTCTTCTCGATCCAGAATCTAGTTGGTCTCGCGCTCTCGGTCTCGCAGATCGGCATGGTCGCGTGCACCATGATGTTCTGCCTCGCCTGCCGCGACTTCGACCTCTCCGTCGGCTCGATCGTCGCCTTCTCCGGCCTGCTCTGCGCCACCGTGATCAGCGGCTCGGGCAGCATCGCGCTCGGTATCGGCGCGAGTCTCGTCGCCGGCGCCTTCATCGGCGCGGTGAACGGCGTGATCATCGCCAAGGTCAAGATCAACGCGCTGATCACCACGCTGGCCATGATGGAGATCGTGCGCGGACTGGGCTTCATCGTCTCCGGCGGGCAGGCCATCGGCATCTCAAACGAAGCCTTCTTCGCGCTTGGCAACACCATGCTGCTCGGCATCCCGGTGCCGGTGCTCGTCACCGTCGTCTGCTTCGTCGTCTTCGGTGTCGCACTCAACAAGACGACCTACGGCCGCAACATCCTGGCCATCGGCGGCAACCCGGACGCGGCGCGGCTGGCCGGCGTCAACGTCACGCGCTCGCGCATCCTCGTCTTCCTCTTCCAGGGGCTGATCTGCGCGCTGGCCGGCGTCATCCTCGCGTCGCGCATCACCAGCGGCCAGCCGAACGCGGCGATGGGCTTCGAGTTGAACGTCATGTCGGCCTGCGTGCTCGGCGGCGTCTCGCTCGCCGGCGGCCGCGCAACGATCAGCGGCGTCATCGTCGGCGTGTTGATCATGGGCACCGTCGAGAACGCGATGAACCTGCTCAACATCGACGCCTTCTACCAATACCTCGTGCGCGGCATGATCCTGCTCGCCGCGGTGACCGTCGATCAGCTGAAGAACCGGAACAGCGGACGCTGACCAGCGGGAGTTCCTTGAAAGTGCCGAAGCCTTCGTCACCCCGGCGTATGCGACCGGAGGAAGTGCAGGGCCCGGGGTCCAGCTCGTCGAACTTCATGGATTCCGGCTTTCGCCGGAATGACGAGTTGGGGCGGCCGTGATCACACTCGAAAGCACCGCCGGTCTCGGCATCACTGTTCTTCCTTATGGCGCGACCTGGGCCTCATGCCGCGTGCCGATGGGCGACGGGACGACGCGCGAAGTGCTCCTCGGCTGCCCGGACGAAACCGCTTATCGGACGCACAGCACCTACCTCGGCGCGACGATCGGGCGCTTCGCCAACCGGCTGCGCAACGCTCGCTTGCACATCGACGGTGCGGACTACGCGCTCGACGCGAACGACGGCCGCCACTGCCTGCACGGCGGGCAAAATGGATTCGGCCGGCGCGAGTGGGCGATCGAAGAACTGGCAGCGAGTCGCGTGCGGTTGTCCATCGCATCACCAGACGGCGACGGCGGCTTTCCCGGGCAGATGACTGCCGAGGCGATTTACAGCGTTGCCGGCGACGATCTGTCGGTGACGATCGAGTATCTGGCGGCAGTCGATCGGCCGTGCCCGGTCAGCCTGACCAATCATGCCTATTTCAATCTCGACGGCGACGGCGTGGACGCGCGGCGTCATACCCTGAGGCTGAACAGTGATCGCTTCCTGCCGATCGACGCCGACGGTTTGCCGCTTGGAATGATCGAGAATGTGCGCGCTTCGCCTTTCGATTTCACGACGCCGGCCGCGCTCGACTGCGCGCCGGAATCGCATCCGCAACTCCAGCTCAATCGCGGCTACAACCACGCCTTTCTGCTCGATTCGCGCTGCCGTGACCTCGCGATTCCGGCCGCCGAACTGGTTTCGAGCGATGGGCGGCTGGCGCTGCAAATGTTCACTTCGCTGCCCGCGCTGCAGCTCTACGGCGGCAACTACATCGCCGGGACGTCCGCACGGGCGGGTGGAAGCTACGCCGACTACGCGGGGGTCGCGCTTGAAGCCGAATTCCCGCCCGATAGCCCGCATTATCCGGAATGGCCGGAAACCGACTGCATCCTGCGCCCGGGCAGCGTCTATCGGCAGCGCATCCGCTACCGCTTCGTCGTGCGCTGTTAACACCGTTCGCCCTGCGCTTGTCGAAGGGCCGGTGCGCCTGTTCATGCCCTTCGGTTGGCTCAGGACAGGATTCGACGGGCTCACCACGAACGAGACTGGGGCATCGGTCACTTTTTATGCCGGGAACAACCCGCTCATCGGCTCGCCGCGCCGCGACTCGGCCATCAGATCGGCGACAGCGTCGCGCCAGGCGAGGTAGTGCGCCGTCGTCTTGTGAGCGGCAGCGTCATCAGCCGTCGTGTAGGCTTCGTAAAGGATGAAGCGCGCCGGGTCGTCGGGCGATTGCAGGACGTCGAAGCGCCGGTTGCCGGGTTCGCGGATCGAGGCTTCGTGATTGGCGTGCGTGGCGGCGATGAAGGCGTCGATGGCTTCCGGCTTGACGCGGACGTGGACGAGCGTGATGTGCATGGCGGTGATCTCCCTTGTGTTGTTGCGTAATCGCGTATTGCCCCAGTCAGCCTCACCGTCCCGTCGAACCTGCCGGCGCGGCGCGCAGGTATTGCTTCGGCCAGCTTGCCGGCTGTCCCAGTTCGCGCGCCGCTGCGAGCGGCCAATAGGGATTGCGCAGCAGCTCGCGGCCGAGCAGCACCATGTCGGCCTGTCCCGAGCGCACGATGTGGTCGGCCTGCGCTGGTGACGTGATCATGCCGACCGCCGCGACGGGCAGGTCGGCTTCGTGTCGCACGCGTTCGGCGAATTCGGTCTGGAAGCCGGGGCCGACCGGGATTTTCGCCGTCGGCAGCAACCCGGCGGTCGAGACGTCGACGAGGTCGATGCCCAACTCCTTGAGGCTGCGGCACAGCGCCACGGTCTCTTCGATGTTCCAGCCGCCTTCCACCCAGTCGGTGGCCGAAAGGCGGATGAGCAACGGCAGCCGCTCCGGCCATTCGGCGCGCACGGTTCGCGCCACTTCGCGCACGAGCCGGGTGCGGTTTTCGAAGCTGCCGCCCCACTCGTCGGTCCGCTGATTGCTGAGCGGCGAGAGGAACTGGTGCAGCAGGTAACCGTGCGCCGCGTGGATCTCGACGATCGGGAAGCCTGCGTCGCGAGCGCGCCGGGCGGCCGCGGCAAACTGGTCGATGACGGCGCGGATGCCGGCTTCGTCGAGTGCCTGCGGAACGTCGTAGCCGGGGCCGAAGGAGAGCGCCGATGGCGCCACGGTCGCCCAGCCGCCCTCGTCGGCGCGCAGCGACCGCTGTTCCTGCCAGCCGAGGCTGATACCGGCCTTGCGTCCGGCGTGGGCGAGCTGCACGGCGGCGACGGTGCCGTGCTCGCCGGCGAAGCGCGCGATGCGCGCCAGCGGTTCGATCTGCCCGTCGTTCCACAGGCCAAGGTCGCCGGGGCTGATCCGCCCTTCCGCCGTTACCGCCGTGGCCTCGACGATCATCAGTCCGGCGCCGCCGGTCGCGCGCGTGCCGTAGTGGACGAAATGCCAGTCGGCCGCGACGCCGTCGTGCGCCGAGTATTGGCACATCGGCGGCAGGCCGATGCGGTTGGGCAATACGATGTCGCGAAGCTTGAGGGAGTCGAAGAGATGGGCCATGTCATGTTCCTGCGCGGTTGATCGGAGTTGTCGCCGGCGACGGAGGCATTCCGGCGGGCGGCCAGACCGAAGCGTAGCGCTCCGGGCGCTCGTCCGCCAGCCCGAGCCCGGTCGGGCCGCCGTTCGTGCGTGCTAGAATCGCGCCCCTGTGAAAACAAGGACTTGATCGGATTGTGAGATGGCGACCATGAGCAAAGAGCCTGGCGAGAAGGCGCATACCGTGGGCGAGGTTGGCGAAGAGCGCGGCAACCCGCACGGTCACATCCGCAGCTTCGTCCTGCGCCAGGGCCGCGTCTCGAACGCGCAGCAGCGCTATTACGACGAAATGATGGAGCAGATCGGCGTCCCCTACGTTGCCGCACCGCACGACCTCGGCACCGTCTTCGGGCGCAGCTCGGCGGCCGCGCCGAAGATCCTCGAAATCGGTTTCGGCATGGGCGAAACGTCGGCCGCGATCGCCGCCGCCAATCCGCAGAACGACTACCTCGGCATCGAGGTGCACACGCCGGGCGTCGGCAGCCTGTGCAAGCTGATTGCCGAAATGGGGCTGACCAACCAGCGCATCGTCCAGCACGACGCCGTGGAAGTGCTGCGCGACATGATTCAGCCGGACGCGCTCGACGGCGTACACATTTTCTTCCCCGACCCGTGGCCGAAGGCGCGCCATCACAAGCGGCGCCTGATCCAGCCACCGCTCATCGCTTTGCTCGCCAGTCGACTCAAACCCGGCGGCTACATCCACTGCGCGACCGACTGGGAAAACTACGCCGAGCAGATGCTTGAAGTCCTTTCGACCGAGTCGACGCTGGAAAACACCGCGGATGGTTTTGCCCCGCGCCCCGACTACCGCCCGCTGACCAAGTTCGAGCAGCGCGGTATCCGCCTCGGACATGGCGTCTGGGATGTGATCTTCCGCAAGAAGGCGGCCGGCTGAGCTTTACTCCAGGCGGAAGACGACCGGCAGGATCAGCTCGCGCGACGTGACGCCGGTCAGCGAGCCCATCGCGTAGGCGGCGCGGATCGCCGCGTTGTCGAGGAGGGCGTGGCCGCTGCTGGCGGCGATCCCGACGTCGTCGACCGCGCCGTTTTCCGCAAGCTTGATGATCAGGCGAACTTCGCCCTCGATGTTCCGGGCGATCGCTTCCGGCGGATAGAATTGCTGCTCCGACAATTTCCGCTGCGCGATTTGAAGGTCGCGCTTCTGCGCGTTCTTGGGCGTCGTCTTCGCTTCCGCCTTGCGCGCCGGTTCGACGGGTTTGGGTGGTGGCGGAGGCAGTGGTTCGATTTCCTTCGGCGCGACTTCCTCGTCGAGCGTGTTCTTCAGGAGCGTTTCCGCGCGCGGCGGCTCCGGCAGGGGCGACAGGCGCAGCACGGCCTGCAGCGGCGGTCTGGGCGGCGCGGCGGGAAGGCGCTTGAGGTAGTCCGGCAGGAGCGCTGCGCCGTGGACGGCGAGCGAAAGCGCAAAGGCGAGAGTCAGGCGGCGCGGCATCGGTCGCGTATTGTGCAACAAAAGCTGGCGTAACATCGCTCCTGATGCGATCTGGCTGGAGATGACAGTGGTAAGGTTTTCGATGCGGGGATTCATTCGGTACGGCGTGGCGGTCGGTGTCGGTCTCTTTTTCGCGGCCGGTGCGGCACTGGCCGACCTGCCCGACCCGATCGCCTTCAGCTGGGCCGTCGAGTCGAACAATGTGAAGAAGGTGACGGCCTGGCTTGATGAGGGTCTGGACCCCGACTTCATGACCAAGCCGCTGGGAACCGGCCTGATGATCGCGGCGTGGAACGGCAACATCCCGATGATGGAGCTCTTCGTCGCGCGCGGCGCGAACCCGCGGCGCGCCAACGAGAACGGTGAGCAGCCCTTGCAGCTCGCCGCATGGAACGGCCGTATCGACGCCGTTAAATGGCTGCTCGAGCACGGCGCCGTGCTCAACCGCGAAGGCAACAACTGGAGCGCGCTGCACTACGCGGTGTTCAACGGCCACAATGCGCTCGCCAACTACCTGCTCGAACGCGGCGCCGACGTGAATGCGCGCTCGCCCAACCGCTCGACGCCCTTGATGCTGGCGGCGCGCGAGAACCGCGAAGAGCTGACCAAGGTGCTGCTCGAAGCCGGCGCCGACACCAAGGCGATGAACGACTGGGGCGACACGCCGCTGACGATGGCCATGCGTTACGAGCACTTCCGGCTCGGCAAGATGATCTCGTCGCCGGAGGAGTTCGCCATCGCCGTCAAGGCGCCGAAGGAGAGTTTTGGCGAGCCGCAGCGCTCGGCGTCGGCGCCGACCGAGATCGAGGAGCTGCTGCGCAAGATCCGTGAAGCCGAGGCCGAAGGGCGGCCGAGCGAGGATCTGCACAAGCAACTGCTCGCCGCGGTCAACGCTTTCCGGCGCAATGCGATGGCCGTGCGCAATGCGAATTCACGCCAGGCGATGCCCTTGCCGTATCAGCCGAAGTCGATCGTGATCACCGCCAAGCGCGGCAATCCGGCGGCCGAACGCGCGCAGGTCGTCGCCAGTCAATCGCCCGGCAAGGCGCAGGCCAAGGCGGCGGGCGGAAAGAGTCTGCCCTCGATCACGATTACGCCGGTCAACCAGCAGCGCCAGGTGCAGGCGCAGATCGCCGAGACGATGCGCCAGATTCGCCTCGCCGAAGCGCAGGGACAACCGGCCGATGACTTGCGGCGCAAGCTGTCAGAACTTGTCGATTCGGTGAAGTGAGGTCCTTCAGCCGCGCTCGGACATGAAGCGTTCGATCAGGCGGTTGAGGAAGCGCTGGCCGTGGAGCGTCGGCGCGATGCGCTGCGGCTGACGTTCGATCAGCCCCTGCTGCTCGGCGCGACGCAGTTCGTTCTCGATCGTGATCAGCGGCAGCGAGGTGCGCATCGCGAAGAGATCCGGTTCGAAGCCCTGATTGAGGCGCAGCGCGTTCATCATGAACTCGAACGGCAGGTCGCCAGCTTCGACCGCAAACTCTTCCTGCACCGGCGCGGCCTTGGCGATCTGCGCCAGATACTGCTTCGGCTGCTTCCAGCGCATCTGGCGCCGGACTTCCCAGCGCTGGCCGTCGTGCAGCGTCAGCTTGCCGTGCGCGCCGGCGCCGATGCCGAGGTAGTCGCCGAAGGTCCAGTAGTTGAGGTTGTGCCGGCATTGCCGGCCCGGGTGGGCGAAGGCCGAAGTTTCGTAGTGCGTGAAGCCGGCCGCGGCGAGCCTCGCCTCAATCGCCTCCTGCATGTCGGCGCAGACGTCCGATTCGGGCAGTTCGGGCGGACGCGCGGCGAACGCGGTGTTCGGTTCGAGCGTCAGCTGGTAGCACGAGAGGTGCGTTGGCGAGAAGGCGAGCGCCGTGTCGACGTCGTGCAACGCCTCGTCCAATGTCTGCCCGGGCAGGCCATACATCAGGTCGAGGTTGAAGTTGTCGAAGTGCGCGGCGGCGATCTCGATCGCGCGGCGCGCTTCGTCGCCGTCGTGGATGCGGCCGAGCGCCTTCAAGTGCGCCGGGTTGAAGCTCTGGATGCCGAGCGAGAGGCGATTGACGCCGGCGGCGCGAAAGGCGGCGAACTTGGCGGCCTCGACCGTGCCGGGGTTGGCTTCGAGCGTGACTTCGGCGTCGGGCAGGAGCGGCAGGCGCGTGCGGATCGCCGTCAGCAGCTGGTCGAGGCCTTCGCCGGAGAGCAGGCTCGGCGTGCCGCCGCCGAAGAAGACGCTCGACACCTTGCGTCCCCAGACCAGCGGCAGCGCCGATTCGAGGTCGGCGATCAGCGCGGCGACGTACTCGGCCTCGGGAATCCCGCCGCGCGCTTCGTGCGAGTTGAAGTCGCAATACGGACATTTCTGCACGCACCACGGGATGTGTACATAGAGAGCGAGCGGCAGCGCCTGGCGAAATTCGAGCTCGCCGCTGACCGTAGCCGCCCTGCCGTGCGGGACGATAGGGATGATGCGTGCCGGGCGCGGGGTGTCGCTGTCGCTCATCAAACGCGGGCTTTGAGCCGTTCGATCAGGTGCTGCAGCGCGAGGCCGCGGTGCGAGCGGCGGTTCTTCTCGGCGGCGTCGAGTTCGGCCGCGGTGACGCCGAGGTCGGGCAGCAGGAAGTACGGGTCGTAGCCAAAGCCGCCGTCGCCGCGCGGCGTGTCGACAATCTCGCCGTGCCATTCGCCTTCGACGACGATCGGCTGCGGGTCGTCGGCGTGACGCACGAAAACCAGGACGCAGACGTAATGCGCACGCCGGTCGGCCTTGTCGGCGAGGTCGGCGATCAGCTTCTGGTTGTTGCGCTGGTCCGACTTCGGCTCGCCGGCATAGCGCGCGGAGTAAACGCCGGGCGCGCCGCCCAGCGTATGCACGCACAGGCCGGAATCGTCGGCCATCGCCGGCAGGTCGGTGCAGCGCGCGGCGTGGCGCGCCTTCTCCAGCGCGTTCTCGACGAAGGTGTGATGCGGCTCCTCGCATTCGGGAACGCCGAGTTCCTTCTGTGCGACGGTCTCCCAGCCGAGCGGCGCGAGCAGCGCACCGAATTCGCGCAGTTTGCCCGGATTGTTCGAGGCGACGACCAGTTTCATGCGGACAGCGCCTCTTTCTGCTTGGCGACGAGGTCGCGGATGCCGGCTTCGGCGAGGTCGATCAGCTGGTTCATCTGCGCGCGCGTGAAAGGCTCGCCTTCGGCGGTGCCCTGGATTTCGACGATGCCGCCGCTGCCGGTCATGATCACGTTCATGTCGGTGTCGCAATCCGAATCTTCCGGATAGTCGAGGTCGGCGACCGGTTCGCCCTTGTAGATGCCGACCGAGAGGGCGGCGACGTGGTCGCGTACCGGGTTGGCGGTCAGCTTGCCGGCCGCGACGAGCTTCTCGCAGGCATCGTAGAGCGCGACCCAGGCGCCGGTGATGGACGCGCAGCGCGTGCCGCCGTCGGCCTGCAGGACGTCGCAGTCGAGCGTGATCTGGCGCTCGCCGAGCGCCTTGAGGTCGGTGACCGCGCGCAGGGAGCGGCCGATCAGGCGCTGGATCTCCTGCGTCCGGCCGCTCTGCTTGCCCTTGGCCGCCTCGCGCGCGCTGCGCGTATGCGTCGAGCGCGGCAACATGCCGTATTCGGCCGTCACCCAGCCCTGGCCACGGCCGCGCAGGAAGGACGGCAGCGATTCCTCGACGCTCGCCGTGCACAGCACGCGCGTGTCGCCCATTTCGATGAGCACCGAACCTTCGGCGTGGCGGGTGAAGTTGCGGGTAATGCGGATCGTGCGCAGCTCCGAGGGCTGGCGTTGGCTGGGGCGCATGGGGATTCCTATTTCGAGAATTTCTGGATGGTGGAACGGATTTCTTCGATGGCGCGTTCGATCTCGTCTTCGCTCAACTCCGTCTTGTACTTCGGATTGCGGCCGAAGGCATCGAGCCTGGTCGTCACCGTGTCGCGCGCCATCGTTTGCGTCGAGATGACGCTGGACAGGCCGGAGGTGGCGTCAACGTAGCTGTCCTCCCAGCGCACGGCGACAATCGAGAGATTGTCGGCATTCGGGCCACCGTTGCTGTCGGCGAAGTTCAGCAGCTTGGGCGCCGCCTGGATCAGGTTCTCCTGTTGCAACCCCGCGATCAGGGTTTCTTCGGGGACGACGCCCCACAGGCCGTCGGTGCACAGCGCCAGCACGTCGCCGGCTTCAAGCGGCGTCTTGCGCGAGAACTCGATGTCCGGCGGCTGGTAGCCGCCGAGGCAGCTGTAGATCTTGTTACGCTCGGGATGCGTCGCCGCCTGCGCTTCGGTGATGATGCCCTGATCGATCAGCAATTGCACCCGGGAGTGGTCGCGCGTGCGCGTGGCGACCCGTCCGCCGCGGATCAGATAGAGGCGCGAATCGCCGGCGTGCGCCCAGTACGCCACGTTGTTCTGGATCAGGCAGGCGACACAGGTCGTGCGCGGCGAGTCACGCAGGCTGTGCGCCTCGGTGAAATCGGCGATGGCGTGGTGCGCGTTGGAGAGCGACTTCTGCAGGAACATGAAGGGGTCGCGGAGTTCCGGCGTCGCTTCGCGCTGGAACGATTCGGCCAGCGTCTGCACGGCGATCTGCGCCGCGACTTCGCCGTAGTAGTGCCCGCCCATGCCGTCGGCGATGACCATCAACAAGGCGTCGCGCGAATAGCAATGGGCCAGCCGGTCTTCGTTATTCGCGCGTTTGCCGATCCGGCTTTCCTGATAGATGGTGAATTTCATTTGGCGTCACTCTTTCTCTTGAACCGCCCGACCATCTGGTCAAGCCAGTTTTTCTGCGGGGCTTCGGGTTTGGCCACTTTTTCGGTCAGCGCCTTCTGCAGCGCGAAGACGCTTTGCGGACGGTACATGTGGTTCAGGCACAGGCACCAGTCGATCGTTTCGAGCAGTTGGTCCGAGTACAGCCCTTCCCAACGCACCATGGCGGGAATCAGCCGGTCCTTCTCGACGCGGCTATCGGCGGCCTGCGGCGCGGCGCCGGCGATGGTCGCGTACATCGACGCACCGACGCTGTAGATGTCGCTCCACGGGCCGAGCAACTCGCGCTGGGTGTAGTGTTCCGGCGAGGCGAAGCCCGGCGTGTACATCGGCTTGAGCATCGGCGTATCGCTGGCAAGCGTTTGCCGCGCGGCGCCGAAGTCGATCAGCACCGGCGTGTAGTCGTTGCGCATGTAGATGTTCGACGGCTTCAGATCGAGGTGCAGCAGCTTGTGCGAATGCACTTCGCGCAAACCGTTGAGCAGCTTGGTGAACACGTTGCGCAGGAAGTTCTCGGTGACGACGGCGCGATTCTTCTGGATGAATTCCTGCAGCGTCCTGCCCTGCTCGTACTCCATGACCATGTAGACCGTGTCGTTCGAACGGAAGAAATTCAGCACGCGGATCACGTTCGGGTGCGAGAGCTTGGCCAGCGCGCGCCCTTCCTCGAAGAAGCATTTCATGCCGTAGCGGAAGGCCGGCATGTGTTCGTCCGAGATCACCGGCTTGACTTCACCCTCGCCGCGCAGGGCCAGACTGTTGGGCAGATATTCCTTGATGGCGACGAAACGCTTGCTCGCGTCGCAGGCCAGATAGACGATCGAAAACCCGCCCAGGGAGAGTTGATGCTCAATGCGGTATTCATCGAGTTGGTAGCCGGGAGGCAGAGCGTGGTTTGCTTGTTGCGCCATCGATATCGAAGCTATCATGTGGTTTTTCCGGCCATTTTCGGGCTTTGGCGGAGGTGTGTAAAGCCGAGTCCCGTCACCCATCGATTTATCGGAACCTCCATGATTTACAGCATGACCGGCTATGCCGCGAGAACCCTTGACGTCGAACGCGGCGCCCTGCACATCGAGCTGAAGAGCGTCAATTCACGTTATCTCGACTTCCAGTTCAGGATTTGCGAGGAACTGCGCGTCGTCGAACCTGCGTTGCGCGAACTCTTCAGCGCGCGTCTCACGCGCGGCAAGCTTGAGTGCCGGCTGGGTTTTGCCGCAGCCACCTCGCGCGCGCAGCCGCAGACGATCAATTCCGATCTGCTCGAGCGCTTGAAGGCCTTCGAGGATCAGGTGCTCGGCGAACTGCCGCAAGCCGCGCCGCTCAGCGTCGCCGAAGTACTGCGCTGGCCGGGCATGTTCGGCGACGACTCGCTCGACATCGAAGCGCTCGTGCCCTCCTGCCTCGCGCTGGCCAAGGATGCGCTCGCCGATTTCAGCGAGAGCCGTGCGCGCGAAGGCGCCAAGCTCGCCGCCGTCATTCTCGAGCGTGTCGAGCGCATGCGCGAACTGGTGCGCGAAGTCGCGCCGCGCATTCCCGCCGCGCAGCAAGCCTTCCAGGACAAGTTGAAGCAGCGTCTCGTCGACGCCATCGGTTCAGCTGACGACGAGCGCATCCGCCAGGAAGTCGCCGTCTTCGCCGTGCGCATCGACGTTGCGGAAGAACTGGCGCGGCTATCCACGCACCTCGATGAAGTCGAACGCGTCCTGAAGGCCGGCGGCGCCAGCGGCAAGCGCCTCGATTTCCTGATGCAGGAACTCAATCGCGAAGCCAATACGCTTGGCTCGAAGTCGGTCGTGACCGAGGTTTCGCAGACGGCGATGGAGCTCAAACTGCTGATCGAGCAGATGCGCGAGCAGATCCAGAACCTGGAATAACGAGTACGCCGAGTGCGCTGCCGGCAGTGTCTGTCGCCGCGCGTACTCAGTAGTGGCCGGCCTGTGGTGTCAGCGCGACGACGAGCCGCATGGCGAGGACGCACAGTGTTGCAGCGAACAGTCGTCCGAGCGGAATGTCGCCACCTTCGATGATGTCTTGCATGTTTGCCTCCGGTACGGCGCAAAACACAGCGCTCGCTGATCGCCGCGTCGGTGCGAAAAGTCGCGAACGCGCGTTTATTTCGTGATCGCCTGATTGCGCCCGGAGAAGCGGTCGGCCATTCGCAAGGCGGCTTCGCTGAACTCGCCGAGCGGCTTTTCCGCGCAGTAGCGATCGACAAAATTCTGCACCGTGCCGGTAGATATCGCGGATACCTGTTGCGACTGGTTGGCGTAGTTGTGCCCGGTCAACACGCCGCGGATCCAGGCGAGATGGCTGTTGCGCAGTTCCGCGTCATCCTTTGATTGCATCCACGCGCGGCAGGACATGTCGTCGAAGCCGACGATCTTCAACGGAGCCGCGGTTGCGGAGATGGAAAGCAGCAGCAAGGCGAACAGCATCCCGAAGCGCGCTGAAACGTATTTCGACATCAACTCCTCCTGCGTCCTGATCGCGTGGCAATGAACCGATTTTCGCCCGATTGACTCCCATCGTCTAGGTGAGATTCTTCGCAGGTACAATTTCGCCTCGCTTTCATCTCTTTCAGGTCAATGCACATGACAGGTCATCTATATATCGTGGCAGCGCCGTCGGGCGCGGGAAAGACCACGCTCGTCCGCATGCTTCTCGAGAACGATCCGCTTATCCGCTTGTCCATTTCGACGACGACGCGCAGTCCGCGGCCGGGCGAGGTCGACGGGCGCGAGTACTGTTTTGTCGATGTGCCGACCTTTCTGGAGCGCGTCAATCAGGGCGAGTTCCTCGAATGGGCGGAAGTTCACGGAAATTACTACGGCACTTCAAAGCGATGGATCGAGGCGGAAATGACGGTCGGGCGGGATGTATTGCTTGAAATTGACTGGCAGGGGGCGCAGCAGGTGAGGAAGGTTTTTCCGGATGCGATCGGCATTTTCATCCTGCCGCCGTCGACGGAAGCGCTGAAGGCGAGATTGTCAGGCCGCGGGACCGATTCGGCCGAGACGATCGCGCGCCGGATCGCCGCGGCGCAAGACGAGATGCGGCATGCCGACGAATTCGACTATGTTATTATCAACGACGATTTGCAGCAGGCACTGGACAACCTGAGGTCGGTCGTCAGCGCCTCGCGGCTTCAATATCAAACCCAGCGTCAGCGCCATCCCGCGCTGTTCGCGAAACTCCTCTGATTTTCAGGAAGAAACCATGGCACGAGTGACCGTAGACGATTGCATGCACACCATTCCCAACCGTTTCCAGATGACCTTGGCGGCGACCTACCGCGCCCGCCAGATCGCTGCGGGCGCGTCGCCGATGGTCGAGGCCGATCGTGACAAGCCGACGGTCATCGCCCTGCGCGAGATGGCACAGGGCATGTACGGTCTGGAAGTTCTCAATCGCGGTCAGGCCTGACCGTTAGCGGCAGGCTGTTTGGTGCGCGACCGTGAATCAGGACGCCGAAACCCCGCAACAAGCCAACGGTTCCGCCGCGCAACCGACGTCCAGCCCCACTGTTTATCAGTTTGAAGATCCGGCCTACCGGGTCTTCGTCGATACCCTGAGCTATCTGCCTCAGGAAGACATTGACCAGATCCTCGAAGCGTACTGCTTCAGCGAACAGGCCCATCGCGGCCAGACCCGCCTCTCCGGCGAACCCTATATCACGCACCCCCTCGCCGTAGCCGGCGCACTCGCCGAATGGCGCATGGATGCGCAGGCCATCGTCGCAGCCCTTCTCCACGATGTGATGGAAGATACGGCGGTCACCAAGTCGGAGATCGCCGACCGCTTCGGCAAGGAGGTCGCCGAACTCGTCGACGGCCTGTCCAAGCTCGATCGCCTCGAATTCCAGTCCTACCAGGACGCGCAGGCGGAGAATTTCCGCAAGATGCTGATGGCAATGGCGCGCGATCTGCGCATCGTGCTCATCAAGCTCGCCGACCGTCGCCACAATCTGGAGACGATGGCGCAGGTGCGGCCGGATAAACGTAAGCGCATCGCCAGGGAGACGCTCGAGATCTACGTGCCGATCGCCACGCGGTTGGGCTTGAGCAACATCTCGCGGCATCTGCAGGATCTTTCCTTCAAGCACATCCACCCGATGCGTTTCCGCGTGCTGACGCGGGCCTTGCGTACCGTCCGTGGCAACCGCCGGGAACTGCTCTCGAAGATCCTCGACGGCATACGCAGCAAGCTGCAGGAGGCGAACATCGAAGCCGGTGTGTTCGGGCGCGAGAAGAGCCTGTACTCGATCTACCACAAGATGCTAGACAAGCATCTCAGCTTCTCGCAGGTGCTGGATATCTACGGCTTCAGGGTGATCGTCAAGGATGTGCCGAGTTGCTATCTGGCGCTGGGCGCGCTGCACTCGCGCTACAAGCCGGTGCCGGGGAAGTTCAAGGACTACATCGCAATCCCGAAGGGTAACGGCTACCAGTCGCTGCATACGACGCTGATCGGCCCTTACGGCACGCCGATCGAGATCCAGATCCGCACGCAAAGCATGCATCACCTGGCCGAGGAGGGTATCGCTTCGCACTGGCTGTACAAGGACAGCGAGGAGAGCGGCGCCGACCTGCAGGTCAAGATGCACAAATGGCTGCAGTCGCTGCTCGAACTGCAGAGCACGACGAAGGATTCGTCCGAGTTTCTCGAGCACGTCAAGGTCGATCTGTTTCCCGACGAGGTCTATGTCTTCACGCCCAAAGGGAAGATTCTGGCGCTGCCTCGCGGCGCGACGGTCATCGACTTCGCCTACGCCGTGCATACCGACATCGGCCATCGCTGCGTGGCGGCGCGGATCGACCATGAACTGATCCCGCTCTCTGCCGAGCTGGCGAACGGCAATCAGGTCGAGATCATCACGGCGCCCAACGCCAACCCGAACCCGGCGTGGCTGAACTACGTCAAGACCGGACGGGCGCGCAGCAAGATCCGCCAGTTCCTCAAGGCGTTGCAGCAGGACGGGTCGAGCTCGCTTGGCGAAAACATGCTCAATCAGGAGTTGCAGGTACGCGGCGTCGTGCCGTCCGAGATTCCCGCGGAGGTCTGGGAGCGCGTCATTTCGGAGGCTGGCAAGAAGTCCAAGCGCGAGATCTACGCCGACATCGGCCTGGGGCGTAGCCTGGCCGCCGTTTTTGCCCAGCGTCTGGCGGCGCATGAAGAAGTCCAGCAAACCGAATCGACGGTCTCGAAGCCGTTGATCATTCGCGGCACCGAAGGCATGGCGATCCAGCTGGCGTCGTGCTGCGGGCCGAT
>NZ_JAGOIT010000027.1:26007-37078 GCF_017995515.1 Propionivibrio sp.
CCGTTTTTGCCCAGCGTCTGGCGGCGCATGAAGAAGTCCAGCAAACCGAATCGACGGTCTCGAAGCCGTTGATCATTCGCGGCACCGAAGGCATGGCGATCCAGCTGGCGTCGTGCTGCGGGCCGATCCCCGGTGATCCCATCGTTGGTCTGCTGCGCAAGGGGCAAGGGCTGCGCATCCACACCCATTCGTGCCGAACGGTCCGCAATTTGCGCAGCACGGAACCGCAGGACTGGATTCACGTCGAGTGGGAGCCCGGTCCCGGGCAGCTTTTCGAAACGCGCATCCGGGTGACGGCGAAGAATGTGCGCGGTGTGCTCGGTCGCATCGCCACCAGTATTTCGCAATCGGGTGCCAATATCGCGCACGTCAATATGGACGGCGCCAAGTCGGGCTTCTTTACGGAAATGCACTTTCTCGTTCAGGTTTCCGGGCGGCCGCATCTGGCAAACCTGATGCGCGGCTTGCGCCGAATTCCCGACGTCATCCGCATCGCGCGCGAACAGGAGTAGCGTCGCCGGCGCGGGTGTCGCCAGGCCGGATTCGGGCCGGACGTTTTGCTTCGTACCTAGTCAAGGGGAGAAGTGCATGAGTGCGGTGAACTACGAGCTTGATGGTGGCGTCGCCATTCTGACGCTCAACCGTCCGGAGTCGCTGAACGCGGTCAATCCGGACATGGTCGCCGGCCTGCTCGCGGCGAGTGCGCTTGCGGCCGATGATCCCGTAGCGCGTGCGGTCGTCGTGCGCGGTGCCGGCAAGAGCTTCATGGCCGGGGGTGACCTGCGCTGGTTTCGCGAGCAGTTGGCGCTGCCGGTCGCGCAGAGGCAATCGGGTTTCGCCGAGTTGATTGCCGGCGTACATGCTGCGATCGTCAATTTCAAGCGCATGGACAAACCGCTGATTGCTGCGGTCCACGGCGCCGTCGCCGGATTCGGTTTGTCCCTGATGCTGGCCGCCGATCTCGCGCTGGCGGCCGATGACGCTTACTTCACGCTTGCCTACAGCAACATCGCTCTTTCTCCCGATGGCGGCGCCACGTGGTCATTGCCACGCCACATCGGCATGAAGCGAGCGATGGAGGTTGCCCTGCTCGGTGACCGTTTCGACGCACGGCGTGCGCTTGAGCTCGGTCTGATCAATCGCGTCGTGCCCAAGGGGGGGCTCGAACAGGAATCCATGGCCTTGGCGGCCCGGCTCGCGACGGGTCCGGCCGAAGCCTTGGCGAGAACCAAAGCGCTGCTGAACCAGTCCTTCGACAAGAGCCTCGAAGAGCAGCTGTTGTGCGAGCAGCAGCATTTCATCGAGTGTGCGAGCGAAGCCGATTTCGCCGAAGGATTGGCTGCTTTCTTTGCCAAGCGCAAACCGGCTTACGGCGACGGCTGACCGATCCGGCATGCTGATCGATACGCACTGCCATCTCGATGCGGCGGAATTCGCCGCCGATCGCGACGCGCTGCTCCACGCTGCGCGCGCCGCCGGGGTGGGCGCCATTGTCGTGCCGTCGGTCGGTCCCGGAAACTGGCAGGCGGTGCACGACTGCTGCAGGCGCTTGCCCGGCCTCTATCCGGCCTACGGCATTCATCCGCTTTACCTTGACGGACTTGACACGTCCGCCGTGAATGCCCTGAGAGACTGGATTGCGGCCGAGTTGAAGGCGACGAATCCGCCCGTCGCCGTCGGTGAAATCGGCCTCGACTTTTTCCTGCCCGGGTACGACGCCCGCCGCCAGGAGTCAATCTTCATCGACCAGCTCAAGATCGCCCGTGATCTCGACCTGCCCGTCCTGCTTCACGTCCGGCGGTCGGTCGATGGTGTGCTGAAGTGCTTGCGCCGCATCAGAGTACGCGGCGGTATTGCGCACGCATTCAACGGCAGCCGCCAACAGGCTGATGAATTCATCCGGCTGGGCTTCAAACTCGGCTTCGGCGGCGCCATGACCTACTCGCGAGCATCGCGTATCCGCGAGCTGGCGACGATCCTTCCTCTCGAATCTATCGTTCTCGAAACGGATGCGCCCGACATTCCGCCCGGCTGGCTCGCCGGTGGTCGCAATACGCCGGCCGAGCTGGCGCGAATAGCCGGTGTGCTGTCCGGATTGCGTGGCGTGTCCGGCGAAGAAATCGCAGCGGCGACTTCGCGCAATGCGTGCGCTGTCTTGAGGTTGCAGCGCATCGCGTAACGCCCGTCAAGCATTTGATGACCCGATTGGGCCAAAACCCTTGCAAATAGCGGCTCGGTGCGACAGCAAAACTGGCCAAAAGTTGCCGGAGGCTCAAAAAGACGCGATAATCCGCGGCTGTTTAGCATCAAAGCACCGCCGGGGGAATCTTCGGCGGGGTTTACTTGCGCTGGCCGTAGCTGATTCGCGTTAAGCGAGAAAGGATTGAGCGTGGAAATTTTCAAGGCAGATGTAGTAATCGTAGGGGGGGGCGGAGCTGGCTTGCGTGCAGCGATCGCTGTGGCAGAGTCCGATCCGTCGTTGAAGATCGCGCTCGTTTCGAAGGTCTACCCGATGCGTAGCCACACCGTGGCGGCGGAAGGCGGCGCGGCTGGCGTCAAACGTGACGACGACAGCTTCGACTACCACTTCCACGACACCGTCGGTGGCGGTGACTGGCTGTGCGAACAGGACGTCGTCGAGTACTTCGTCAAGCAGGCACCGATCGAACTGACTCAACTCGAACACTGGGGCTGCCCGTGGAGCCGTACGCCGGAAGGCAAGGTCAATGTCCGCCCGTTCGGCGGCATGAAGATCCAGCGCACCTGGTTTGCGGCCGACAAGTCGGGCTTCCACATCCTGCACACGCTCTTCCAGACCTCGATCAAATATCCCTCGATCAAGCGCTTTGACGAATACTTCTGCGTCGATCTGCTCGAAGAAGATGGCCGCTGCCAAGGCGTCGTTGCGATCGAGATGGGCACCGGCGAATTCGTGATGATCGAAGGCAAGTCGGTCATCCTGGCGACCGGCGGCGCCGGCCGCGTCTTCCGCGAAAGCACGCTGGGCGGCATCGTTACCGGCGACGGCATGGCGCTCGCCTTCCGTCACGGCGTCGCGCTGCGCGACATGGAATTCGTGCAATACCACCCGACCTGCATGCCGATCACCGGCCTGCTCTTCACCGAGGCGTGCCGCGGCGAAGGTGGTTACCTGGTTAACAAGGACGGCTATCGCTATCTGCAGGACTATGGCCTCGGACCGCTGCAGGACAAGCCGAAGAATAAGTACATGGAACTCGGCCCGCGCGACCGCCTGAGCCAGGCGTTCTGGTACGAGCAGCAGAAGGGCCGCACGATCGAACATCCGGTCATGGGTTCCGTTGTTCACCTCGACCTGCGCCACCTCGGCGAAGCCTACCTGCGCGAACGTCTGCCGCTCATCTATGAAATGGCGGAAACCTTCATGGGCCTCGACCCCGCCAAGGATCCGATTCCGGTGCGTCCGGGCGTGCATTACACGATGGGCGGCGTCAAGGTCGACGGCAACTGCGAAACGTCGCTGCCGGGCCTTTTCGCCATCGGCGAATGCGCCAGCGTCGGTATCCACGGCGCCAACCGTCTGGGTTCGAACTCGCTGACCGAACTGCTGGTCTTCGGCAAGGTCGCCGGCGACCAGGCGGTGAAGAAGGCCAAGTCTCTGCCGCCGGGCAATTCGGCGAGCCTGCTCAAGCAGGCGCAGGCGGCGGAAGCACGCGTCATGGCATTGAAGACCAAGACCGGCGGCACCGAACGCATCGCCGATATCCGCAAGGAAATGGTCAAGACGATGGAAGACGGCTGCGGCATCTACCGCGTCGAGGAAACGATGCAGGCGACCTGCAACAAGCTGGGCGAACTGCGCGAGCGCTTCAAGAACATCAGCATCGACGACAAGTCGAGCGTCTGGAATACCGACTGGCTGATGGCGGTCGAGCTCGACTACCAGCTCGACGTCGCCCAGTCGATGGCGCACTCGGCGGTCAACCGCAAGGAATCGCGCGGCGCCCACCAGCGTCTCGACGGTCCGAATGAAGCTTACGTTCAGCGCGACGACGTCAACTTCCTCAAGCATTCGGAAGCCTACTACGCCCCGGGCAGCGCCCCGCGTATCGCCTACGGTGACGTGAAGATCACCAAGTCCCAGCCCGCCGCTCGCGTCTATGGCGCTGCCGGCGAAAAAGCAGACCAGGAAAGGAAAGAATCCCATGTCTGAGACGCAAAAAGTAATTGAGATCGAAATCCTGCGCTATCTGCCGGAGTCCGATCAAGCTCCGCACAGCGAAGTGTACAAGGTGCCCTTCACCGACGACATGTCGGTGCTGCAAGGCGCGCAGTACATCAAGGACAACTTCGACGGCTCGCTGACCTTCCGCTGGTCCTGCCGGATGGCCATCTGCGGCAGCTGCGGCATGATGATCAACGGCATCCCGAAGCTTTCCTGCGAAACCTTCCTGCGCGATTACTACCCGAATCGCATCACGATCGAAGCGCTCGCCAACTTCCCGATCGAGAAGGACCTGGTCGTCGACCTGTCCGGCTTCATCGAGAAGCTCGAAAGCATCCAGCCGTACATCATCCCGAAGGAGCCGCGTACGCTGGCGCAGGGCGAATACATCCAGTCGCCGGCACAGTTTGCCGAGTACATTCAATTTACTTCCTGTATCAACTGCACGCTTTGCTACGCGGCTTGTCCGCAAGTCGGTTTGAATCCCGACTTCATCGGGCCGGGCGCGATGGCGTTGCTGCACCGCTACAACATGGACTCGCGTGATGGTGGCCAGGCCCAGCGGATGGAGCTCGTTGCCTCGGAAGAAGGCGTCTATAACTGCAGCGCCGTCGGTTATTGCTCCGAAGTCTGTCCGAAGCACGTCGATCCGGGCAATGCGGTCAATATCAGCAAAATCAACGCAGCGAAGGACTACTTCCTGCGCTTCCTGTCGCCGAAAGGGGGTTCCAAGTGAGCAAGCGTCGTCCTTATGTCCGTCCCATGGACGGCTGGTGGAAAAAGAACCCGTTCTACGTCGAGTACATGGTTCACGAAGGCACCGCGCTGTTCGTTGCCGCTTATGCGATCACCTTGCTGGTCGGCTTGATCCGCCTGGGGCAAGGCGAAGCAGCCTGGAACGGCTGGCTGGCCGCGATGCAGAATCCGCTCGCGATCGTCTGTCATCTCGCGATGCTGGTCGCCGTTGCCTATCACGCATTCACGTGGTTCAAGCTGTTCCCGCTGACCATGCCGCCGATCGTCGTCAATGGCAAGAGGGTTGAGCCGGGTGTCGTGGTCGGCACTGGTTGGACAGCCGCGGTCGTAGCTGCCGTGGTTCTGCTTGGTCTGGTTTGGGGGATTGCAGCATGAAGACACGTAAGCGTTCCAACGCGCCGATTTTCTGGGGGTTGTTCGGCGCTGGCGGCATGGTCGCCGCACTCGTTGGCCCGATGCTGGTGTTCATCACGGGGATCGCGGTTCCGCTCGGCATCCTGTTGCCGGCAGATACGATGAGCTTCCCGAAAATGACGGTGTTTGCCCAGAACTTCATCGGCAAGGGCTTCATCTTCGTCGTCATCTCGCTCTTCCTCTGGCATGCAGCGCACCGGATCTTCCACTCGCTGCACGAGATCGGCATTCACGGCGGCTTCTTCGCCAAGTTGCTGACCTACGGCGTGGCGTTTGCGGCGACGGTGATTTCGGCGGTCGTTCTCCTCGGCTTGGGGTTCTAAGGCTGTAGATCGCCAGGAGCCGGCGTCTCTCGCCGGCTCGAATCAACAGACGGTTCGGAAGATGTTGCCAGGGCGGGTTTATGCCCTTGGTTATCGTCTCCGGGCCGTTTTCTAATGCTCGCTCCGGATCTCGCCAGACGCCGCGGGAAATGGCTGTTTTCAGGTACTCTTCGCGCATGCCAACTGATCTCTGAGACGAGGGATGCGTGAAGCTTCGCGAGAGCAACATCGAGAAACTCGAGCAAGGCACGTTTGATGCGCTGATCGTCGGCGGCGGAATCAACGGTGCTGTCGCTGCCGCGGCGCTTTCTGGCAAAGGCGCCAAGGTGGCGCTGATCGAGCAGCGCGACTTCGCCGGCTTCACCAGCCAGCAATCGAGCAATCTCGTCTGGGGCGGCATCAAGTATCTGGAAAGCCGCGACTTCCGACTGGTGCGCGAACTGTGCCTGAGCCGGAATCACCTGATCGAAAACTATCCGTCGCGCGTCGAGGAGATTCGCTTCTACTCGTCGATCGAAAAGGGTTTCCGCTTTCCGCCGCGCTTCATCTGGCTGGGTACGTGGTTGTACTGGTTGTTCGGCGGTTCTTTCACCGCGGCTCCGCGCTGGTTGCCGAAGAAGGTCGTCGAACGCGAAGAACCGCGAATCAGCACGCGCAACTATTCCGGGGCGTTCGAGTATTCGGACGCGTACTTGCACGACAACGATGCGCGCTTCGTCTTCCAGTTCATTCGCTCGGCGATGGATCGTGGCTGCATCGCCGGCAATTACGTCGAGTCGGCGGGCGCGACGCGCGTGGGCGACGAATGGGTTACGGATGCCCGCGACGTGATTTCCGGGCGAGCGCTGAAAATCCGTTCCCGTGTGCTGATCAACGCGGCGGGGCCGTTCGTCGATGATCACAACCGGACGACGGGAGAAATCACCGAGCACCGGCATGTGTTCTCGAAGGGCGTCCATCTGATCGTTCCGCAGATTACGCCGCACCGACGGATTCTGACCTTCTTTGCGGACGACGGCCGTCTGTTCTTCGCCATACCGATGGGGGTCAGGACTTGTGTCGGGACGACGGATACGCGTGCCGAGTCACCGCACGTCGGCGTGACCGACGAAGACCGACAGTTCGTCCTCGATAACATCAACAAGCGACTGAGTCTGCTACGCCCGTTGCGGCGTGAGGACATCATTGCCGAGCGCTGCGGTGTCCGGCCCTTGGTCGTGAAGAGCGAAAAGAACAGCGGAGAAACGCGCGACTGGCTGCAAATGTCGCGCCGCCATGAGATCGATGTGAATCCCGAGACCGCGCATCTGAGCATCTTCGGCGGCAAGCTGACCGATTGCGTCAACGTCGGCAACGAAGTATCGAACATCGTCTCCCGTCTTGGTGTCCACTTGCAGTATCCGTTATACAAGTGGTATGGCGAGCCGCATCCGTCGGTGCGCGAGGAGTACATGCACCAGGCGCGGCTGATGAACCTCGACGGCTATACCTCGCCGGAATCGATCGAGACTTTGAGCAGCCGCCTGTGGCGACGCTACGATCAGCAGGCCTTCGAACTCCTCGCGGACATACGCGAAGATCCGCGCCAGGCCGAGGTGCTGATCAAGGGAACCGACTACATCCGCTGCGAGATCAGGCTGGCCAAGCGCCAGGAGATGATTACCAAGCTCGATGACCTTCTGCGTCGCCGGTCGAAGATCGCGCTCGTCGTGCGGCGCGAGGATATCCGCAAGGCGCCCGGCTTGATGGAGGCTTGCGAGATACTCTTCGGCGACCAGGCGCGGGCGAAATTCGACGAGTACTTCGCCGAAAACCCGTAGCGAGAATGCTCAGGCGTTCTGCGCGGGTTCGGCTTCCGGGTTCAGCATGCGCTCGACGTAGCGGGCGATCAGGTCGATCTCCAGATTGACGCGGTCGCCGGCCCGGATGCCGCCCAGCGTCGTCGACGCGAGCGTGTGCGGAATGAGGTTGATCGCGAAGCGACAACCGTCGACGGCGTTGGTCGTCAGGCTGACGCCACTGACCGTGATCGACCCCTTGCGCGCGATGTACTTTGCGAGTTCCTCCGGTGCGCTGATCTCGAGCAGGCGATTGTCGCCGACAGGGTCGAAACGGACGACCGTTCCGACGCCGTCCACGTGCCCGGAAACGAGGTGCCCGCCGAGGCGGTCGGCGAGGCGCAGCGCTTTTTCGAGATTGATCGGCCCGAGCGCGTCGAGTCCGATCGTGCATGACAGCGTCTCCGGCGAGACATCGACGCAGAAGGTATTGCCGGTACGTTCGACGACGGTCAGGCAGACGCCGTTGCAGGCGATCGAGTCGCCGAGTTCGACGTCGTCGAGGCCGAGCGCGCCGGCTTCGACGGTCAGGCGCACGGTCGGCGTGCCGTCGTTGCGCGGGGTCAGTGCGGTGATGCGGCCAACGGAGGCGATGATTCCAGAGAACATGGCAGAGAACGGGTGAAGTTTGAGGAGGAGCCAGTCTAGCACGCCGGTAAAACCGGCCCCTGCCTGCCCTGCGGTCTACTTCTTGCCGTTGGCCGTCAGCCGATTGGCGCCGCTGAGCAGTGCCTTGATCGATGCGGTGACGATGTTGGCGTCCATGCCGACACCGTAGCACTCGCGTTCGCTGCCGGCCTGCGTGACTTCCATGAAGGCGCACGCGCGGGCGTTGCCGCCGTCGCCGCTGCTGCTCATCGAACGCTCTTCGTAGCTGCGCACCTGCAGGGAAATGCCGATCTTGCGAAGTGCGTGCGTCGCCGCGTCGATCGGGCCGTTGCCTTCGCCGGTCAATACCTCGGTCTGGCCGTTGCGTTCGACCGTCAGGCGGATGCCCTGCGCCTTGCCGTCTTCGAACAAGTGGTGTTCGACGTAGCGCAAGGGCTCGACGTTGTCGAGGTAAGTGCCCGAGAAGAGCTTCCAGATGCTCTCCGCTTCGACTTCGCCGCCGTGCTGGTCAGTATGGCGCTGGACGACGGCCGAAAACTCGACCTGCAAGCGGCGCGGCATGACCACACCGTATTCGGTCTCGAGCAGGTAGGCGATGCCGCCCTTGCCCGACTGGCTGTTGATGCGGATCACCGAGTCGTAACTGCGGCCGAGGTCGGCCGGGTCGATCGGCAAATAGGGAAGGTTCCACGGCGCCTCGGCGTTTTGTGCCGAGAAACCTTTCTTGATGGCGTCCTGGTGGGAGCCAGAGAATGCCGTGAAAACCAGATCGCCCACATAGGGGTGGCGTGGGTGAATGGGGAGCTGCGTGCAATGTTCAAAATCGCGCGCAACGGCGTTGATATCCGAGAAATCGAGGTTCGGCGAGACGCCTTGTGTGTAGAGATTCAAGGCGAGCGTGACGAGGTCAACGTTGCCGGTGCGCTCGCCGTTGCCGAACAGGCAGCCTTCGACGCGGTCGGCGCCGGCCATCAAGCCGAGTTCGGCGGCGGCCACCGCGGTGCCGCGGTCGTTGTGCGGGTGGAGGCTGATCAGGATGCTGTCGCGCCGTGCGAGGTGGCGGTGCATCCACTCGATCTGGTCGGCATAGACGTTCGGCGTCGCCATTTCGACCGTGGTCGGCAAGTTGAGGATGATCTTGTTGTCCGGCGTGGCGCCCCACGCTTCGGTGACCGCGTTGCAGACTTCGAGCGCGAAGTCGAGTTCGGTCGCCGTGAAGGTTTCCGGGCTGTATTCGAGCACCCATTCGGTGCCGGGGTTTTCGGCGCACAACTCTTTGACGAGCTTGACCGCAGAGACGGCCATATTGACGACCTCCGGCTTGCTCATGCCGAAAACGATGTCGCGGAAGGGTTTCGACGTCGCGTTGTAGATATGCACGATGGCGCGGCGGGCGCCCTTCAGGGCCTCGAAGGTGCGCCGGATCAGCGCTTCGCGCGCTGGGGCGAGGACCTCGATGGTGACGTCGTCGGGAATGTGCTTTTCCTCGATCAACTTGCGCACGAAGTCGAAGTCGGTCTGCGACGCCGAGGGGAATGCCACCTCGATTTCCTTGAAACCGGCCTTGACCAGCGTCTTGAACATGCGCATCTTGCGCTCGCCGTTCATCGGTTCGAACAAGGCCTGGTTGCCGTCGCGTAAGTCGGTGCTCATCCACGCCGGGGCTTGCGTGATGATTTTGCTAGGCCACTGTCGGTCGACGAGCTTGACCGGCGGGAAGGCAGTGTATTTCGTCGAGGGCTGTTTCAACATCATTCCGGATTCCTCTTTCAGGGCAACCAAGTCGATTTCGATGAAATGATCATACCGAAGACGGCGCGGCAGGTGCTTGCGTTTTATCGGTTGATCTGGACCATATTCGGCACATTCTTGCGCCATATGTGTACGTTATGAAATAATCGACTACCTTGTACGAAACTGGGGCAATATCATGGGAATCGACAACTTCGACCGGCAGATTCTGCGGCTCCTTCAGCAAGACGGGCGCATCAGCAACCAGGATCTGGCCGACCGCATCGGTCTGTCACCGTCGCCGTGCCTGCGCCGGGTGCGTGCGTTGGAGGAAGCGGGCGTGATCAAGGGCTATCGCGCGCTGCTCGATGCCAAGGCGCTTGGTTACACGCTAATGGCGCTGATCTACATCTCGATGGACAAGCACACGCCCGATCGCTTCGAGTACTTCGAGAAGGAAATCAGCCAGTTCTCCGAAGTGCTCGAATGCCTGCTGATTACCGGGCAGGACGCCGATTACCAGATCAAGGTCATCGTGCGCGACATGGATGCCTTCCAGGAATTGCTGCTCAACCGTATCACCGGCATCCGCGGCGTGACCGGGGTGCATTCGAGTTTCGTCCTGCGCCGCGTCGTCGATACGACGTCGATACCGGTCTAAGCAAGTTAGGCCCTCACTTTACTGGAGGTGTCCATGAGCCGGCGGACGGTCTCGTGGCTGAACGAGTCGGCATAACCCAATTGCACCACCCGGTCGGCAAGAAGCCGCAGGGCCCAGTGGTCGTGCCCCGCCGGTGCCGGCGTGCAGGCCGTGGCAATCACTTGCGCACACTGCTAAACCGTAGCTCCACTGCATGGGTCTATCTGGTTGTTCATCTTTTGGCCGCTGTACGCGTTGCCACTCCTGGTCTATGGACTTGTATTGTTGTGGCGCTCCATCCGTCATGAATCTGCCATGACTGTCGATAGTGACGCATCGCCTACTGGCGGTGCTCCCTTGAATTCAAACGTTCCTGAGCGTCCGCTTCTCAGGAGAAGAGCCCTCTCGCGTCCGATATCGCACGATCCAGTCGAAAAGGTGTTCCAGGTTCGCGCCTAAAGCGTGACCAGCACAAGTATCTGCGCGAAGAGGATGCGCAGGAACATGGTCAGCGGATAGACCGCGGCGTAGGCCGTCGATTGGGCGTGGACCGGCG
>NZ_JAGOIT010000028.1 GCF_017995515.1 Propionivibrio sp.
GGAGTACCGGTGCAATGCCCTTCGGTTATTGCACCCTACAGACTGCATTCCCTTCGGTCACATTGCACCAATCCACCTCGCGCCGTAGCGTCGTAGGGTGCAATAAGCGAAGCGCATTGCACCAACCCACCACCGTCCCCTCAAGTCTCGCCGCGCTTCATCCACTTCGGCAATTCGGGCGCCGAGTAGGCGGCAAAGCGATCAAGTAGAACTGCCGGATCGGATTCGACGACGAGCATGTCGCGCTGCTCCTGGCGCACAAAACGCTCGTGCGCCGAGTGGTCGAGGAATGCGGTCAGGCCGTCGTAGTAGCCGGCGACGTTGAGCAGGCCGCAGGGCTTCTTGTGAAAGCCGAGCTGCGCCCAGGTCCACACCTCGAATATCTCCTCGAAGGTGCCGATGCCGCCGGGCAGGGCGACGAAGCCGTCGGCGAGTTCGGCCATCAGCGTCTTGCGCGCGTGCATCGACGGCGTGACGTGCAGTTCGGTGAGCCCTTGATGCGCGAGTTCCTTCTTCATCAGCGACTCGGGGATGACGCCGATCGCCTCGCCGCCCAGACGCAGCACTTCGTCGGCGACCGTGCCCATGATGCCGACGTGCGCGCCGCCATAGACCAGACGGATGCCGCGCGGCGCCATTGCCTGCGCCAGCGCGCGTGCGGCGTCGGCGTAATCGTCGATCCGTCCGCTGCTCGAACCGCAGTAGACGCAGAGGCTTTTCAGTTTCTTCATCGGGTATTCATCACAAAAGAGCAAATCGGAGGCGCGTCACTTTAGCGCATCCGGTGCGCCGACGATGTCGACGCGGACGGATCAGAAGTCCTTGGCCGCCTCCCAGAGGATGAAGCCGCCTTCCTTGTGCGTCCATTCCATCAGGTTGATCAGCGGTTGCGCGCGCTGGCCAAGATGCACGCCGATGCGGCCGGCCATGTATTCCTCCTCGCGCGCGGCCTTTTCCTCGGGATCCTCGTCCTCGTCGTCGTGGTTCGCGCGCGCCCGACGCTCGGCTTCCAGCAGGGCATGTTTTTCGTCATTGACCGCCCGGTGCAACTTCTCGATCGCTTCGGGCAACTGCTCGGCGATGAACACGCCGCGCGCCGTGCACTCCTTGCCGATGATGTGAAACAGGCGGTGAGCGTGCTCGGCCAGCATGATCATTTCCCCGGAGGTGTTCGATGTCAGCTTGATCAGCATGGTGGCTCCTTCCTGCACGAGTGCGGCGGCGAAAATGGGGAGAAGGGCTTGCGCGGTGCGCGCGCAAAGTTGTTCCGGCTGATTTCATTCTATACCGCGCGTCCGATTCTGCTGGCGGGCAGCATTTTTCTACCAATTTCACGCGGGTTTAGTCGAGCGACTCAAGCTGCTCCGTTCCCGAATGCCGGTGCTTGCCGGCTTCAGGCTGCGCTGCCGGAACCCTCCGATGCGGAACCGGGCTGGGCGGTGAGCGCTTCGAGCAAGGCGACCAGCGCTGCCGTGTCGCACGCGTCGCCGGCGTGCTGCATCTGCCGGGCAAGCGCCCGTGCCAGCGCGCGCAGTCGTTCGCCCACTTCGTCGAGTACGCGGCAGACGGCGTCCATCCTCGTGGCGTCGCTTTCAAGCGCGGCGAGTTCGGAGAGATCGTAGACGCCGATCCTGCGCACCGTCGCATCGATTGACAGGATCGATTCCAGGGCGAAGCGGCCGATTCCGGTCGGCTCAGGCAGGGCTGGTTCGCCAACCAGCGTCTCGGCCAGCCGGCGTGCCAGGCGCAACTGCTTGAGGGTCGGCAGCACGCGTTCCGCGAAATGATTGAACTCGGTATTTGCGCCGTCGCCCCCGGGGACGCACACCGGGGTGGCCGGCACCACGCCGACGTGGTCACGCTGCGCTGCCACCGTCCTGTTCCGTTCCGCCAAATCTGACATGAATCCCTCCGCACACCCGACCCCGCTCCGGCGGAATCACGATGAGATGCTCGCAGATTCGTTCGAAGCTGAAAATCCGTAGTTTGCGCAACGTTTTGCGGAAACTACGGATGCGGGATGCGCCGCTATACCGCCAGATCGACCTGCTGCAGCGTTCCGACGCCGCCGTCCTCGCGCAGATAGACACCGCTGGCGCGGATCTGCGCGAGCAGGCGGTTCTCCGAATCGGTCAGCGAGAAGGGCGTGTCGACCGAATCGAGGTAGAGCGCGCCGACGCCGCGCTGCGCCAGGGTGCTCAAACCATCCCGCCCGTCGCCGTCCGGCGCCCAGATGCACAGGCGTGCAAACACGTCGTCGTTCTCGTCGATCCAGCGGTTGCCGTCGAGGTCAAAACGCGCGAGGTCGGCAAAGCCGTTGCCCGACTTCGTGCCGAACAGCTCGCTGCCGTCGTTGATCCGGCCGTCGTCGTTGGCGTCGAAGGCGAGGTAGGCGCTGCCGCTGGCGAGCGCGGCGATCGACTCGTTCGTGCCGTCGCAATCGAGATCGAAGGAGAAACACTTGCCCGAGAGTTCGGCCGCCTTGCCGTCGAAGTTGATCACCAGCGGGTCGCGCAGGACGGCTTTCTCGACCGTCACCGTCTTGCGCTCGCAGAAATAGTCGCGGCACATGCCGAGTTCGAGCGTGAAGTCGATCGTCCGCCCGTCCGCCGTCTGCACCTTGCCGGTCGAGGCGAAGTCGGTGCGCTCGTGCTCGCGGATTGATTCGGTCGTCGCGGTCGTCGCGGTCGTCCACTCCATCTCCGTCCGCCGCGCGCGCGTCGGTTGAGGCGAATCTTTGGTCGGGACGGTTTCGCGCAGATCGCTGATTTTCGCCGTCCGGTTGCCGGTGATGAATTCCAGCATGCGCGCGATCAGCGATTCGAGCGTCAGCAGCAGCTGCCGCTGCCGGTCTTCCTCGCTCACCGCCGACAGTTCCGACGCCTGCGCGGCGCCGTCGATCAGGGTGCGGAAGTGACCGGTCGATTCGACCCTGATTTCGCATTCGCTGGAAAAACTGTGGCAGGCATTCATCGCCACGGCGGATTGCTCGATTTTCATGGGCGCCTCCTCGTGCTGTCGGGAGGCGGGGAGATGCAAGGCACGTGCCAAGACTGCACGGACGGCAACAAACCGCGGCACTGCGCCGTTCGCCGGCAATGCGCAGCGGCAAACCGGCAAGCGGCGGCCGGCACGGCGGCAAAACGCGCCGTGGGCGTTATTCCCCCAGGGTCTCGCGCACGATGCGCTTGAACGACCCGTCGCGCTTCATCTCGAGCAGCGCCTTGTTGAAGCAGCCGAGCAGCTCCGTTTTCGCCGCCGTCTTGTTGAAGGCCAGATACGCGGGCGAACTGGCGAGCAAGACACCGGCCGGCTCGATCCCGAGCATGCCCGCCGCTGCGAGATTCGCGCGACCGGACTCTTCCACCGCCAGGATGGCATCGACACGCCCGTCCTTCAGTTTCAGGAAATTCGAACGATCACTCGACACTTCCTCCGTCGCAATCGAACCGTCCCGGCTCGCGCGATCGAAGTCATCGCCATACGACCAGCCGCGCAGGACGCCGACCTTCCTGCCGTACAGATCGGCCACCGAGCGGAATTCGAACGGCTGCGCACGCCGGTAGTAAACGACGACGTTTTCAACGTGGATCGGGTCGCTGAAATCGTACCTGGCCAGCCGTTCGCTGTTCTTGTAGAGGCCGCCGATGCCGGCGTGCGCCTTGTCGATCTCGACGAATGCGCGCTTCCAGGGCTTGGCCTCGATGCGCACATTGTCGTGGCAACGGCTGAGCGCGACCCGCAGAATGGCCGGGTAGAGACCGAACGGATAGCCGGCGCGGCTCGACATGAAAGGTGCGTTGTCGGCATCGACGTTGACGATGAGCGGCGGCGGTACTGCCCCGCCATCCTGCGCGGCGTGCGCCTGCCCGGCGTGCGCGACGACACCGGCGACCGGACCGGCAATCGCTGCGAAGAGGAATGGCAGCAGCCGGAGCATCATTGTCATTGGCGGTACGGACGGACTGGGGACGAGTTCCATTCTACGCGCGCCGCGCCGGCAGCGGTCGCGCCATCCCGCCGTCTCAGAATTCCAGCGGGTCCACTTCGAGATGCCAGCGCAGTCGCGACGGGGCCTTGATCGCTGCCAGAAGTTCTCCCCACTGGCCAAGGAAAGTCTGCAAGGCGCGGCGCGAGGACGATTCGACGAGCAGCTGCGCGCGTTCGAAATTGGCCCGCCGCGCCATGCGCATCGGCACCGGGTCGTAGAGCATCACGTCGGCGTGCGCGGCGGCGTCCGGCCAGGCACGCGCCGTCGTCAGGAAGGCGAGCGAGTCGGCGAGCTGCGGCGCTTCGGCGCGCAGCATGGCCTGGTAGGCGTAGGGCGGAAAGCCGGCCTGCTCGCGCTCCTTCAACTGCGCGTCGGCGAAGGCTGGGTAGTCGTGGCGGACGAGCGCCGCGTAGAGCGGGTGTTCGGGGAATTGCGTCTGGATCAGCACTTCGCCGGGCAGCTCGGCGCGCCCGGCGCGTCCGGCGACCTGCATCAGCTGCGCGAACAACCGTTCGGGCGCGCGCCAGTCGGAGGCGAACAGCGCGGCGTCGGCGCCGAGCGCGCCAACCAGCGTCAGCCTGGGGAAGTCATGCCCCTTGGCCAGCATCTGCGTGCCGACGAGGATGTCGGCGGCGCCGTCGTGGATCTGCTCGACGAGCGCCTCCCACTGCTTGCGGCTCTTCGCCGAGTCGCGGTCGACGCGCAGGATGCGCGCCTGCGGGAAGCGTTCGGCGAGCACCGCCTCGATGCGCTGCGTGCCGCGCCCGAAGGGCTGGATGTCCTGGTTGCCGCAGGTCGGGCAGGCGCGCGGCACGCGGCACTCGAAGCCGCAGTGATGGCAGCGCAGGCGGCCGTCGGCGAGGTGCAGCACGAGGTTGGCGGCGCAGCGCTGGCAGCGCGAGATCCAGCCGCAGGCGGTGCAGGTGAGCACCGGGGCATAGCCGCGCCGGTTGAGGAAGACGAGGCTCTGTTCGCCACGTTCGAGCCGCTGGCCGAGGGCGCGCAGAAGGACGCCGGAGAGGCCGTCCTGCAGTTTTTCGAGCCGCGTGTCGATGCGCTGGACGGCGGGCAGGCGGGCGTTGGTCACGGCGCGCTCGCGCAAGGTGAGCAGCGTGTAGCGCGCCGGCGTGCGCGTGTCGGTCGCGTTCGCCCAGCTCTCCAGCGACGGCGTCGCCGAACCGAGCACGATCGGGATGCCGCGTTCGCGCGCACGGAAGACGGCGACGTCGCGCGCGGAGTAGCGCATGCCGTCCTGCTGCTTGAACGAGGCGTCGTGCTCCTCGTCGACGACGATCAGCCCGAGGTCGGGCAGCGGGGTGAAAATCGCGAGGCGTGTGCCGAGCACGATGCGCGCCGAGCCGTCGAGCGCCGCGCGCCAGTTGCGCGTGCGCGCCGCCTCGGTGAGTTCACTGTGCAGGCTGGTCAGACCGGCGTCGGGAAAGCGCGCCGCGACGCGCGCTTCGAGCTGCGGCGTCAGGTTGATTTCCGGCACCAGCAGCAGAACCTGGCGGCCGGCGGCGAGCGCGCGCTCGACGAGGCGCAGGTAGACCTCGGTCTTGCCGCTGCCGGTGACGCCGTGCAGGAGGTAGGCGCGAAAACCGCCGCCTGTTTCGCCATCGCCGGCGATCCGTTCCAGCGCCGCCTGTTGCTCGTGCGTGAGTTCGGGCGGCGTTTGCGTCGCCGTGCTCTTTGCCGCACGCCGCGCGCCGCGCGCCTTCGGCGGATCGACCCGGCGCAGGCCGGCCGGTAGCGTCGAGATCATCACCTCGCCGAGCGGCGCCTGGTAATAGCCGGCGCAGAACTCGCACAGGCGGAACCAGTCGGCGGGCAGCGCCGGCAGGTCACGCAGGACGGCTTCGACCGACTTCAGCTGTTCGGGCGCGAAGTCGCTGCTTTCGGGCAGTTCGACGACGACGCCGATCTTCGCCTGCCGGCCGAAGGGCACGCGCACGCGCACGCCGATGTCGGCCACCGTCAGCACTTCACCGGCGGGGGCGAGGTAGTCGAAAAAGCGGTGCAGCGGCACGTCGAGCGCCACGCGAACTATCTGCATGCGCGGTCCCGCGTCGTATCCGGCTGCCGGATATGACAAAGGCCATAGTCGCCGAACGCTGACTTAGCGATAGAAGTTCGCGCAAGTTCGTGAATATTGGCGTAACTCATTAACTTCTTGAAGAATTCGCGGTTGTTCACAATTTCTGTGGATAACTCTGTGGGTTAAAGCGGAACAGATGATCCAGAACCGCGTCCTGACTGGGTTTTTCTTACTCTGCCGAAAAATGTGGCAAATATTTTTCTTATAAAAATCAATAGCTTGAACATAAGCAACTGATTTTCTTGAGACTTGTCAAGAAACTGTTACCGATTCGAATTTCTGTGCATAAGTCAACTGCGAAATTTGCCTTTGTTACATACGTAAATTCACCGCCGGTAGCCATGCACGGCCTCGACCAGCGCGCTGACGTGCTCGGGCGGCGTGTATTGCGAGATGCCGTGGCCGAGGTTGAAGACGTGCCCGGTCTCGCCGGGTCCGTAGGCGTCGAGCACCTTCTTGGCCTCGGCGGCGATGCGCTCGGGCGAGGCGAACAACACGTTCGGGTCGAGGTTGCCCTGCAGGGCGACGCGGTCACCGACGCGGCGGCGCGCTTCGCCGATGTCGATCGTCCAGTCGAGGCCGATCGCGTCGCAGCCGATGCCGGCGATCGACTCGAGCCACAACCCGCCACCCTTGGTGAAGACGATGGACGGGATGCGTTCGCCGTCCTTCTCCTTGATCAGGCCGGCGACGATGCGTTGCATGTAGGCCAGCGAGAACTCCTGGTAGGCCGCCGCCGAGAGCGCGCCGCCCCAGGAGTCGAAGATCATCACGGCCTGCGCGCCCGACTCGATCTGGGCGTTCAGGTAGGCGATCACGGCGTCGGTGGTCACCGTCAGGATGCGGTGCAGGAGGTCCGGCCGGTCGTAGAGCATCGTCTTGATGCGCCGGTAGTCGCTGCTCGATCCGCCCTCGACCATGTAGCAGGCGAGCGTGTACGGGCTGCCGGAGAAGCCGATCAGCGGCACCGAGTTGTCGAGCGCGCGGCGGATCTCGGCGACGCCGTCCATCACGTAGCGCAAGTGGTCGTAGGGATCGGGCACGCTGAGGTCGCGGATCGCCCACTCCTCGCACAGCGGCCGTTCGAACTTCGGCCCTTCGCCTTCGGTGAAGTAGAGGCCGAGGCCCATCGCGTCGGGCACGGTGAGGATGTCGGAGAAGAGGATCGCCGCGTCGAGGTCGAAGCGCGACAAGGGCTGCAACGTCACCTCGCAAGCCAGCGCCGGCGATTTGCACAGCTGCAGGAAGCTGCCGGCGCGTTTGCGTGTCTCGCCATATTCCGGCAGGTAACGCCCGGCCTGACGCATCAGCCAGAGCGGCGTATGGTCGGTCGGCTCCTTGAACAGGGCGCGCAGGAAGTTGTCGTTGCGGGGTCGGGTCACGTCGGGCTCCGCCAAAAAGCAAACGCCGATTATCCGCCGGAAACGCCTACTTGCGCCAGAAAGCCGGCGTCAGCACGACAAGCAGGGTGAAGATCTCGAGGCGACCGAGCAGCATGGCGAAGGTGCATACCCAGGTCTGGAAGTCGTTGAGCACCGCAAACGTCGTCGAGGGTCCGACCTGGCCGAGGCCCGGGCCGGTGTTGTTGATGCTGGCGACCACGGCCGAGAAGGCGGTGACGATGTCGAGACCCGACAGCGAGAGGAGCAGGGTCATCGAGACGATGCAGGCGACGTAGACGAAGCCGAAGGCGAGCACGGCGAACAGGATATTGACCGGCACCACCTCGGAGCCGATCCTGACCTGATAGACGGCGTTCGGATGGATGGCGCGCACGAGTTCGCGATTGACCTGCTTGTAGAGCAAGAGCGCGCGGATCATCTTGATGCCGCCACCCGTGGACCCGGCGCTGGTCGCGAAGCTGCACAGGAAGAGCATCCACAATGGCGCAAACATCGGCCACAGGGCGAAATCCACAGAGGCGAACCCGGTCGTCGTGGCAATTGATATGACGTTGAACGCCGAACGACGCAAGGCCTCAAGGGCGTCCGGATAAATCTGGTAGTAAATCAGGAACGCTGCAATTCCGATCACGCTGCCCAGCGTCACGACCAGATACCAGCCGGCCTCCGGATCGACGCGGTACGGGCGCAGACTGCGCCCTCTGATAGCCAGGAAATGCGTTGCGAAGTTCATGCCGGCGAGCAGCATGAAGACGATGGCGACGCACTCGATGGCGACCGAGTTGAAATAGCCGAAACTCGCGTCGTGGCTCGAGAAGCCGCCCAGACCCATTGTCGAAAAGGTGTGCATGATCGCGTCGAGCCAGCTCATGCCCGCCCAGCGGTAAGCGGCAAAGCAACACAATGAGATGCCGGTGTAGACGCCCCACAACCCCTTGGCCGTTTCGGCGATGCGCGGCGTCATCTTCGAGTCCTTCATCGGCCCCGGCGTTTCGGCCTTGAACATCTGCCGGCCGCCGATGCCGAGCAGCGGCAGCACGGCAACGGCGAGAACGATCAGCCCCATGCCGCCCAGCCAGACGAGCTGCGTGCGCCAGAAGTTGATCGACGCCGGCAGATCGTCTAGCCCGGTCAGGATCGTCGCGCCGGTCGTCGTCAACCCGGAGACGGCCTCGAAGTAGGCGTCGGTGAACCCGATGCGCAGCCCGATCATCAGCGGCAGCGCGGCAAACACGGGCAGCACGGTCCACACCAGCGCCACCATCAGGAAGCCGTCGCGAATGCGCAGGTCGCGCTTGCTCTTGCGCGTGACGTACGCCAGCAGAGCGCCGGTCGCCAAGGTCAAGGCAATCGCCTCGTCGAACGTGCTTTCGGCGCCGTCGTGCAGCAGCCACGATACCGCCACCGGCAAGAGCATCGTCAGCCCGAACATCAGGATGACGAGCGACAGAACGTGGAGGACCGGCATCAGGCTGCGCATGGCAATGGCTCAGAAGAAGTGGAACCCGACTTCGAACAGCTTCTCGACCTTCTTCACGACCTTCTTGCTCATGCAGAAGACGATGACGTGGTCACCGCTCTCGATCATCACCTCCTTGTGTGCGATCAGCACCTGGCCGCGTTCGGCCTTGGCGCTCACCTCGTAGCCGGAGGGATTGTCCGGTGCGTCCATCCCGCTGCCGCGCACGATCGCCGCGACGATGGCGCCCTCGATCGGCGGCAGCTCGCCGACCCGGCGCCCGACGACGCGCGAGCTCTTGGGATCGCCGTGCACGACGAGTTCGATCGCCTCGGCCGCGCCGCGCCGGAGGCTGTGCACCTTGACGACGAAGCCGCGCCGCACGCGCGTCAGCAAGTCGCCGATCGAGACCAGTGCCGGCGAGATGGCGATGTCGATCGGCCCGCCCTGCACCAGCTCGGCGTACACGCGCCGGTTGATCAGCGCCAGCACGCGCTTGCAGCCCAGGTTCTTGGCCAGCGACGCCGACATGATGTTGTCCTCGTCGTCGTTGGTCAGCGCCATGAACAGATCGGATTCATCGATCGCTTCCTGCTGCAACAGCTCCTCGTCGGTCGCGTCGCCGAGCAGCACGAGGCCGTTGCCGAGCTGGTTGGCAATGAACTGCGACCGGCCGCTGTTGTGGTCGATCAGCTTGACCATGCAGCGCCCTTCCAGGCGTTTGGCGACGCGCAGCCCGATGTTGCCGCCGCCGGCGATGATGACGCGCCTGACCGGCTTGGTCATCCGCCGCAGCTCGACGAGGACGCGCCGGATGTGCGCCTCGGCGGCGAGCACGAAGACCTCGTCGCCTTCCTCGAGGACCGTGTCGCCGGTCGGTGTGATCGGATGGTCGCGGCGGTAGACGGCGGCGATGCGCGCCTCGATGCCGTCACCCAGGTGTTCACTCATTTCCTTGAGTGGACGACCGACCATCAGGCCGTCGGCATACACGCGCAGGCCGACGAGCGCAACGAGACCGCCGGCGAACGAGAGCACCTGCAAGGCTTCGGGGAAATCGACGAGCTTGATCAGGTAGTCGGTAATCACCTGCTCGGGGCAGAGTGCGTAGCTGACGGCGAAGTTGTCTTCGTTGAGCAGTTCAGGGCGGTCGAAATACTCGCGCGAGCGCAGGCGGGCGATACGCGTCGGTACATGGAAGAGGCTGTGCGCGAGTTTGCAGGCGACGAGGTTGGTCTGGTCGCTCTTGGTCAGCGCGATCAGCATGTCGGCGTCCTCGATGCCGGCATCGCGCAGGGTCGAGGGCAGGACCGCGTTGCCGACGACCGTGCGCAGGTCGTAGCGGATCTGCAGGTTTTCCAGGCAGGTGCGATCGGTGTCGACGACCGTGATGTCGTTCTTTTCCGAGACGAGACTCTGCGCGACGCTGGAGCCGACCTGGCCGGCCCCGAGAATGACGATTCTCATTTTTCCCCCCTGCCGCGTGGTTTCCCGTCAGAGTCTGTAAAAAAACTCAAAATCCACCACGGAGGACTCTGTGGTGGATGTTTCGGCATTTACTCACAACCTCTCAGGCTTCCTGTTCTTCGCTGCGCCGACCGGTGCTCAACCCCAATTGCTTCAACTTGCGGTACAGGTGCGTGCGTTCCAGCCCGGTCCTGTCGGCAATCCGCGTCATGTTGCCGTTTTCGCCCTTCAGGTGATGCTCGAAGTATAGACGCTCGAACGCCTCGCGCGCCTCGCGCAGCGGCTGGTTGAAGAGCGGCAGCGCGGGCGGCGCCTTCGGCGTCGGCGTGACGTCGCGCTCGAGCACGCTGTTGACGTCATCCACTGTGATTTCATCTTCAAGCGCCGCGAGCGCGAGGTTGCGCACCGCCGCCAGCAGCTCGGCCCACTCGCCCTGCCAGTGATGCAGGCGCAAGGCGTTGAGCGCCGCGCTCGAGAAGCGCCGCGCAGGAACTTCGTTGCGCTCGACCAGGTGCGAAAGGAGAATGCCGGCGATTTCCGGCACGTCGTCGGGGTGGCTGGAGAGCTGCGGCAAGGCCACCCAGACTTCGCCTAGGCGCGCCAGCAGCGCCGGTTCCCAGCCGGCTTCGCCGAGCGTCGAGATCGAATGCGTAGACGCGGCAACCAGCTGCAGGTTGTGCTTTTCCAGGCGTTCGAGCGCGTAGACGAGGTTCTTCTGCTGCAGCTTGCCGAGCAGCATCAGATCGGAGACAAAGAGGATGCCGCCGGCGGCGTTGGCGAGCATCTCGTGCGTCAGCGGCGCGCTCGATGCCGACAGGTCGAGCCAGGCCATCTTCGGTGCCTGCAAGGTACGCGCGCAGATTTCGGCGATGCTGCCGGTGGCGCTCTTGAGCAGGAGCACCGAAGTCTTGGCCGCGGCCTGTTCGAGCCGCTTCCTGAGATCCTTGAGCAGCGGCGAACGCGAGAAGGCATCAAGCGTGAGCGGCGGCTTCTGCGGCGCGACTTCGTGCTTCAAGGCCTTCTTCACCGTCGCCAGCAGCTTTTGCAGGGCGATCGGCTTCTCCAGGAAATCGACCGCGCCGACGCGCGTCGCTTCGACCGCCGAGTCGATTGTGCCGTGCCCGGACATCATCACCACCGGCATCGTCAGCAGACCGCCGGCCGACCATTCCTTGAGCAGCGAGATGCCGTCGGTATCGGGCATCCAGATGTCGAGGAGGACGAGGTCGGGGCGCATTTCGCCGCGCACCCGCCGCGCCTCGGCCGCGTTCTCGGCCAACGAGACGCTGTGCCCCTCGTCGGACAGGATCTCCGAGAGCAGCTCGCGGATGCCCATTTCGTCGTCGACCACCAGAATTTTCGCCATCTTCCGTTCTCTCTACTGTTCTCTTTTTTGTCTGTGTTCGTGGCCCGACGCCAGCGGCAAGCGAATGCACACTTCGGCGCCCGTCGGCTGCAGGTTGTTGATGCGGATCCTGCCCTGGTGCTCGTCGACGATCTTCTTGACGATCGCCAGGCCAAGGCCGGTACCGCGCGTCTTGGTCGTTACGTAGGGTTCGAAGACACGCGCGATGATCTCGGGCGGGAAACCCGGCCCGTGATCGGCGACGACCATCTCCACCGTTTCGTCGACCTGGCGCGTCGCAATCTCGATGCGCGCGTGCGCCAGGTCTTCCTGCGCGTCTTCGGCGTTGCGCAGGAGATTATGGATGATCTGCCGCCACTGGCTGGCGTCGCCCCAGACGGCCGGCAAGTCGGCGGCCAGATCGGCGGCGATCGTCGCGTTCGAGGTCTCGTACAGGCCGAGCACCTCGCGGATCAGCGCGTTCAGGTCGAGGCGCGCCAGCTCGGGTGCCGGCATGCGCGCGTAATCGGAGAATTCATTGACCATGCGCTTCATCGCCTGCACCTGGTTGATGATCGTCTGCGTCGAGCGGTCGAGCATTTCGGCGTCGGCGCCGGCGAGCTTGTCGGCGAACTTCATCTGCATGCGCTCGGCCGAGAGCTGGATCGGCGTCAGCGGGTTCTTGATCTCGTGCGCCAGGCGGCGCGCGACTTCGCCCCAGGCGGCGCTGCGCTGCGCGGCGACGAGGCTGGTGACGTCGTCGAAGACGACGACGTAGCCGCCGTGCGCCCCTTCCGGCAACTGCGTGCCGCGCAGGAGCAGCATCTTCGGCGCCCCGCCCGGCTCGTCGAGCTGGATCTGCGTCTGCCACTCCTTGCCGCCGTGCTCGGCGAAGGCGTTGCGGATCGCCTGTCCGAACACCTGCTCGCGCGGCCAGGCGTCGACCGTCTCGCTGACGAGGCCGGTGAAGTCGTCCTCGAGAATCGCCTGCGCGCCGGCATTCACCGTGCGCAGCATGAAGCGGCGATCGAAGACGAGGACGCCGGCCGAGAGGCTGGCGAGGATCGATTCGAGGTAGGCGCGCGCCGATTCGACCTCGGCGCGGTGGCGCTCGGTGTCGCGCCGCGCGTCGTCGAGCTGGCGCGTCATGCGGTTGAACGACTGCGTCAGCACGCCGAGTTCGTCGCGGCTGTAGATCGCCTGGCGCGGCGTGAAGTCGCCGGCGGCGACGGCCTGCGTGCCCTCGGCGAGGATCGAGAGCGGCGCCGACAGCCGGCGGGCCAGCACGTAGGCCGTGGCGATCGCCGTGAACAGCGCGAGCAGTACGGTCAGCGTCAGCGTCATCGCGTAGATGCGCGTCAGGCCCTGGCGCCCGAGCGACAGCTCCTGGTAGTCGCGATAGACCTGCTGCACGCGCTCGGCGTTGAGCGCCAGTCCCTCGGGCACTTCCTGCGTCAGCTGCAGGACGCGCGTCTCCTTGCCGAGACCGGCCGGCGCCACCGTGACGAGGACACGCAACAGCAGATGGTTGTCACCGGCACTTTCTATCCCGCGATAACCGCGCCCGACGCGCGCCTGGCGCAGCTGGTCGCTGGTCGGCTGCTCCGGCATGAAGGCGGCGAGTTCGCTCGTCGCCGTCGCCAGCAACTGGCCACTGGTGCTGAACAGGGCGACGTACTGCACGCCGGTCTGGTCGCGCAGATTGCTCAGCGCCGTACGCCGCTTGCCGTCACTCAGATCGCTCAGTTCGAGGGCGATGGTCTGGCCCTTGTCGGCGAGGTCGTCGAGCAGCGAATCGAGCGCGCTGCGGCCGAGGTTGAGTCCCGATTCGAGCGCCTTCTCGACGCGCACATCGAACCAGGTCTCGATGCTCTTGGTGACGAACTGGACCGACACCGCATAGACGAGGACGCCGGGCAGCACGGCCATCAGGCCGAACATCAGCATCAGGCGCAGCTTCAGGCGCGAACCGAAGACCTTGGCCCGGTGCTCCAGCCAGAGCGCGCGCACCTGCCAGCCGATGAGCGTGAACAGCGACAGCGCAACGACGGCGTTCAGCCCGAGCAGCCACGGATAGTGGCGGGCGAAGAGCGCCGTGTTGGCCGTCGCCGAGGCGAGGAGAAAGAGGAGGATGCCGCCGAACGAGGCCGCAACGATGATCAGGCGCTTCATCGACTGCCTTCCTCTTCGCTGACCGGCTCGTCTTCGGGCGAACTGACCGGCGCCGCCTCGGCGTTGACGAAGGGCCAGCGCGCCCACTCCGACTCGAGGTTCCAGTCCTTGTTCGACAGGGCGCTCACCTGGAAGGTCTTGGGCATCTGCGTGAGATCGAGGCGCAGGCGCAGCTTCGCCGTACCCGTCTGGCCGACGCCGACTTCGCCCTTGTCGATGACGACCCAGTTGCGCAGGCGCGACATCACGCGCAACGCTTCTTCCAGCGACGGAAAGCTCTGATGCAGACCGCCGGTGGACACGCGGTACTGGCGTGTCAGGGCGTGGTAGTAGAGCTGGAAGGTCTTGTTGCGCCGCAGCACCTGCTCGTCGAACCAGTACCAGCGCGACTTGCTCAGCTCGAACTCGGCCGCGAAGTAGAGGACCACGCCCTTGTTCACCGCTTCTTCGAGACGGTGGTTGAAGTTGATGTTGAAGTCGGCGGAAGCGACGTACTCGCCGTCGTCGAGCACCAGCTGCGGATTGCGCACGCTGATGCCGGTTCCCGCCGCCAGGGCTACCTGCGCACAAAGCCACAGGAAGAGTGCGGCGAGGAAGAACCTAGTCCGGCTTGCGCAGCAAGGCATAATAGAACCCGTCGCGGTCGTCCTGCGGCAACAGCCGCTCCTCGCTCACCCGCTGTGCGCCGGGCTGGCGCACGAGGAAGGCGTCGATCTGCGCACCGTTCTCTTCCGGGAAAACGGAGCACGTCGCGTAGAGCAAGCGGCCGCCCGGCTTGAGCACCGCCCAGAGGTCGTCGAGGATCTGCGCCTGCGCATGCACCAGGCGCCGGATGTCGCTCTCGCGGCGCAACCGCTTGATGTCCGGATGACGGCGGACGACGCCGGAGGCCGAACAGGGTACGTCGGCCAGAATCGCGTCGAACGGACGGCCGTCCCACCAGTGCTTTATATCGCTGCAATCGGCGGCCTTGACCTCGGCGCGCAGTCCGAGGCGCTGCAGGTTCTCCTCGATGCGCCGCGTGCGGCCGGCGTCGATGTCGAGCGCCACGAGGTCGAGGTCGGCCGATTCCAGCAGGTGCGCCGTCTTGCCGCCGGGCGCCGCGCAGGCGTCGAGCACACGTGCGCCGGCGGCCGGCGCCAGCAGTTCGGCCGCGCGTTGCGCGCCGGCGTCCTGCACCGAGACGAGTCCGTCGAAAAAGCCGGGCAGGGCATCGACCGGCACCGCCCTCTCCAGCACCAGTCCGGCGTGACCCACCGGGCGCGCCGGGAGTCCGGCGGCCGCGAGCCGGCCGAGATAGTCGGCGACCGTGCCTCGGCGCAGATTGACGCGCAGCGTCATCGGCGGCGGCTCGTTGCCGGCGGCGACGATCGCCTGCCAGTCGTCGCGATACGCCCGGCGCAGGCGCGCCAGCCACCAGCGCGGATGCTGGAAAACGGCCTCTTCATCCTGAGCCATCGCCGCCAGCAGCTCGGTACGCTGGCGCAGGAAGTTCCTGAGCACGCCGTTGACCAGCCCCTTGAAGACGCCGCCCGCCAGTTCGCCGGCGGCGATGACCGCCTGATCGACGACCGTGTGCGGCGCATCGGGACGCGTGTCGAGGCGATACAGCGCGGCCAGCAGCAAGGCTTGCGTCTCGCCGTGCGTCAGCGGTTTGGTCATCAGCCGGCCGAGGATGAACTCACCCCAGCCGTAACGGCGCAGCACGCCGTAGGCAACATCCTGCGCCGCCGCGCGCGCCGAAGGCGGCTCCGACGCGAGGACGCCGAGCGCCTCGCTCAGGCTCTTGCCGGCATGGACGGCCGCCAGCACACGCGCCGCCAGCAACAGGCTCCAGCCGAGGGAGTCTGCGGCCAGCGCCGAGATCGACGGCGACGTGGCAGCGGCCACCGGCCGATCCTTTTTGACGACGCGCACACGCCGCGACGCGGAGGGTGATGACGAAGGCGGAGAAGCAGGAGTGGATGTAGCCAAGGCGATGATTCGCAATGTGTTGAGGTTGATCGAGTTTAGCATGATGACGGCTGGCTCATCGCGCGCGCAGCGCCGTCGCAACGCCCGCTCCAGCATCGGTGAAGTCTCGTCTCGCCGGGTGGTTTTTTTGCCGCCCTTTCCTTACTATCTCGCAACAGGGAAATGATCCTGGGGAAAGGGAAGTCATTGAGTTCCGATAACGACGACATCGTTTTCATCGCCGAGGACGCCAAAGGTGGCGCGACCTGGCCATCGACGCAACGCGATCCGTGGCGCATCCTGATCGTCGACGACGACCCGGACGTCCACGAAGCGACGCGCTTCACGCTCGCCGATACCCTGATCCTGAGTCGGCCGCTGCGGCTCCTGCACGCCTACTCGGGTGCCGAGGCCCTGACCCTCCTGCGCGAGCAAAAGGACATCGCCGTGATCCTGCTCGACGTGGTGATGGAGAGCGACGACGCCGGCCTGCGCACCGTCGGCACGATCCGCAACGATCTCAAGCTGCACAACACGCGCATCGTCCTGCGTACCGGCCAGCCCGGCCAGGCGCCGGAACTGGAAACGATCACGCGTTACGACATCAACGACTACAAGAGCAAGAGCGAACTCACCCGGATCAAGCTGTTCACCACGCTGACCGGAGCGATCCGTTCCTTCGACCAGCTGCAGCGCCTCGACGCCAACCGCAAGGGGCTGGAGAAGATCGTCGCCGCAAGCAATCACCTGATCGCCGAACAGGGGCTACGCGCCTTCGCCGAAGGCGTCATCACGCAGATCGCCAGCCTGATCGGCACCGAGCCGGAGGGCGTCGTCTGTGCGGCGACGGATGAACCGGAGCAAGGCGTCAATACGCAACAATTCCGCATCATCGCCGCGGCCGGCAACTTTCGTCACCTCATCCAGCGCCGCCTGAGCGACATCGACGACGCGCGCATCGTCCAGCAGCTTTCGCTGGCGCTGGAGAAGAAGCAGAACATCATCCAGCCGCACTGCATCACGCTTTACTTCCAGAAGACGCCGGAGCGCGGTTTCGCCGCCTTCATCGACTCGGCGCTGCCGATCCGGGAAGTCGATCAGGAGCTGCTGCGCGTGTTCTGCACGAACATCGCGCTTTGCGCGAAGAACGTCGACCTCGTCGAGGAGCTGCGCCAGGACGCTTTCCTCGACCGGCAGCTGCGCCTGCCCAACCGCACCGCGCTCGTCTGCGAGCTGAGCGACCGGCTGGCCCTCGAACGCAGCCAGGGCCAGACGCTGGCCGTGGTCGACATCGACCAGTTTTCAACCACGCACGACATCCTCGGCAACGATTACGTCGAGTCGCTGCTGCGGCTCACCGCCCGGCGGCTGCGCGATGCCTTTCCGCCGGCCGTCTTCATCGCGCGGCTCGCCGGTGACGCCTTCGCCGTGCTCGGGGCGCACGACCTCGTTACCGCCGAAGCCGTCCAGCAGTGTTTCATCGCGCCGTTTTCCATCGAGAAGATCGACCACGTCGTTTCCGTTTGTACCGGCCTCGTGCATCTCGACGGCACGCCGCGATCGGCCATCGAATACGTGAAGGACGGCTTTCTCGCGCTGAAGAAGGCGAAGTCGCGCGGGATCGGGCAGTCGGTGATCTATTCCGAGGAGATGGGACGCAAGGCGCGCGAGCGCTCGCATCTCCTGCGCGACCTGCGCCTCGCCTTCGGCCACGAGCAACTTTTCCTCACCTACCAGCCGCAGATCGATCTCGCCAGCGGCCGCATCGTCGGTGTCGAAGCGCTGCTGCGCTGGCGGCGCAAGGACGGCGAACTGATCCCGCCCGATCGTTTCATCCCGGTCGCCGAACAGTCGGGGCTGATCGTCGGCCTCGGGGGGTGGATCGTGCAGACCGCGCTGATCGCCCTGCAGCGTTTTCAGGCGCCCGGCCTGCCGACGCTGCGCATGGCCGTGAACGTATCGCCAGTGCAGCTGCGCCAGCCGAATTTCCTCGGCCTCATCGACGAGGCGATCCGGCAGACCGGAACCGATCCGGCACAGCTCGAGATTGAAATCACCGAGTCGGTCGCCGTCGGCGGCCTCGATCCGATCGTCGAGTTGCTCGAAAAGATCCGCGCACTCGGCGTCTCGGTCGCGCTCGACGACTTCGGCACCGGCTACTCGTCGCTCTCCTACCTGCAAAAACTCCCGGCCGATCGGCTGAAAATCGACCGCAGCTTCGTCGCAGCGCTGGAGAACGACGACCAGGGGACGCGCATCGCACGCACGATCATTCTCCTCGGGCGCGAACTCAAGCTCGAAGTCATCGCCGAAGGCGTCGAGTCGCAAACCGTCGCCGACGCGCTCGTCGCGCTCGGCTGCGAAACCGCACAGGGTTACCACTACGCCCGGCCGATGCCGGAAGACGAATTCGTCGAATGGCTGGCCCGCCGCAACTGGCAGGAGGGTTGAGGACATGCGCTTTCCACGTTTGTGCGACGGGCTATTCCCCGGCGTCGTCGCGCTGCTGCTCGCCGGCTGTGCCGAACCGCCGCCGCTGCGCATCGGCTTCCTCGCCGAACTGAGCGGGCGCAGCGCCGACCTCGGCGAGGCGGCGCGCAACGGCGTCATCCTCGCCGCCGACCAGTACCGCGAAGGCCGGCGCGAAGACAAGCGCACGCTCGAAATCATCGTCCGCGACACCGGCCAGACGCCGGAAAGCGCGGCGAGCGCGGCGCAGGAGCTGGTTGCCGCGGGCGCCGACCTCATCATCGGTCCGACCAACAGCGCGATGGTGGACAACATCCTGCCGACCGTCGAGAAGGCCGGCGTCGTGCTGCTCACGCCGACGGCGTCGGCGGTCAAGTTTCACGGCAAGGACGACATGTTGTTCCGCATCAACCTGACGACGCGCGACAACGGGCGCCTCTACGCAGAACACTACTTCGCCAAGGGCTTCAAGCGCATCAGCGCCGCCGCCAACGAGAACAACCGCAGCTTCGCGGAAAGCTGGCTCAGCGAATTCAGAACGGCCTTCGAGGCGCTGGGCGGCGAAATCGTCAGCGCGCCGTTCTTCGACTCCGGCGCAGCCAGCCACGCGCCGATCATCGACGCGATGCTCGCCCCCAGGCCGGACGCGCTGCTCTTCATCGCCAACGCGGTCGACGCCGCCCGCCTGGCGCAGCAGGCACGCAAGGCGGCGCCAGACACGCCGCTGATCGCCGCTGAATGGGCCGGCACCGCACAGTTGATCGAGCTCGGCGGGCGTGCGGTCGAGGGACTGATGATCGTGCAGAACTACAACCAGGACGACACTTCGCCGCGCTTTCAGTCATTCCGCTCGGCCTACGCCGAGCGCTTCGGCAAGGAACCGGTGTTCGGCAGCGTGCTCGCACACGACGCGGCGACCGTCGTGCTCGACGCACTGTCGCGCCGGCCGGCCGGGATGAGCGCCAAGGAAGCGCTGATCAAGCTCGGACCCTACACCGCGTTGCAGCAGCAGATCGAGTTCGACGCCAACGGCGACACGACGCGCGTGGCCTACTTCATGGCGATCCGCGATGGCCGCTTCGTACGCGCGCAATGAACTACCGTCGCTGGCGCCTGCGCACCGGGCTGATCGGGTTGCTCTCACTGATTTCGCTGATCAGCTTTCTGCTCGCCGGCGCCACGCTCTTCCTCATCCGTCTGCCGCAGATCAGCCGTGAGAGCCAGGAGGATCTGCGCGTCGAAGTCTCCGATCTGTCGCTGCGCAGCGAAGCCATACTCGGAGCGATCCAGACGCAGCTCGAACTGATCGCCACCGCCTTGCGCAATCCGGGGACGACGCCGGAGAAGACCCTGGAGCGCGCACTCGGCCGGAGCAGCGCGTTCACCGCCATCTACCAGGTCGACCGCGACGGCAGGGTGATCAACGCCAGCCTGAAGTCCTGGCTCGGTCATACGCGGCGGCGCGAACTCATCGGCAACGACCTGTCGCGCGACCCGATCTTCCAGCGCACGCTCAAGGATGCGCGAACCGTCTGGAGCGACAAGTACCTCTCGCCGGTGTCGAGCGAGATCGCCGTCAGTATCGGCACCCCGGCCGGGGACACCGTGATCATCGGCGAGATATCGCTCGCCCACATCATGGATACCCTGCGCGTCGCCTCGGGACGCAGGGATCTGATGGTGTGGATCATCGACCGCAACGGCGAGATCCTCGCCGACAGCGAGGACGCCGCGCGTGTCGGCGTCGTTAACTTGCGCCATCTGCCGCTGCTCGGGGAAGCGCATCATTCCGGCTCGCTCGCCAACACGCTGTCGTTCGAGGGCAAGACCTTCGACGCGGCACTGGCGCATTCGCACCTGCTCGACTGGTACTTTGTCATCCGCGCACCGGCCGGCCTCGCCAATCCGCGCATTGCGTCGACGCTCGACCTGTGGATCGCCGTGCTCGGCGTAACCCTGCTGCTCGGCATCGTACTGACGCCGCTGTGGGCGACGCGCATGGCGCGGCCGATCGCCGCGCTCGCCCAGCGCGCGCGCAGCATCGCCGACGGCGAAACGCCCGGGCCGTGGCCGCGCGGCCGCATCGTCGAATTCGACGGCCTGTCGCGCGATCTTGAACGCATGGCGACTTCGCTGCGCGAACAGCAGCAGGAGCTGGAAACCGTGTTCAACGCGTCGCCGGTCGGCATGGTCGTGCTCGATCCGCAACGCGATTACGTCTTTATCCGCGTCAACGCCGGCTGCTCCGAACTCCTCGCTGCGACACCCGAACAACTCATCGGCAAGACCGGGAAAACGCTCGACCTGTGGTGTAACGCCGGCGAACGCGACCGCTTCTACCAAGCACTGCAGGACAAGCACTTCGTCGAATTTGAAACGCGCTTCCGCCGGCTGGACGGACGCGAATTCGTCGCCGCGCTGTCAGTCAGCTACTTCGATAGCGGCGGACAACGGCGCGCGGTCATGGTCGCGCGCGATGTCACCGAACTGCGCAGCATCGAAGGCGAGATCCGCGCGCTCAACAGCGAGCTCGAACAACGCGTCGAACGGCGCACGGCGGAACTGTTCGAGGCGAACGCGCGGCTATCGACGACGATCGAACACCTCAAGCTGACGCAGGCCGAGCTGGTCCGGAGCGAGAAACTCGCCTCGCTCGGTGCGCTCGTCGCCGGCATCGCACACGAGCTGAACACACCGCTCGGCAACGGCGTCATGGCGCTGTCGACGCTCATCGCGTCGCTGCGTACCTTCAGGAAGGAGATGGAGAGTGGAATCAAGCGCTCCAGCCTCGACAAGCTGCTCGAAGCGATGGATGCCGGCACCGACATCGCCTTCCGCAACCTGTCGCGCGCCGCCGAGCTGGTGGCGAGCTTCAAGCAGGTGGCGGCCGACCAGAGTTCGTCGCAGCGCCGTTCTTTCATGCTCGGCGAGGTCATCGAGGAAATCATCCTGACGCTTCGCCCCTTGCTCAAGCGCAGCGACGTCGCTGTCCGCGTCGACATTGCCGAAGGATTATTGATGGACAGCTACCCCGGACCGCTCGGCCAGGTCATTACCAATCTGATCAGCAACGCCGTCACGCACGCCTTCGAGGACCGTGACGATCGCCGGGTGACGATTACCGCGACGCCGGACGGCAACGAGGCAGTGCGCATCACGCTCGCCGACAACGGCAACGGCGTCCCCGACACGCTACTGCCGCGCATCTTCGACCCCTTCGTCACCACGCGCATGGGGCGCGGCGGCGTCGGGCTCGGCCTGCACATCTGCCACAACCTCGTCATCCAGACGCTCGGCGGTCGCATCGCGGTCGCTTCGACCGCTGCCGGCACGACCTTCACCCTGACGCTCCCGCTTTGCGCACCGGGCGAGCAATCCGCACACGGATGACCAGAGGCTGCAACAATCAGCCAACGCGCCGCTTTCGGCTGCTCGCAGCCATGCTCGCCGGCTTTCTGCCGCTATCGGCTTCGGCCTGGAACTTCACCGGGCACCGCCTTTCGGCGTGCATCGCGTGGGAGCAGTTGCCGCCGGCGAGCCGCGAGAAAGTCGGCATGCTCTTGCGCGCGCATCCGGACTACGCGCACTGGACACGCAAGGCCAAGGGCGATGCAATTGACCGCACGGCGTTCATCGAAGCCTCGACCTGGGCCGACCGCATCCGCCATGACCCGCGCTTCCATGCCGCCGACGAGCCGGCCACACGATTGCTGCCGGGATTCCCGGACATGGAGAGCCACGGCGACTGGCATTACGTGAATCGTCCGCTCCCCGATCAGGTGAGAGCAACAGATGACGACGAGGCGCGCGGACAACTCGCCCGGCGACTTGTGACTCTGACGCGCACACTCACCGCTCACGGTGCCTCGGCGACCGCGTTCAACGCGAAGGTCTACGCCTTGCCCTGGCTCATCCATCTCGTCGCCGACGCGCATCAGCCGCTGCACGTGGTCAACGCGGAGGCCGCCTGGCTGGCGCCGCTCGACGATCCCAAGCGACTGAATCCGTCGGCGCCGCGTCGGCGGATCGTCAGCCTGCACGCCCTGTGGGACGATCTTCCCGGTGCGTCGAACCTGTCCGGAAACAAGCTCGACTCGGCGTGCCGGGCGCTCGCTGCAAGGTACCCGAAGCCGGCGCCGTCGAGCCCGGCACAGTGGATAGAAGAAAGCTGGCAGATCGCCGGGCAAGACGGCTTTCCCGCCGATTACGCCCGCCAGCAGCGGGTCGGCAAGCCGTTCTACGAGCGCGCCCACGAACTCGCCAACCAGCGCATCGTCAGCGCCGGCCACCGTCTGGCCGGTGTGCTGCGCAGGCTGCCGTAAATCGTTTCGGTCAGGCGCGTGCCAGTTCGCGCAGGCGCGCGACGCGCTCCTCGGTCGCCGGGTGCGTGCTGAACAGGCTGGCGATGCCGCCGCCCGAGAGCGGGTTCATGATCATCATCTGCGCCGTCGCCGGATGTGCCTCGGCCGTCGGCATCGGGATGCCGCGCGCATAGGAATCGATCTTGATCAGCGCATCGGCCAGTGCATCCGGATCGCCGCAGATCTCGGCGCCACCCCGGTCGGCCTCGAACTCACGCGAGCGCGAGATGGCCATCTGGATCAGGGATGCCGCGAGCGGTGCCAAGAGGGCGACCGCCAGACCGGCGATCGGATTGGCCGGACGGCCTTCCTCGTCGCGTCCGCCGAAGAACATGGCGAAGTTGGCGAGCGCCGAGATCGCCCCGGCCATGGTCGCCGAAATCGTGGAGATCAGGATGTCGCGATGCCGCACGTGCGCCAGCTCATGCGCCATCACGCCGCGAATCTCGCGCGCCGAGAGCATGCGCAGGATGCCCGTCGTCGCGGCGACGGCGGCGTGCTCGGGATTGCGCCCGGTGGCGAAGGCGTTGGGCTGCGCCTCGTCGATCAAATAGACGCGCGGCATCGGCAGTCCGGCGCGTTGCGCGAGTTCGCGCACCATGGCGTAGAACTGCGGCGCCGAGGTCTCGTCGACCTCCTGCGCGTTGTACATCTTGAGCACCATCGAATCGGAGAACCAGTAAGCAAAGAGGTTCATCGCGCCGCCGAAGAGCAGCGCCATGACCATGCCCGAGGCGCCGCCGATGTACGTCCCGATCACGCCGAAAAGCGCCATGATCGCCGCCATCAGCAGCGATGTCTTCAACCAGTTGCCGAACATTTCCACACCTCCTTGTAGCCCGCGCTTGCGCGCGGCCGTGTCGATTCACGGCAGATCGTCTGCCGAACTAACGCGAAGATTGGGCGCAGGCGTTGAAAATCAAGCAGGAAGGTCGAAAACCGCGCCCGCTGCCAGCGGCATTCCGGCCAGGAACTGGGCGGCCGGCAGACGTTTGCCGCCTGCCTTTTGCAGTTCGAGCAGACAGAGCGCGCCTTCGCCGCAAGCGACGACGATGCCGTTCTTGTCGGCCGCCAGGATCGTTCCCGGCGCTCCGCTCGCGTCGCTCAAGCGCGTCCCCCATACCTTGATCGCGTTGCCCTGAAAGCTCGCCAAGGCGCCGGGAAACGGATTGAAGGCGCGTACCTGGCGCGCCAGTTGAATCGCCGGAAGGCGCCAGTCGAGCGGTGCTTCGCCCTTCTCGATCTTGGCCGCGTAGGTGATGCCGGCATCGGGTTGCGGGCAGGGCGCGAGCGGCAGCCTGGCCAGCACGTCGACGACCAGCTCGGCACCGAGCGCGGCCAGCTTGTCGTGCAAGGTCGCCGCCGTATCGTCGTAGGTAATCGGCAATTTTCCGGAAATCAACACCGGTCCGGTGTCCAGCCCGGCCTCCATCTGCATGATGCAGACGCCGGTCTCGGCGTCACCGGCGAGGATCGCCCGCTGGATCGGCGCCGCACCACGCCAGCGCGGCAAGAGCGAAGCGTGGATATTGATGCAGCCGAAGCGCGGCAGGTCGAGGACAGCCTGCGGCAGAATCAGGCCATAGGCGGCAACGACCATCGCGTCCGCACCGACGGCACGAACTCGATCCTGCGCGGCTGCGTCACGCAAGGTCGGTGGCTGGAAGACGTCGATTCCGGCAATCAGCGCGCGCTCCTTGACCGGTGAAGCACGCAGCGCCATGCCGCGCCCGGACGGGCGATCCGGCTGCGTGAGCACCAGCGCCACCTCGTGCCCGGCGGCGATGATGGCGTCGAGCGCCTGCGCGGCGAATTCCGGCGTACCGGCGAAGATCAACCTCATGCCGTGATCCGCGACTGCTTGGCCAGCTTGGCCTTGATGCGCGATTGCTTGAGCTGCGAGAGGTGCTCGACGAAAACGCGGCCGTCGAGGTGATCCATCTCGTGTTGCAGGCAAACGGCCAGCAGGCCATCGGCCTCGATGCTTTGCTCCTGCCCTTCCGCGTCGAAGTAGCGGACGGTCACGTACTCGGCGCGCTCGACCTTGTCATAAATGCCCGGCACCGAGAGGCAGCCTTCTTCGCACACCTGCAGCCCGTCGCTTTCGACCAGTTCCGGATTGACCAGAACCAGCAGCTGATCGCGTGTCTCCGAAACGTCGATGACGATGACGCGCAGATGCACATCGACTTGCGTCGCCGCCAGCCCGATGCCCGGTGCCTCGTACATCGTCTCGGCCATGTCGGCCGCCAGCCGGCGAATGCTGTCGTCAAATTTCTCGACGCGTTTTGCGACTTTTTTAAGGCGCGGATCGGGATAGCGGAGGATGGGCAATAGAGGCATAAAAAGCTTGATCGAATAAGTAATTACGTGCAGAATCCAACGCAACGTCTTGAAAATAACGCGCATTATTTGCGCATAGTACGCGATGTCGGCAACGGCTAGTACGACGCAGGGAACGGTCGAAAAGTCAGACTCGGAAGTTCGGAAGTTTCCACGGTCCGGATCACTGGCTTCCTGCAGGCACTCACCGACGTTGCCGACCGCTCGTATGAGGATAACACGATGATCCGCACTTTATCCGCGCTTGTCCTGGCCTTGGCTGCTACGCTTTGCGGCGCTTCCGGACACCCCATCCAGCTGGCCGATAAAGCACCGGTTGAGCATGTTGTCGTCCCCGGCGACACGCTCTGGGGAATTTCCGCGCAGTTTCTCAAGGAACCCTGGCGCTGGCCGGAAATCTGGCGCATGAACCGCGATCAGATCAAGAACCCGCATCGCATCTACCCGGGAGACGTCATCGCCCTGGAGCGCGACGAAAACGGCAACCCGGTGCTCCGCGTAAGGAAAGGAATGAGTGGCGACGGCAAGCTGCGTCCGCAGATCTATTCCGAGAAGAATGAAACGGCGATCCCACCGATCCCGCCCAACGTCATCGAACCTTTCATTTCGCAGCCGCTCGTCATCGAGGCCAACGAGCTCGACAAGGCAGCGCGGATCGTCGCCACGCAGCAGGACCGCGTGTTCCTCGGCGAGGGCAGCGTCGCCTACGTCGACGACGCCGACCCGAAACAGGAGCACTGGCAGGTCTACCGCAACGGCAAGCCCCTGCGCGACCCGTCCGACGAAACCCGCATCCTCGGCTACGAGGCGTTTTATCTCGGAGCAGCGACACAGACCCGGCCGGGCCAACCCGCCACGTTCGAAATCACCTCGGCAACGCAGGAAATCGGTCGCGGAGACCGTCTGGTTCCGGCCGCCAAACCGGCGATGGTCCATTACGTCCCGCACAAACCCGACACGCCGGTCGACGGCCGTGTCGTATCGATCTACGGCGGCGTCGGTTCAGCCGGACGCGGCTCGATCATCTCGCTGAATCTGGGTAACCAGGACGGCCTGGAGATTGGTCATGTGCTCGCCCTGGAGAGAAATCGTACCGTGACCCAGCGTGACGAAAACGACCAGAAGATCAACGTCAAGGTCCCGGCGGAACGCACCGGCCTCGTTTTCGTCTTCCGCACGTTCGACCGCATCTCGTATGCGCTGGTGGTGCAGTCGGAGGGGACCGTCGAAGTCAATGACTTCGTGCGCACGCCCTGAGCGATGGCCTCGACCGAGTCGCTGGGCGACTGGCTGAGATTAACGCTCACGCCCGGAATTGGCGGCGAAACGCAACGCAAGCTGCTCCGGGCGTTCGGACTGCCCGAGGCAATCTTCTCGGCCGCGCATGGCGACTTGCGCGAAATCATCGGCGACCGCCTCGCCACAACTTTGCTGGGGACGGATAACGCCGCGATCGTACAGACCGCATGCGACTGGGCAACGGGCGACAACCAGCACATCGTCACCATTGCCGACCCTGAGTATCCACAGGCACTGCTCGAGATTGCCGACCCGCCGACACTGATCTACGTCCGCGGCCGCCTCGACCTGCTCAACCGACCGGCGCTGGCCATGGTCGGCAGCCGCAACCCGACGCCGCAGGGCGTACAGAATGCGGAACGTTTCGCTGCCGCATTTGCCGACGCCGGCCTCGTCGTCGCCAGCGGACTCGCGCTCGGCATCGACGCCGCAGCGCATCGCGGCGCACTGGCAGCCGGCGGCGACACGATCGCTTTCATCGGTACCGGGATCGATCGTATTTACCCCGCGCGCAACAAGGACCTGGCGCTGGAGATTGGCGCCAAGGGAACGATCGTCTCGGAATTTCCGCTCGGCACGACGGTCACGGCGTTCAACTTTCCCAAGCGCAATCGCCTGATCTCGGGATTGTCGCAAGGGGTTCTGGTCGTCGAAGCGGCGATCGAAAGCGGCTCACTGATTACGGCGCGTCTCGCCGGCGAACAGGGACGCGAGGTTTTCGCCATCCCGGGCTCGATTCACTCGCCGCAGTCACGCGGCTGTCACAAGCTGATCAAGCAGGGCGCCAAGCTCGTCGAGACCGCGCAGGACGTGCTTGAAGAGTTGAGCTGGGGTCGCCTCGCCGAACCCGCTGTGCCGCGTGCGGAGCAAGCGGTGGGCGCGGCCGGGCACAACGATCTGCTCGCGCACATGGGTTTCGATCCGTGCGGACTCGACGATCTCGCCGGACGGAGCGGCTTGACGGCCGATACGCTTTCCGTGATGCTGCTGCACTTGGAGCTCGATGGACATGTCGCCAGCCTGCCTGGCGGCCGCTACCAAAGGCTCGCGCACACGTAAAGACTCCCCGCTTCACATGATTGATATCCTCGTTTACCTCTTCGAAAACTATCAGGATTTGTCGGCTCACCCCAAACCGGACGCCTTGGCCCGCAAGCTCAGCGACATCGGATTTGAAGATGAAGACATCTCGCTCGCGCTGGTCTGGCTGAACGGCCTCAAGAACACCCAACGCGCTGAATGGACATGCAGTCCGCTTGCACAGCGCATATACACTGCAGAGGAACAGTATCGGCTCGGCGCCGAATGCTTGAGTTTCATCATGTTCCTCGAGACCACGGGTGTCATTTCACCGCATCTCCGCGAATTGGTGATCGAGTACGCGATGATGCTCGACGACGATTCCATCCCTCTGGACAAGTTCAAGGTCATTGTGCTGATGGTGCTCTGGAGCAGGGAGGAGGATCTCGAACCGTTGATCGTCGAGGAATTGCTCTACGACGCCGACGCTGAATTGATGCACTGATTCGCAACTCGTACCTGCCTTACTTCCCGCCCTGTCGCTACTACCCATCCTGCTTGCCAAGCGCTGACCAGTGCTCTTATCATGGTTTGCAGCATGGTGCGATTCGAGCATCCTGAAGTCATATACTTTCGCCATTTTTCCCGGGCACATAACACGCCATGAGCAAGAAGCTGATCATTGCAGAGAAACCTTCGGTTGCCGCCGACATCGCGCGCGCCCTTGGCGGGTTTACAAAACATGACGACTACTTCGAGAGCGACGACTTCGTCCTCTCCTCGGCGGTTGGTCACCTGCTCGAACTCGCCTGCCCCGAAGAGTACGAGGTCAAACGCGGGAAATGGTCGTTCGCCCACTTGCCGGTGATTCCGCCGCACTTCGCGCTCAAGCCGATCGAGAAGTCGGAATCGCGGCTCAAGCTGCTGACCAAGCTGATCAAGCGCAAGGACGTGACGACGCTGGTCAATGCCTGCGACGCGGGCCGCGAAGGTGAGCTGATCTTCAACTACATCGCGCAGCACGCAAAGAGCGGCAAGGGTGTGCAGCGCCTGTGGCTGCAGTCGATGACGCAACAGGCGATCCGGGACGGCTTCGCCGGACTGCGCGACGGCTCGGAAATGAAAGGCCTCGCCGACGCGGCGGTCTGCCGTTCCGAATCGGACTGGCTGGTCGGCATCAACGGTACGCGCGCGATGACCGCGTTCAACTCGAAGACTGGCGGTTTCCACCTGACGACGGTCGGCCGCGTGCAGACGCCGACGCTGGCGCTGCTCGTCGAGCGCGAGGACAAGATTCGCCGCTTCAAGCCGCGCCCCTACTGGGAGCTGGAAGGCGTCTTCTCCTGTGCCGCCGGAGAGTATCGCGGCAAGTGGTTCGACGAGGACTTCACCAAGGGCAAGGGCGAGGAAGACGAACACCTGCGCGCCGACCGTCTGTGGGACGAAGCCCGCGCCAAGGCGCTGCAAGGCAAATGCACGAACAAGCCGGGCGTGGTCACTGAAGAAGCCAAGCCTTCTTCGCAGCTGTCGCCCCTGCTTTACGACCTCACCAGCCTGCAGCGCGAAGCGAACAGCCGCTTCGGCTTTTCGGCAAAAGCCACCTTGGGGCTGGCACAGGCGCTGTACGAAAAACACAAGGTGCTGACCTATCCGCGGACCGACGCGCGCGCGCTGCCCGAGGACTATCTCGGTACGGTGAAGGACACGCTCAGGATGCTGACCGGCGAGGGTGTCGGCAAAGGCCACGACGAATCGCTGCTCTCCCGGTTCTCGCCGTTCGCGCACCAGATTCTGGCGCGCAACTGGGTCATCCCGAACAAGCGCATCTTCAACAACGCCAAGATTTCCGACCACTTCGCCATCATCCCGACGCTGCAGGCGCCCAAGCACCTGTCCGAGCCCGAGCAGAAGCTCTACGACATGGTCGTCAAGCGCTTCCTCGCTGTCTTCTATCCTGCGGCCGAATACATGGTCACGACACGCATCACGCGCGTCGAAGACGAACCGTTCAAAACGGAAGGCAAGGTGCTGGTCAATCCCGGCTGGCTGGCCGTCTATGGGCGCGAGGGACAGGCCGGCGACGAAGGCAATCTGGTCGCGGTTGGCGCGAAGGAGACCGTGCATACGGATGAGGTCGTCCTCAACGCCACCGAAACGCGACCGCCGGCGCGCTATTCCGAAGCGACGCTGCTGTCGGCCATGGAAGGCGCAGGCAAGATGGTCGATGACGAGGAACTGAAGGCGGCGATGGCCGGACGCGGCCTCGGCACGCCGGCGACGCGCGCGCAGATCATCGAGAACCTGATCGGCGAACAGTATCTGCACCGCGAGGGGCGCGAATTGCAGCCGACCGCGAAGGCGTTTTCGCTGATGACCCTGCTCAACGGCCTGGGCATTCGCGAGCTGACCGCGCCCGAACTGACGGGCGAGTGGGAATGGAAGCTGGCGCGCATGGAACGTGGCGAGATGTCGCGCGAGGCGTTCATGCAGGAAATCGCGGCGATGACGCAGCACATCGTCGACCGTGCCAAGAGCTACGACAGCGACACCATTCCCGGTGATTTTGGCGAACTCGAAACCCCTTGCCCGAAGTGCGGCGGCAAGATCAAGGAAACCTACAAGAAGTTCCAGTGCCAGGCGTGCGACTTTGCGCTTTGGAAGATCGTCGCCGGACGTCAGTACGAAGCGTCGGAGATCGAGATCCTGCTGACCGAACGCAAGATCGGACCGCTGACCGGCTTCCGCAACAAGATGGGGCGGCCGTTCAACGCGATCATCAAGCTGAACGCGGACAACCAGCCCGAGTTCGATTTCGGTCAGGGAGCGGGCGGCGAAGAGGGCAGCGCGGAAGCCGTCGACTTCTCCGGGCAGCAATCCCTGGGGGCCTGTCCAAAATGTGCGGGGCAGGTGTTCGAGCACGGCATGGCCTACGTCTGCGAGAAGTCGGTCGGACCGGAAAAGACCTGCGACTTCCGCTCGGGCAAGGTCATCCTGCAGCAGGCAGTCGAACCCGAGCAGATGCAGAAGCTGCTGGCGACGGGGCGCACCGATCTGCTCAAGGACTTCGTTTCGTCGCGCACGCGCCGCAAGTTCTCGGCGTTCCTCGTTCGCGGCACCGACGGCAAGGTCGGCTTCGAGTTCGAGAAGCGCGAGCCCAAGGCGAAAGCTCCGGCCAAGACCGCGAGCAAGAAAAGCAGCGCGCAATAGGCGTCGAGGTGACGTCGCCCCCGCCTGACGCGCAACGCTCAGGCGATGGCGCTGACGCCCGGTGGCGGCGCATCGAGGATCGCCGCGCGCAAAACGTCGATCGCCTGCGGACGCGGGAAGGAAGCCCGCCACGCGATTCCGACGCGCCTGAAGGGAGCCGGCTGGGTGAAGTCGCGATATTGCAATAGCGAGCCATTCTGCGGCCACGATTTTGCCGCGGAAATCGGCACGACCGAGATGCCGACGCCGCTCGCGACCATGTGGCGAACCGTTTCGAGCGAGCTGCCTTCGAGCGCACCGTTAGCGCCACCCGGTTCCGACAGGTGCGGGCAGGCCTGCACGACCTGATCGCGGAAGCAGTTGCCCTGACCGAGGAGGAGCAGATTCTCGCCAGCGATCTGGTCGGGCGGAATTGCCGCCTGCTTCGCCATTGGATGATGCATCGGCATGACGACGCAGAACGGTTCGTCGTAGACCGGCCGCGAGACGATGCCCGGCTCGGAAAAGGGCAGGGCGACGATGATCGCGTCGAGATCACCGCGGCGCAATTGTTCGCCCAGGTTGACCGTAAAGTTCTCCTGCAGATACATCGGCATGTGCGGTGCGCGCGCGTGCAGCGCCGGCACCAGGCGCGGCAACAGATACGGTGCGATGGTGTAGATGACGCCGAGGCGCAGCGCACCGATCAGCGGATCCTTGCCCTGCTGCGCGATTTCCTTCAGGCGTCCGGCTTCCTCGAGCACGCGCTCGGCCTGCCTGGCGATCTGTTCGCCGGTTGGCGTCAGGCGTACCTCGCTCGGCGTGCGTTCAAAGAGGATCACGCCGTACTTGTGTTCGACCTTTTTCAGCGCGACCGACAGCGTCGGCTGACTGACGTGGCACTTTTCCGCCGCGCGGCCGAAGTGCCGCTCGCGCGCCAGCATGACGATGTAGCGAAGCTCGGTGAGTGTCATCTTCTCAGAAGGTGATGACCTTGTCGGCCGCCAGCGTCCATTCGCCAAGCTCTGGCAGCGTTCCGATGGCGACGCCGGGAATCAGTTCCAGATCGACGATACCGCGCGCCTGGGCGCAGGTCCGGCAGAGCTTGATCTGCGCGCCGTGCTCGACCAATTCGATAAGCATCTGTTGCAAGCCACCGCCCGCGCTGGCAGCGGGTTGGTTGGGCAGGCCGACGGTCACCGCGTCGGACATCATGAACAGGCGCAGATCGACGGTCTCGATTTCCTGCGCTGCGATCGCCGTCGCCAGACGCAGCGCGCTCAACATGCGTTCGCTGCCGTAGGCCGGCGCGTGGATGATGAATAGAACGGTCTGCACGATAGTCGCCTCCTCGTCTTCGTTCGTCAGGCGGCAGATGAACTCACCTGCGCCAAAGCAAGATCTTCCTCGGTCAGCCACGTCCATTCGCCCGGCTTGAGCGTCGCGGGCAGAACGTAGGCGCCGATCGAAACGCGATGCAGCGCTTCGACACGATTACTCGCCGCCGCCACCATGCGTTTGACCTGATGATACTTCCCCTCGGTCACCGTCAGGCGTAACAGCCGATCCGAAATGCGTTCGCAAGCGGCGGCCGCGATCGCCGACGGTTCATCGTTCAGGACGACGCCGTCGAGCAGCGCAGCGATCTGCGCGTCGTCGATGTCGTGCTTCGTCGTCGCCTCATAGACCTTCGCGACGATCTTCTTCGGCGACGTGCATTTATGAATGAATTGCCCGTCGTCCGACATCAGCAACAGGCCCGTCGTATCCTCGTCAAGGCGCCCCACCGCCTGCACGCCGCGCGTCACCAGCGGGCGCGGAAGCAGGGCATAGACGCTCGGGTGGAAGCGCGGCTTGTGCGAACACTCGTAGTTGGCCGGCTTGTTCAAGGCGATGTAGGCGTTCTTCCGGAACGTCCAGGGGACGCCGTCGACCGCGAACGAGAAGCCTTCCGGATCGAAGTCGGCAAGAGGATCGTCGCAGTCTTCACCGGCGACACGCACGCGGCCGGAATGGACCAGGGCGCGGCACTCGGAACGACTGCCAAAACCCTGCGTCCTGAGCAATCGTTCAAGTTCCATCAGTCATTCCGGGAGGTCGTTGGGGTCGGGCGAAACTGCATATCGTCGGCAATTGTACTGCGGCGGTCGACGCTTGACGCGCACGCTACAAAAACGACGTAGAATCACAAGGCTCAAAAATAACGAAACCAACGATGGCAACCTTGGGATTCGGCCTTCGCGCCAAGTCGATACTCGCGCTCGTCCTCGCCTGTTTGTTCGCCGTTACCACTGCCGGCTTGATCGGCTGGCGCATTCTCGAAGGGGTACGCAATCACTTCGGCGAGGCGTATGCGCGCAATCTCACGCAGCTGAAGCGCGAACGCATCCTGGCGCCGATCTCGCGCGACCTTGCGCTGGCAAAGCGACTGGCGAACTCGGAAATCACCCGGCAATGGCTGGCCAGCGAGAACGACGCCGCGCTGCGGGCGCTCTTTTTCAAGGAAGCCGAAGCCTATCGCCACGACCTGAGCAGCCGCTCGTACTTCCTCTGCAGCAATCGCAGCAGGGGCTTCTATTTCAACGACGACAACAAGGTGTCCAGCGACCAGCCGCGCTACATGCTGGACCCGGAAAAATCGAGCGACCAGTGGTTTTTCAATACGCTGCGCCAGCCGGAAATCTTCAACATCAACGTCAATTACGACGCGCACCTGGACATCACGCAGGTCTGGCTGAACATCCAGATCCGCGCGCGTGATCGCGTGCTCGGCATCGCCGGTACCGGTATCGACCTGAGCACGTTTCTCAAGGAATTCATCGACACCGACGAGCCGGGCATCACGCCGATGATCGTCGCGCAGTCGGGCGCCATCCAGGCGCATCGCAACAAGGCGCTGATCGCGATCAACCAGGCAGCGAGCGCCGCCGCGACCGATCAGACGCTGCCCGGCCTCTTGCGCGACGGGCCGGAACGCGTCGAGTTGGGTAACGCGATGATCCGGGCGATCAACAACCCCGACGAGGTCGTGACGCTGCACGTCCGGCTGGACGGCCGCGAGCAACTGCTGGCCCTGGCTTACGTCCCCGAACTCAAGTGGTACGTGGTCTCCGCGGTCGACCTGACGGCAGTCAATGTGCTCGATGACCGCTGGATCAACACGGCGATCCTCGCGGTGGTGCTGCTCGTCGGCGTGCTGCTCGCCGGATTTGGCTACGCCGTCGAGCGACTGGTCCTGCGTCCGCTGAAAAAGCTGCAACAGTCCGCCTCGCAAATGGCGCACGGCAATTTCGACGTCTCGCTGCCGCCCGTTACGCGCGATGAGCTCGGGGATCTCAGCGAAGCGTTCGGCCTCATGGCGCGGCAGGTCCGCGCGCATACCGAACAGCTCGAAACGCTGGTCAAGGCGCGAACCCAGGCACTTGAACAAGCCAATCTCGACATGCGCCACGCGCACAAGCAGATCAACGATTCGATCGACTACGCGAGCCTGATCCAGCGCGCCATCCTGCCCAACCAGCAGCTCGCCGAGCAGCTCGGTCCGCGTCACTTTGCCCTGTGGCGGCCGCGCGACGTCGTGGGCGGTGATTTCTACATTTTCCGCAGCGAGGGCGAGCGGCACGTGCTCGGCGTGATCGACTGCGCCGGGCATGGCGTCCCCGGCGCCTTGATGACCATGCTGGCGCGCGCCGCGCTCGATCAGGCGATCGTCCGGATGGGAATCGACGCGCCGGCCGGCATCCTGACGCAGACCGACCGTTTGATGCGCGACATGCTGAGCAGCTGCAATCTGCCGCGTGGCATCGCGACCAACATGGACGCCGGCCTCGCCTTCGTCGATCAGCGCGAACGGAAACTTCGCTACGCCGGCGCCAAGATCAGCCTGTACTGGAGCGACGGCGAGCAGGTCGGCGAGATCAAGGGCGTCCGGCGCGCCATCGGCGACCGCCGCGTCGGCCAGTACGTCGATACGGAAATCGACATGCTGTCCGGCGTGACGTATTACCTGGCGACCGATGGTTTCCTCGATCAGGCTGGCGGCGAGCTGGGCTACGGCTTTGGCAACAGCCGCTTCGCCCGGCTCCTGCGCGCACACGCACGCCTGCCGATGGCCGAACAGGCGAGGGCGCTCGACGAGGAACTCGAGCGTTATCGCGGTTCACTGCCGCAACGCGACGACATCACAGTGTTATCTTTCCGTTTCGACTAATCGAAGCCTAACCCTCTTCCCGCCATGGAAACCATCGACCTCTTCAGCCTTCGGACGCACTTCAACCGCAACCGCATCCTGCTCTGCTTCAACGGGCCGATTTCGCGCAGCCTGATCGAGGAGATCGGCAACGCGCTGAAGAACTACCTGCAGGCCGAAAATGCCCAGCCGACGGCGGCGATGGACGTCTTCAGCATCTATATCGAGATGACGCAGAACATCCGCCATTACGCGCAAAGCCGGGGTTACGGCGATCTCGAAAGCGCGGCGACGGTGATCGTGGCGCGCGATGCCGAGGAGCGTTATCTCGTGCAAGCGGGCAATATCGTCGAAGCGGCCGATGGCGAGGCCTTGCTCGCGCGCGTCGATGCGCTGGCGTCGATGGACAAGGCGCAATTGAAAGCCACCTACAAGACGCAGCTGCGCCAGCCGCGCGACGCCGCAGCGACCACCGGCGCCGGCCTCGGACTGATCGACGTCGCCCGAAAATCCAGCCTGCCGCTCAAGGGCAACCTCTCCCCGATCGACGAGGAGCGCGCATTCTTCAGCCTGTGCGCCTTTATTTGAGACACGACTTACCTCCGCCAACATGAACGACCTGAACATCGCATCATCCCAATCCACGCCGGGCATCGAATCCGATACGAATGCCGGCATCCTCCGCATGCACGGCGACTCCTACCCGGAGAACTCCTTCGAGTTCTTCGACCCGATCATCCAGTGGATCGAAGACTATCTGCGCCTGCGCAGCGAAGCGCTGCATCTCGAGCTTCGCCTCGTCTATATGAACACCAGTTCGGTCAAGGCGATGATGGACATCTTCGACATGCTCGAAGACGCGCACGGCAGGGGGCGCGCGGTCAGCGTCGCCTGGTACTACGACCCGCGCAACGAGCGCGTGCTCGATCTGGCCGACGAATTTCGCGAGGACTGCTCGTTCCCGTTCGATATCGCCGCGGCGCCGCAATGACTGGCGGCCCCAGGCATTACATCGACGAAGCCGGGTTGCACGCCCTGATCGGGCACCTGCTCGCCGATCCGGCGCATCAGGACAACCCGTTGCGTACGCCGCTGAACGACCTCTTCAAGCACAGCGAAAGCCAGCGCGAGCGGCTCGAACGGCTCGTCCGCATCTCGGACGGCTACCACTCGATCAGCCACCGACAGACGCTGAGCCTTACGGAACAGTACGACAAGCAGCTCCGCCGCCTCGAGAAACTGGCCCGCATTTCGGACCGCTACCAGAACAGCCTGCGCGAACTCAGCGAAGCGCTCCGGGACAGCGCGCTGCACGATTCGCTCACCGGCCTCGACAACCGGCGTTCGCTGATGGAGCGCCTGCGCGAAGAGACCGAACGGGCGATCCGGAAAGGCACGCCGTACGGCCTCGCCATCCTCGACGTGGACCGCTTCAAGTCGATCAACGACCAATTCGGGCACGAAGCTGGCGACAAGGCGCTGTGCGCGATCAGCGAGGCGATTCAGCGCTCGCTGCGCGAATACGACGTATGCGGGCGTTGGGGCGGCGAGGAATTTCTCGTCCTGCTGCCGGAAACGTCGATCGAATCGGCCATGCAAGTCGTCGAACGCATCCGCACCGGCATGGAGCAGGTGCAACTCCGGTTTTCGGAAGACGACACGGCAAGAGTCACGGCCAGTTTCGGCCTGACCCGGTATCGTCTCGGCGAGAGTTTCTCCGACACCATCAACCGCGCCGACGCCGGCCTGCTCAAGGCCAAGATGGAGGGCCGGAACCGGGTCGTCGTCGCCGGATAGTCACGCCGTGCCTGGGCCGAAGATCGCCAATAGCGTCAGATCGTCGGTAACGTCAAAGAACGAATGCTCGGTCGTCGCCCTGACGAAGAGGACTGCGCCCGGTCCGACCTCGCGTTCGTGATCGCCCACCTGGACGCGAGCCTTTCCTTCAATGACCACGTTCAGCTCGTCTTCGAGGCGTGGCGCCAGCATGTCTCTGGAGCCGGCGGGGTTTCGATACACGGCACACGACATTTGCGCGCTGCGCAGGAACTCGAGGAATTGCGGTTCCGGGCCGGAGACTCCGGCTTTCAGATCATCGATATTGAAGGCTTTCCACATTGACGGCAGGTTCGACGCGCATGTAGAGGCTCTCGGTGACTTCGAGGACGAGGGCGGCGGGGGCCAGCCCGCTCTCGGCGAGGGCGCGGTCGACCTGAGCGGCGAAATCGCCATCGACGATCTGGCG
>NZ_JAGOIT010000093.1 GCF_017995515.1 Propionivibrio sp.
ACTTTTCAGGAGGTAAATCATGAAGCTGATTTCCAGAGTTGCAGCTATTGGCTCCGCGCTCTTGATGGTGTCGGCCCCTGCCAGCGCCATCGTGACATCGTGGGACTACTCGGTCAGCAGTCTATTTACGGCAGCAACGTATTCCGGTACTGGCGGAACGACTGCCACCTTGCCGACAAAGTCATTGACCTGGGGCATTCCGACTACGGCAAAAGGTCAGAGTTCGCTGGACGTCGGCAATTCTCCGGCCAAGGGCAGCATTGATACCTATCTGGGTTCTTCCCCGCCCGCTACGTCGCCATACCTTGCGTTCAGCACTTCGTTAACCCATCACAACAACACAATCAGCGGGGGGAGCAAGTCGCTGACCAGTGCAGTCCTCACCAACTGGGTTACTCTCGACCCGCTGGTCCCGGACAATGCCGCGATGCCCGACATGATCGTACCGTTCTCGATTTCGTTCACCGAGACGACGAATGCCGCCCCATGCGCGGCCACCAGCCCGACACCGTGCAACGACATCTTTGTTTTGAAAGGCGGGTTCCTCAACCAGTCCTTTGATTATGATGATGGTTCCGGACTGAGTACCTACTTTGTCAACATTTTCCCGACGTCTGGTGGGGTTCTTTCGGTCCTGCAGGACACCGCATGTCGAGCTGCCGGGGAAGCCGCCGGATGTTTCGGATTCACGACGCCAGAAGGGGACAGCACCACACTGGCGTTTGGTTTCACGATTTCGACCAAGAAACTCGATGTTCCAGAGCCGGGTGTCCTGGCGCTGATGGGCATTGGACTGCTTGGGTTGTTCTCGCTGCGGCGCAGGGTGTAATCGCTTGACGGCCTTTTGTTGCCTGTAATCGAATCAGGCAACACCGGAAGCCCGCCGTACATCGGCGGGCTTTTTTTGAACTGCGTTTGCCGCGACCTTGGCTGCGAAGATGATCGGCCGTTAAAACAGTTCTTCACCGCAAAGGCGCAAAGGACGCGAAGGTTCGCAAAGAAAATCAAAGGGCTACGCGAGCTGATCGTGCTGTCTGCAATTATCCGCCGGGTGAATGACCCAATGGTATCAACACGTTTTTACTTTGCGATCTTTGTGCCTTCGCGCCTTTGCGTTGACGAATCTCGAACGTCCTGCCTTGCCGGGAATGGTTACCGGCTCCAGTCATCCTGATTCTGCACCGAGTCGCGGGTCAGGAGGATCGCGGGGATCAGGACGGTGTGTTCGCGGATCGTTTGTTTCCGGATCAATGCGTAACCGGCTTCGACGGCCTTCTGCGCCAGTTTGTCCGGCATTTGCGCGACGGTGGCGGCGATCAGCGAGTTGCCGTCCTTCATGCGCCCCTTGGCCTTGGGTGCGCCGTCGACGCCGACGATGAAGAAGTCGCTGCGCCCGGCCTGGCGGGCGGCGTCGTCGGCACCGATCGCCGTCGGGTCGTTGATGGCGAAGACGGCGTCGATGTGCGGGAAGAGCGTCAGCAGGTCGGTCATCTTGGCGAAGCCGCCTTCCGATGTGCCGCCGCCGTTGCGGTCGGCCGAGAGCAGGCGGATGCCGGGCGTGGCGTCGAGCACCTTGCGGCAGCCCGCGACGCGGTCGATCGTCGCCGAAACCGGCGGGCCGTTGATGATGACCACTTGCCCGGAACCGCCGAGCTTTTCGACGATGTAGCGGCACGCCAGCTCGCCGGCCTGCACGTTGTCGGTGGTGATCGTCGCGTCGGCGCCGGCGGCGCGCACGTCGACGGCGACGACGCGTATTCCCTTGGCTTGTGCGCGGTTGACCGCCGCTTCAACCGCGTTCGGGTCGGCCGCGTTGAGCACGATCAGATCGACCTGCCTGCGGATGAAGTCGTCGATCTGCTGGATCTGGCGCTGGATGTCGTAGGCGTTCGAGGCAACGTAGACCTTGACCTCCGGCCCGACGACGCGCCGTGCCGAGGTTTCGACACCGCGTGCGACGCGCACGAAAAACGGGTTGCCGAGGTCGGTGACCGAGACGCCGATGCGGCCGGTTTCAGCGGCGACTGCCGCGCCGGCAAGGGCGGTGAGCGTCAGGCCGACCAGCGAAAGCCACCGGCGTGCGGTGGTGCGCAAGGCTATTGTCCCCAATCGGTCGACTCCGGCGGGTCGTCGCGCGTCAGCAGCTCGGCGGGGATCAGTACGACGCGATTGGGGACGTCCTTGCCGCGCATCAGCGCATAGCCGGTTTCGATGGCCCGTTGCGCCATGACGTCCGGCAGCTGCGCGACGGTGGCGTGGATCAGCGAGTCGGCATCGTGCAGCCGCGCCTTGACCTTCGGTGCGCCGTCGACGCCGACGATGAAGAACTCTTTGCGCCCGGCCTGTCGCGCCGCTTCCTCGACGCCGAGCGCGGTCGGGTCGTTGATGGCGAAGACGGCGTCGATCTTCGGGAAGAGCGTGAGCACGTCGGTCATCTTGGCGAAGCCGCCTTCCGAGCTGCCGCCGCCGTTGCGATCGGAGGAGAGCAGACGGATGCCATGTGTCGACTTCAACACGGCCAGGCAGCCGTCCGTGCGGTCGGTGATCGAGGTGACCGATGGGCCGGAGATGATCACCACATCGCCCTTGCCGCCGAGCTTCTGCACGATGTAGCGGCAGGCAAGCTCGCCGGCCTGGATGTTGTTCGTCGTGAACGTGGCGTCGGCGCCCGCAGCGCGCACGTCGAGCGCCATGACCTTGATGCCCTTGGCCTGCGCCCGCTGCACGGCGGGTTCGATGGCGACCGGGTCGGTGGCGATCAGCATGAGCAGGTCGATCTTCTTTTCGATGAAGTAGTCGATCTGGCTGTTCTGGCGGTCGAGGTCGTAGGCGCTCGAGGCGACGAAGACCTTCACGTCCGGACCGATCACCTGGCGCGCCGAGTTCTCGATGCTGCGGGCGAGGCGCACGAAAAACGGGTTGCCGAGATCGGTGACGGTGACGCCGATACGCACCGGGTCGGCCACCGCCAGCGATAACGGTCCGAGCATGAGCAGCGCGGCCAGCGCGGCACGCAGGCGTGTGCGGAAGGGGCGCTGCACGGTCGAATCGGCGGTTTGCTCATCCATCGGTGTCAGCTCTGGAAAAGTGATGTGGCCTGGCGTATCGCGCTGTCCAGATGCTGGATCGTAAACGGTTTGGCGAGCAGCGGCTGATGTTCGGAAAGACCGAACCGGGAGACCAGGAATTCCGCAGGCAAGCCGGACATGAGGATGCGCGGCAGCGTCGGGTAGTGTTCGGCGATGTGCCGCATCAGCTCGACGCCGCTGGCGCCGGTACCCAGGTCGACGTCGGAGAGCACGACCGACTGGTAGGTGTTTTCCAGCAGTTCGATCGCCTGTTCGGCCGTCGTGGCGACGGTGACGACGTGGCCGGTGGCGCTCAGCAGATCGGCGAGCGCCGTGCGCACGTCGGTATCGTCCTCGACAAGCAGCAGCGACTGTCCAGCGACGGGTTCGGCGGGGGCTTCCGCTTCTTCGTGCAGGTAATCGCGTGCGTGCGTCGGCAGGTGCAGGGTGAAGGACGTACCCTTGCCCGGCGCGCTGGTCAGCTGGATGTCGCCACCCGACTGCTTGACGAAGCCATAGACGATCGATAGGCCGAGGCCGCTGCCGGAGCCGGCCTTGGTCGTGAAGAAGGGCTCGAAAATGCGTTCGCGGATTTCGTGGTCCATGCCCTGGCCGCTGTCGGCCACTTCGATACTCACGAGATCGCGGTTGGTGTCATAGCGGCTGCGCAGGTGCAGGGTGCCGCCGTTGGGCATCGCGTCGCGCGCGTTGATCGCCAGATTGAGCAGGGCGTTCTCGAGCTGGCCGCGGTCGACCCAGGCGCAGATGTCCGGCGCGTCGAGATCGAGGACGACGGCGACGCCCTGGCCGACGCTGTACTCGATGAGGTCGGCGAGGTCGCGGATGAAAACGTCGACATCGACGGCGCTCGGCGAGAGTGGCTGGCGGCGGGCGAAGGCGAGCAGGCGCCGGGTCAGCGTCGCGCCGCGTTCGGCGGCCGAGCGCGCACGCGCGGCGAATTTCTTGCCGGGCTCGGAGAGGCTGGGTTCCTGGTCGAGCAGGTAGAGGTTGCCGGTGATTGCCGCGAGCAGGTTGTTGAAGTCGTGCGCGACGCCGCCGGTGAGCTGGCCGAGCACCTCCATCTTCTGCGCCTGTCGCAGCTGCGATTCGACGAGGCGGCGCTCGGTGAGATCGCTGTAGAGCGTGACGAAACCACCGCCGGGCATCGGATTGCTGCGGAATTCAACGACGCGGCCGCCGGCGAAGGCGAGCTCGAAACGGTAGGCGTGCTTCTGGCGCGCGCGGTTGAACTCGGAGAGCACCGTCGGCGCGCCGGCGTTGTCGTTGATGCGTTCGGGCAGCAGCGTCTGGATTTCGTCGAGCGTCATGCCGTGCTTGATGCTGTCGCCCTTGATGTTGAGCAGCACCGGGTATTGCCGGTTCCACGTGATGATGCGGCCCTCGCTGTCGAACACCGAGAGGCCGTCCTTCATGCTCTCGACCACGGTCGCCAAGAGGTTGCCCTGTTCGCGGATGTCGTTGGCCATGCGGCGCACGGCGCGCGCGTTGTCGCGGAAAACCTCGAAGGCGCGCGCCAGTGCGCCCAGTTCGTCGCGGCGCCCGGTTTCCGGCGTCGATTGCTCGGTGTCGCCCTGCGCCAGTTTGCTCATCACCTGCGTGATGCCGCCCAGGCTGCCCACCATGCGGATGACGACTCTGATGCCGAGGAGGGCGACGGCGATGCAGACGAAGGTGAGGATGGTGATGCCGAGCGCGCCGGAGCGGGCGGCGCGCGTGACCGATTCACCGCGCTGCTCGACGTGCGAACGCGCGTTGTGCACGTATTCGTCGACGCGCTCGCCGAGGCGTTCGGCTTCGGCGCGCGTGCGCGAGACGAGGAAGGCCTTGCGCTCGCGCAGCTGGAACTGGCGGTCGCGCAGCACGAAGACGTTGTCCGGGCCTTCGAGGTTGTCGCGGATGAGATTTACGATGCGCGACGATGCGAGATTGCTGCGGTCCATGCGGCTCGTCTGTTCGGTCACCCGTTTGCGCAGCGACGTCAGCGTCTCGGGATTGGCGACCTCGATGGCGGCGATCAGATCACGGAAGATTGCGTCGACCGTCTCGCGGCGCGCCATCGGCGGCAGTTCGTCGGCGGCGCTGGAGAGGCGGTACAGGTATTCGCGCAGATCCTCCTGTAGAAAGAGATCCTTGCGTGTGACCTCGACCAGTTCGGCAATGCTCGCCTTGAGGGCGAGCAGGGCGGGGCCGACGTTGAGCTCCTGGCTGCGCTCGACCGGCATGGTGTTGGCCAGGCGTTCGGCTTCGACGACACGGCTCAGCAGCGCCTGCGCCTCGGCCTGCAACTGGAACGGGCGCGTACTTTCGGCAACGTACGGCGCCATCGCCGCGATGGCGGCGATCCGCTGCGAGAGTTCGAGCGAGCGCGAGACGTCGGGCAGCACGTGCGACTGGAAGTCGCGCAGCGCGTCGCGCGTGTCGCGGATGCCAAGCCAGCCAACCAACGCCAGGGCCATCGCCGAGGCGAAGATGACGGCGAAGGCGAGCAGCAAGCGGGAGCGGACGCTCGTCGGCCAGAAACGGGCTTCGGCGGGTTTCTCGTGCATCGCTCGTTCGGCGCCGGCTACTGCACGCGCACTGCTTGCGTGCAGAACTGGTAACCGAGGCCGCGCTCGGTGCGAATCAGCTCGGGATGACACGGGTTGCGCTCGATCTTGCGGCGCAGGCGCAGGATCAGCACGTCGACCGTGCGGTCGAAGGCGTCGGTGTGATCGCCGCGCAGGTTCTCCAGCAGCTGGTCGCGCGTCAAAACGCGGTTGGCGTTGCGGTAGAAGGCTTCGAGCAGCGCGTATTCGCTCGGCGTCAGCGGGCACGGCTGGTTGTTCTGGTCGCGCAGCACGCGGTTGGTGAGGTCCAGTGTCCAGTTGCCGAAACGGGCGGTTTCGTGGTCGTCCGCTTCGGCCGCGCCGTTGCGGCCTTGCGGTTGACTCCCCTGGCCTGCGTTCTTTACCGCCGGGAACTCGCCGCCGGCGCGGCGCAGCAGAGCGCGCACGCGCGCCAGCAGTTCGCGCGGGTTGAACGGCTTCATCAGATAGTCGTCGGCGGCAAGCTCCAGCCCGAGGATGCGGTCGGTTTCATCGCCCTTGCCGGTGAGGATCATGATCGGGATCGCCGAAGTCTCGCGCACGGCGCGCGCCAGTGTCAGGCCGTCCTCGCGGCGCAGGCGCAGGTCGAGGATGAGCAGGGCGTAGTTGCCGCTGTCGAGCTCGACGCGCATCGTTGCACCGTCCTCGACGGCCGTCGCGCGCAGGCCGTTCGATTCGATGAGATCGCACAACAGCTCGCGCATGTCGGCCTCGTCGTCGACGATCAGGACGTGCGGAACCGGGTTTGTAGTCATGTCTCCTCCGTTCATATCCGCCGCTATTGTGTTTTTTTGTTGCAGTGCGGCGGTTCAATCAGAAGCGGGATGATAACCGTTCTTCCAGTGCGCGATGAAGGCCGGGCGCCGGTACGGGATCGATCGTCATCCTTAAAAGCTCGGTTCTTCACCGCAAAGGCGGCGAGGTTTTCAGGTTCATTTCACTTGCGGTTTCAGCCGGATTGCAAATATTTCAAAGGCGGCGAAACAATCGTCACCATTTTACGCAGTTTTGAAATTCGGCATTAACGAAGGCTCACTACGATGAGCCGCACTGCCCACGGGTTGAAGGTGGGCACGAGTTTCGGAGAAGTCTGGCGCTGGAACTCCGTATGCGGCCGCCGCTTGAAGCGACGGCTTGCGATTGATGCGAAGCGAACGACAGGCGGGGCCTGTGCTCGCATCGCCCAGTTAATGACTAACCAAGGAGGGTTTCATGAAACGTATCATCCCGGTATTGATCGCTTCTCTGTCGATGGTTGCCATGGCCGGTGCTTCGGCTGCCGGCAAGGAACTCAAGGCGGTCGGCCTGACCGTCGGCGACATGGCTAACCCGTTCTTCGTTGCCATGGGCAAGGGCACGGAAGAAGCCGCCAAGAAGATCAATCCGAACGTCAAGGTCACGGCGCTGTCCACCAAATACGACCTGAACACGCAAGTCGGCCAGATCGAAAACTTCATCGCCAACAAGATCGACCTCCTGCTCGTCAACGCGGTTGACCCGAAGGCCATCGCACCGGTCCTGAAGAAGGCGCGTGACGCCGGGATCGTCGTCGTCGCCGTTGACGTCGGCGCTGAAGGTGCGGATTACACGGTTATGTCCGACAACGTCGGCGCCGGTGTCAACGCCTGCGAATACATTGCCAAGAAACTCAACGGCAAGGGTAACGTGGTGATCGTCAACGGGCCTCCGGTCACCGCCGTGACCGAGCGCGTCAAGGGTTGCAAGCAGGTCTTCGCCAAGAATCCTGGCATCAAGGTTCTCTCCGACAACCAGGACGCCAAGGGCTCGCGTGACGGCGGTATGGCCGTGATGCAGGATCTGCTGACTGCCAATCCGAAGATCGATGCCGTGTTCGCGATCAACGATCCGACCGGTATCGGCGCTGAACTGGCGATCAAGCAAGCCAAGCGCGAAGGCATCTTCATTACCGCAGTCGACGGCGCACCGGATGCCGTGGTTGCCCTGAAGGATCCGAAGAGTCTGTTCGAAGGCAGCTCTGCCCAGAACCCCTACCAAATGGCGAGCGACGGCGTGAAGATCGGCTACGACATCATGAACGGCAAGAAGCCGGCGTCCAACGTCACGCTGTTGCCGGTTCCGCTGATTACCAAGGAAAACCTCAAGTTCTATCCGGGGTGGATCAAGGACTAAGCGTCTCGTGTCGTAAAACCCGGCCGGCTTAGCGGGCCGGGCATCTGCAAACGGGCTTCAGTCGCTGAGGCCCGTTTGTGCAACATCCGTTCTTCCAGGGGGGGATATGGGCCAAACCGTGGGCCAAACCGTCGGCCAAGTCGTACTGGAGATGGAGGGGATCAGCAAGCATTTCGGGGCGACCCGAGCGCTCAACGGCGTCAAGCTGACCGTCCGCAGCCATGAAATTCACGCCCTGATGGGCGAAAACGGTGCCGGCAAAAGCACCCTGATGAAAGTCCTCTCCGGTGTCTATCAACCGGACGCCGGCATCATCAAGGTTGACGGCAAACCAATCGTGATTACCAAGCCGGCCGACGCGCGCGCCGCCGGCATCAGCCTGATCTACCAGGAACTCTCCGTCGCCACCAACCTCACCGTCGCCGAAAACGTCTTCATGGGCAGCGAGCCGAGAACCCCGTGGGGCATGGCCGACATCGCCGAAATGAACCGGCGCACCGAAGAAGTCCTGCGCACCCTCGACGCCCCCTTCTCGGCGACGACACCGGCCCGGAAACTCTCGATCGCCCAGCAACAACAGGTCGAAATCGCCCGCGCCCTGATCCACAAGGGCCGCATCCTGATCATGGACGAACCGACCGCCGCCCTGTCCGATCGCGAAACCGACGCCCTGTTCAAGATCGTGCGCAAGCTGCGCGACGAAGGCATCGCCGTCATCTACATCAGCCACCGCATGGCCGAAGTCAACGCCCTCGCCGACTGCGTCACCGTCCTGCGCGACGGTGCCTACGTCGGCGAGCTCGATCGTGAAGCCCTCGACCCCGGCAAGATCGTCCAGATGATGGTCGGCCGTCCGCTCGGCGACTTCTACCAGCACAAAGGCGGACGCAAGGCCGGCCGCGTCATGCTCGAAGTCGACCACGTGGGCGGCGGCAAGGTCCAGCCTGCCACCTTCCAGGCGCGTGCCGGCGAAGTCCTCGGCCTCGCCGGACTCGTCGGTGCCGGACGCACCGAACTCGCCCGCCTCATCTTCGGCGCCGACCCACGGACGAGCGGAACGGTTCGCCTCGATGGCAAGGAGGTCGACGTCAAGGAACCGCTCGACGCCATCAAGCTCGGCATCGGTTACTTGCCCGAAGACCGCAAGGGGCAAGGCCTGTTCCTGCAGCTCTCGGCGCTGGCCAACACCTCGATGAACGTCCTCAAGTCGAACGCACGTGCCGGCGTCATCAACCACCCGGCGCTGCGCAAGCTGACCAAGGAAGCCATCGCCCGCCTTTCGATCAAGGTCAATGGGCCGGATGGCATCGTCGGCGGTTTGTCCGGCGGCAATCAACAGAAGGTGCTGCTCGCGCGCTGGCTCGAAATTGCGCCGAAAGTCCTGCTGCTCGACGAACCGACGCGCGGCGTCGACGTCGGCGCCAAGTCCGAGATCTACCACATCATCAACGAACTCGCCGCCCAGGGCGTCGCCGTCGTCGTCATCTCGAGCGAACTGCCCGAAGTCATCGGCATCTGCGACCGCGTCGTCGTCATGCGCGAAGGTGTGATTACCGGCGAATGCTCGGGCGACGACATCAATCAGGAAAAAATCATGACGCTGGCGACGCACGACGTGCGTTCGGCAGCCTGATGAAACGAGGAGGGAATATGAGCACCACAACCAAAGCAGCGACATCGGCAGGTGACGCCGACGTCGGCAACGAAGTCAAACACGGCTCGTTCATCGGTCGCGCGTTCGAGCGGCTGGGGATGCTGCCGGTCCTGATCGTCATGTACGCGCTGTTCTACGGCCTGACGCTGTACTTCAGCGACGACGGTACGTCGAACTTCCTGACGCAGAGCAACAACATGAACATCCTGCGCCAGGTGGCGATCAACCTGGTCCTGGCCTGCGGCATGACCTTCGTCATCCTCACCGCCGGCATCGACCTCTCGGTCGGCTCGATGCTCGCCGTCTCGGCCGTGCTCGGCATGACCATGTCGCTGCCCGACTGGATGCCCTGGGCCTCGCTGCCGACCTTCATCCTCGCCGGCCTCGTCTGCGGCCTGATCAACGGCGGGATGGTCGCCTACTTCAACATGAACCCCTTCGTCATCACGCTGGGAACGATGACCGCCCTGCGCGGCGCCGCCTACCTGCTGGCCAACGGCACGACGGTGCTCAACAACGACATCCCCTCGTTCGACTGGCTCGGCAACGGCGACTTCCTCGCTATTCCGTGGCTGATCTGGGTCGCCGCCGCGGTGGCGATCGCCTCCTGGTTCATCCTCAGGAAGACGATCCTCGGCCTGCACATCTACGCGGTGGGCGGCAACCCGCAAGCCGCGCGCCTGACCGGCATCAAGGTCACCACCGTCCTGCTCTTCGTCTATGCCGTCAATGGCCTGTTCTCCGGCATCGCGGGCGCCATGTCCTCAAGCCGCCTGTATGCCGCCAACGGTAACTGGGGTGTGGGCTACGAGCTCGACGCGATTGCCGCGGTCGTGCTCGGCGGGACCAGCCTCTCCGGGGGTGTCGGCTCGGTCTGGGGCACGGTGATCGGTGCGCTGATCATCGGCGTGATGAACAACGGTCTGACGATTCTCGGTCTCTCGTCCTTCTGGCAGTACGTCGCCAAGGGCGTCGTGATCGTCCTCGCCGTGCTGCTCGACAAGTGGAGGCAGCAGCATAGTTTCAACTAAGCCTCGTTGAATCCACGCACGGGCCGGATGGCGTTTCCGAACGGAAAACGACATCCGGTCCGTCGCGTTTTATCGTGTCTGACCGAAAATCCGTACAGATCATTGCATGGCGAGCGGAAGTGCCGATCGGGCGATGGGAGTAGAATCGCCCCCTTGAATCCGCGTGCCTGCCAGCCTTCGTCACGTCGCTGATCAAGCTGGTCCGGATTCTTCTGGTGCTGAGTGATTCGCCCTTTTTCAAGGACTAAAACAATGACTATTCCGGACTCACCCGATTTTCGCAGTCCCGTATTTCTCCGCCAGCACATCAGCTGGGTGATGGACTTCTACTCCGGTCGCGCGATCGACCCGAGTGGTGGCATGTATCACTACTTCCTTGACGACGGCACCGTGTTCGACGCGCGGACCCGCCATCTCGTCAACGCTACGCGCTTCATCATCACGCACGCCATACTCTTCAAACTCACCGGCGAAACGCGCTATCAGGCGGGCGTGCGTCACGCGGTCGATTTCCTGCGCAAGGCGTTCCGCGATTCGGCGACGGGCGGCTACGCATGGATGATCGACTGGCATGGCGGACAGGCGACGGTGCTCGACGACACCCGTCATTGCTACGGCATGGCCTTCGTCATGCTGGCCTACGCCCATGCCTTCAAGAGCGGTGTCGCCGAGGCGCGCGAATGGCTGGCCGAGACCTTCGATCTCGCCGAGAAGCACTTCTGGGAACCGGCCGCCGAACTCTACGGCGACGAGGCCAGGGCCGACTGGACGCTGCTGCCGTATCGTGGCCAGAACGCCAACATGCACGCCTGCGAAGCGATGATCTATGCCTACTCGGCGACCGGTGAACGCCGCTACATCGAGCGCGCGGAAACGCTGGCGAACGCGATTACGCGCCGCCAGGCCGCGCTGGCCAACGGCCTGATCTGGGAGCACTACCATCAGGACTGGTCGGTCGATTGGGAATACAACCTGCACGACAAGACCAACATCTACCGTCCGTGGGGCTATCAGCCCGGTCACCATACAGAATGGGCCAAGTTACTGCTGCAATTGGACGCGCATCTTCCGGCCGACTGGCATCTGCCGCGCGCCGAAGAACTGTTCGAGGCGGCGGTCAGCCGTTCCTGGGACGCCGTGCATGGCGGCCTGCATTACGGCTTTGCGCCGGACGACTCGATCTGCGACGGCGACAAGTACCACTGGGTGCAGGCCGAATCCTTCGCAGCCGCCGCACTGCTCGGCGTTCGCACCGGCAAGCAGGAGTACTGGGACTGGTACGCAAAGATCTGGGACTACTGCTGGAAGCACTTCGTCGATCATGAACAGGGCGCGTGGTTCCGCATCCTCGATCCGGCGAACCTGAACCACACGCGGGAAAAAAGCCCGGCCGGCAAGGTCGATTATCACAATATCGGCGCCAGCATCGACGTGCTGCGCGCCATGGGCGAACTCAAGGGGGAATGATGAGCGAAGCAACTGAAAAAAAGGGATTGCCGGAGTTCGTCTCCTTCGGCGAAGCATTGACCGACATGATCCGGGTCGCGCCGGACCAGTGGAAGAGCGTTCCCGGCGGCGCGCCGTGGAACGTGGCAATGGTGATGTCGTACTTCGGCATCCCCAGCGCCTTCGGCGGCGCGATCAGCAGCGACTGTTTCGGCGACGAGATCTGGAAGACGACGGTGCATGCCAAGCTCGACCTGCGCTTCACGCAGCGCCTGCAGAAATCGCCGCTGCTGGCGATCGTGCATGAAACGCACCCGCCGAAGTACTACTTTATCGGTGACGACAGCGCCGACCTGCACTTCGACGTCGCCGCGCTGCCGGAAGGCTGGGAGAAGGCTGTGCGCTGGGCGCACTTCGGCTGCATCAGCCTCGCGCGTCAGCCGCTCGCCGACCGCCTGGTGGCGACCGCCGAGCGCCTGCATAAACTCGGCGTCAAGATCAGCTATGACCCGAACTTCCGGGCCGTCATGGATGAATCCTACGACCCGATCCTGGCGCGCATGGCGGCGATCGCCGACCTGATCAAGGTCTCCGAGGAAGACCTGCGCGGCTTCTTCCGCACGCAGGACGAGTATGCCGCCTTCGACACGCTGCGTGCCATGAACCCGAAGGCCGCCTACCTCTTCACGCGCGGTTCCGAAGGCGCGGCGATGTACGTCGGCGACCAGCACTGGCGCGCCCTGCCGCCGACGATCAAGGTCGTCGATACGGTCGGCGCCGGCGACACCAGCCTCGCCGGCCTGCTCAACAGCCTGATCCGCCACCCGGACGCCGGTTGGGACACGCACCTGCGCGCCGCCATCGCCGCCGGCTCCGGCGCCTGCCTTGCTGCGGGCGCGTCGCCCCCATCGGCGGAAACGATCGAGCGGCTGGCGGCGGAAGTGAAGTTCGTCGAACAGCCGTAGGCGGGAAAGTCTACGTGGAAGTGAAAGTCCTCTACTCGCCCGACAAGGGGAAGAGTTGGCTGAACGGCAAGGGTGTCGCGGCGCAAGGTGGCCCGCTCGGAAATCCTGCTGACGGAACTGGATCGGGGGCTGGATCGCCGTGGCTACGCGTTCTGTCGCTACGCGGACGACTGCACCATCTACGTCGGAAGCCAGGCGGCAGGCGAGCGGGTCCTGGCCGGTATCAGCCAGATCCTGTGCGAGCGGCTCAACGAGA
>NZ_JAGOIT010000172.1 GCF_017995515.1 Propionivibrio sp.
GCCCACAAGCTCCACAGCGCTCAATCCAATCGATATAAAATCCGGGAAAGTCAAAACCAAATCCCCGGCACCGGCCTTAGCTTATTCCTCCCCGGTGACTGTCCAAACGACCGGGACCACCGCACCTGCCCCTATCAGTATCGGAGAGCAACGGCCGATTGGACCCCGGCGTTTGCCGGGGTGACGAGTTCACACTTCTTCGTGCCTCATCAATATCTACCGAGATACGCGCGAATGCGGCTGATGGCTTGCTCGAGTCGCTCGATGCTCGTCGTGTAGGCGATGCGCAGATGTGATTTGGGTGCAGCGGCGCCAAAGTCGAGTCCTGGCGTCATTGCTACGCCTGCCTTTTCGAGCAGGTCGCGGGCAAAGGCCTCGCTATCGTTGGTCAGTGCGCTGCAATCGGCATAGATGTAGAACGCCCCTTCCGGTTTGGCGGTCAGGCGAAAGCCCAGTTTTTCCAGCGCGGGCGCGAGATAGTCACGGCGGGCATGGAATTCGGAGCGTCGTGCCTCGAGAATGGCGATCGTCTCGGGTTTGAACGCGGCGAGTGCGCCGTATTGCGCCGGCGTTGGAGGAGCGATGAAAAGGTTCTGCGCCAGCTTCTCGATCTCCCGCGCAAAACGATCGGGAACGACGAGCCAGCCGAGGCGCCAACCGGTCATGTTGAAGTACTTCGAGAAGCTCTGAACGACGAAGATGTCGTCGCCTAGCTTGAGCGCGGTCGATGCGTCGCGTTCGTAGGTCAGGCCATGGTAGATCTCATCGACGATCAGCGTTCCCTGGCGTTGCCTGACAAACTCGGCGATCGATTCGAGCGTCGGTTCGTCCAGCAGCGTCCCGGTCGGGTTGGCGGGAGAGGCGAACAGCGCACCGGCCGTCCGCTCGTTCCAGTGGCGTTGTACCTCGGCCAAGGTCGGCTGATAGTTGTTCTCGGCGCTCACCGGAATGCACACAGGCACTCCATCGAAGCTGCGGACGAAATTGCTGTTGCAGGGATAGCCCGGGTCGGTCATCAACCATTCGCTGCCCGGTTGGCAGAGGCAGGCCATGGCCAGAAGGAGTGCGCCGGATGCGCCCGCCGTCACGACGATGCGTGATGCGGGGACGGCGACGTTATAGCGCTGTCGGTAGAAATCGGCGATCGCCTGTCTCAGTTCAGGCAGTCCAAGCGCGGGCGTGTAGAACATCCGTCCCCCCGCCATGCTTGCCTGCGCGGCTTCCAGGATGGGGGCGGGCGTCGGGAAGTCGGGCTCGCCGATTTCCATATGGATGATGTCGCGCCCTTCGGCCTCAAGCGCCTTGGCGCGAGCGAGCAATTCCATGACGTGGAAGGGGGCGATGTGAGCGAGTCGGCTGGCAGGGAAGGTCGGCATGAATCGATTCGATCCGGGCGTTGGGTTACAGCGGTGGACGAAAAAGGCCACCCGAAGGTGGCCTTGCATGATACCGGATGTTGCTTAGGCCTTGAACTTGGCCTCGTAGTCGTCGCGGATCTCAGCCAGCTTGGCAGGCAGCTTGTCGCTCATCTTGCCGAACCATTCCTTGACGCCTTCGAGTTCGGACAGCCAGGCTGCCTTGTCGAGGCTGGTGACGTTGGCGAACTCTTCCTTCGAGAAGCTGGCGCCGTTCCAGTCGATATCCTCGTAGTTCGGGATCGTGCCGAGAACTGTTTCCTGACCGCCAACCTTGGCTTCACAGCGCTCGATGATCCACTTGAGGACGCGAGCGTTGTCTCCGAAGCCAGGCCATGCGAACTTGCCTTGCTCGTTGGTGCGGAACCAGTTGACCATGAAGATCGGCACTTGCTTGTCGGCAACCGCGCCCATCTTCAGCCAGTGGCTGTAGTAGTCGGCCATGTTGTAGCCGCAGAACGGCAGCATGGCGAACGGGTCGCGGCGGACGACGCCCTGGGCGCCGAAGGCGGCAGCGGTCGTTTCCGAACCGAGGGTCGCGGCGGTGTAAACACCGTGCTCCCAGTCGGCCGTCTGGCAGACCAGCGGCACGGTCGAAGCACGGCGGCCCCCGAACAGGAAGGCCGAGATCGGCACGCCGTCGGCGTTCGACCAATCCTTGTCGATACACGGGCACTGGTAGGCCGGGGCGGTAAAGCGGGAGTTCGGGTGTGCAGCCTTGGTGCCCTTCTCCTTGGCGATTTCCGGCGTCCAGTCGTTACCTTGCCAGTCGATCGCGTGAGCCGGAGCCGGGCCCATGCCTTCCCACCACACATCGCCGTCGTCGGTCAGCGCGACGTTGGTGAAGATGGTGTTTTCGGCGAGCGAAGCCATCGCGTTGTAGTTGGTCTGGTCGTTGGTGCCCGGGGCAACGCCGAAGAAGCCAGCTTCCGGGTTGATCGCGTACAGGCGGGTAACGCCGTCAGCGCCCTTGCGCGGCTTGATCCAGGCGATGTCGTCACCGATACAGGTGATCTTCCAGCCCTTCAGGCCGGCCGGCGGTACGAGCATGGCAAAGTTGGTCTTGCCGCAGGCTGACGGGAACGCGGCGGCGACGTAGTGCTTTTCACCGGCCGGCGATTCGACGCCGAGGATCAGCATGTGTTCGGCCAGCCAGCCGCCGTCACGCGCCATGTTCGACGCGATGCGCAGCGCCAGGCACTTCTTGCCGAGCAGCGCGTTGCCGCCGTAACCCGAGCCGTACGACCAGATTTCGCGGGTTTCCGGGTAGTGCACGATGTACTTGGTGGTGGGGTTGCACGGCCACTTCGGATCCTTGGTGCCCGGCTCCTTTGGCGCGCCGATCGAGTGCACGCAGGGGACGTAGATGCCGTCGGTACCCAGTACCGGGAAGACGTCCTTGCCCATGCGCGTCATGATGCGCATGTTGGTCACGACGTACGCCGAGTCGGTGATCTCGATGCCGATCTGCGCGATCGGCGAGCCGATCGGGCCCATCGAGAACGGGATGACGTACATCGTGCGGCCCTTCATGCAGCCCTTGAACAGGCCGGCGAGGGTTTCGCGCATCTTGGCCGGGTCTTCCCAATTGTTGGTCGGGCCGGCGTCTTCCTTTTTCTCCGAGCAGATGTAGGTGCGGTCTTCGACACGCGCCACGTCGGACGGGTCGGAGAAGGCGAGGAAGGAGTTCTTGCGTGCCTTCAGCTTGATGTAGGTGCCGGCGTCGACCAGTTCCTGGCAGAGGCGGTCGTACTCTTCCTGTGAGCCGTCGGCCCAGACAACACGATCCGGCGTGACCAGAGCCGCAATTTCTGCGACCCACTTTTTCAAGCCTTCGTGCTTGACGTAGTCAGGGGCGTTAATCGATACGGTTTGACTCATGGCGTTACACTCTTTCAATTGACAGTTGGAAAACGGGGCCGCGGCGTTGATCACGGGAGAAAGCGGACTGGTCGTCTGGATTACCTATGCGAGCGAGCTTCCAAACGAATAAACATCGGCTGCGATTCAGGGTGGGCAGTCAAGTTCATGTGGAAATCAGGGTGTTGACGTCGCGCACCGTGGCTGCCACGTAGTGCTCAAAACGCAAAAATTCTATCATAGCTAAGGAAACGCTGAACAAATCATTTCATCCGGAAGCGAGAGGTGAGTGAGGCTGATTTGATTGGAAAACAAGCTGATTTTTCTGCCAAATACCTGTTTTTGCGGGGTATTTTTCTCATTTTCCGTTTTCAGGACGCACCTTGGGTGTTGGCGTCGAGAAGCCAACGACGCGCCAGCACCAGATTGGCGAAGCCGAACAGGGAGAAGAGCTGG
>NZ_JAGOIT010000029.1 GCF_017995515.1 Propionivibrio sp.
CAGTGGCGGTTGTGCAGGTTGGGCAGGTCGGGCAGGTCGGGCAGGTCGGGCAGGTCGGGCAGGTCGGGCAGGTCGGGCAGGTCGGGCAGGTCGGGCAGGTCAAGGTTGGCGGCTTGCCGGTAGAGGCCCCGATCCAAGCGGTTGAGCGCATGAAGACACCGGCGTTTCAACGCCGCGTGGCCGAAGCTATGGGCGACGAGGAATGGTTGGGCAGCATTGCGCGCTCGAATTCGGGAACGACTAAGGATTTGGCGTTGCAGATCATCAAGGCGACGGCGGGGCCAGATCAAATCCCGCTCATTGAACTGCGCGCCAGTGGTTCGACCCAGGAAGCTGCTCAAAAGAAGGCAGAGGCTGCTGTTGGTCAATTGATCAGAGCACATGACGAACTGGCGCAACCTGCGCTTACACGAATGCGCGCTGATCTGGCTATCAACCGGGAGAAACTGACCAGCGCCGAGCGTGATCTGGAGAACCTGGGTAAGCTGGTTGCAAGTGCAAGTGTCAAGGATGACCGCTTCACGCAACTCGCGCTAATGACTTCCCTGCGGATAGAGAAGGAGGCGGAAACGTTCGCTCACCGCCAGATGATCTTGGCATTGGAAACCGCACTGGGCGCGCCGGCGACTCAGCCCGCAAAGACAATCGAGGCGGTTTTCGCTTCCGACAATCCGGTTTCGCCGAAGAAGTCACTCCTGATGGTCCTTGGACTTCTGGGCGGTCTGCTCTTGGGCTTGATGTCGGTTTTCGTATCTGACGCTTGGCGTCGGGCGCAACAGAGCAAGGGGACGGAGACTTCCTGACCCAGGGAAGTCACCACGAACCGGTGCTTATTGCTGTATGTGTGAGGTTGGGGGGCTGTAGTCAATCGGGTTTCATCTGAAAACAACTTACGGAGAACGGAATGGCGACCTATCAAGAACTACTCGTACAACGCGAGGTACTGGACAAGCAGATCGAAGAATTGCGACAGGCCGAACTGAAGTCGGCGATTGCGCAAGTTCGTCAGTTGATCGCCGAGTGGCAGTTGTCGTTGGAAGACTGCGGATTCAAGTCCACAGCGGTATCGGGTTCGAAGAAGGTGAAGTCGGCTGTCGCCGCCAAGTATCGCAGCCCGAACGGCGAGACGTGGTCAGGGCGTGGGCGTGCGCCGAAGTGGCTGGAGGCGCTTGAGGCGCAAGGGCGGCAGCGTGCCGAGTTTTCTATTTCCTGAGTGACTCCGATGCATATTCTTGTGACTGGCGGGACCGGCTTTATCGGTTCGCACACCTGTGTTTCGCTGATCGAGGCGGGGCACGACGTTACGATCATTGATGACCTTTCCAACAGCAGCCGTGAAGCGCTTGATTGCGTCGAGCAGATCTCCGGCAAGCGCCCTGAGTTCTTTGAAGGCGACGTGCGCGATCGCGAATTGTTGCGCAAGATCTTTGCGCAGCGTCCGGTTGATTCGGTGATTCACTTCGCCGGGTTGAAGGCGGTGGGCGAATCGGTTGCGCAACCTTTGCGCTACTACGACTGCAACGTTGGCGGTGCGATCGTGTTGTGCGAAGAGATGGCTGCGGCTGGAGTCAAATCGATTATTTTCAGCTCGTCGGCCACCGTCTATGGCGATCCGGCGTCGGTGCCGATCCGCGAGGACTTCCCGCGCTCGACTACGAACCCATACGGCGCGAGCAAGCTGATGATCGAGGATATCCTCGCCGATCTGTACAAGTCCGATCCGGAATGGCGAATTGCTCGGCTGCGCTATTTCAATCCGGTTGGCGCGCATCCGAGCGGTTTGATTGGTGAGTCGCCGAGCGGCATTCCGAACAACCTGATGCCTTATGTTTCGCAGGTGGCTTGTGGGCAGCGCGCGCAGCTGAGCGTTTTCGGCGGCGATTATCCGACGCCGGACGGGACGGGGGTGCGTGACTACATTCACGTTGTCGACCTGGCCGAGGGGCACGTTGCGGCGCTGAATTACCTAACGCGCGAAGCAGGTCTGCTGACGGTGAATCTTGGCACCGGCCGCGGCTATTCGGTGCTCGACATGGTGCGGGCGTTTGAGACGGCTAGTGGGCGGCCTGTGCCGTATGCCATCGTTGACCGCCGGCCGGGCGACGTGGCGGCGTGCTATGCCGATCCGGCGCTCGCTGAGAAACTGCTGGGTTGGAAGGCCAAGCGCGGGATCGACGAGATGTGTCGCGACGGCTGGAACTGGCAGCAGAACCTGGCGGCGAAGGTGTGACCTCCCTGATTTTCTCAAGAATTCGCTGGCAGACGCTCAGGCAAAGAAGTCCGCGTAACCCACGTAACCGCCTAAGGGTGTAATCGAAAGGGTGGGGCGCTACCAAAAGCCCCTCTCCCCTAGCGGGAGAGGGGTTGGGGAGAGGGGGCTATGGAACAACTCGAGTTTGCCAAGCATCTGCGAAGCCGTATGACAGAGAGCGAGACCCTGCTTTGGCGGCACTTGCGAGCGCATCGTCTGAATGGGGGCAAATTCAGGCGTCAGCAGCCCATTGGTCCGTATGTGGTTGATTTCGTGCATTTCGGCGTGCGACTGATTATTGAAGCCGATGGCGGCCAGCATAGCGATGCGCCAAGCGATGAAAGACGAGATACGTGGTTACGGTCGCAAGGCTTTACGGTGCTACGGTTCTGGAACAACGAGATCATGACTAACCTGGAGGGCGTATTGTCAAATATCGCGTCGGTGACGTCTGATTTCCCCCTCTCCCCCGGCCCCTCTCCCGCAAGGGGCGAGGGGTGAGGCGATGGACTCATCCCACCCTTCCGATCGCCCCCGCCGCGCTGGATCCGTCGTTCCGGCGAAACCGAATACCAGAAGTGCAGAGTCCGGGTCCCCGCGTGTGAGCCGGAAAAATGCATTCCCGGCCTTTGCCGGCGTGACGTGGCTGTACGTCGTTTTCAACATGGCTGGCCGGTAGTCGCAGCGTATGGCAACGTACGCAATTGGTGACATTCAGGGCTGTTTCGGTTCCTTTTCGCGCCTGCTTGAGCGCTGCGCGTTCGATCCGGCGGTCGACCAGCTCTGGCTGGTCGGCGATCTGGTCAATCGCGGCCCGCGCTCGCTGGAGACCTTGCGTTTTGTGCGTGATCTTGGTGCGTCGGCGATTACCGTACTTGGCAACCACGATCTGTCGCTTCTGATGGCCTCGGAGGGCTTTGGCAAGCGCGGCAAGGGCGATACCTTCGACGATATCCTCAATGCACCGGATCGGAACGAGTTGCTCGACTGGTTGCGGCGGCAGCCGTTGTGTCATGTCGCCGGTGACTATTGCATGGTCCACGCGGGCTTGCTGCCGCAATGGACGACCGGCGAAGCGCGTCTGCTCGCGGCTGAAGTTGAGCGCGCGTTAACGGCTGATGACTGGCGCGACTTCCTCGCGCATATGTGGGGCAGCGAACCGGCTGCCTGGCGCGATGATCTCGAAGGTTGGGCGCGCTTGCGCGTGATCGTCAATGCCATGACGCGAATGCGTTTCTGCACGCCGGAGGGCGTGATGGACTTCAAGGCCAAGGGCGAGGTCAGCAATGCGCCCGAGGGGTGTATTCCGTGGTTCGAGGTGCCGGGTCGGCGCAGCGCCGATAGCGTGTTGATCACCGGTCACTGGTCAGCGCTGGGTTTGAAAGTGTTGCCCAACCTGCTGGCGATCGACTCAGGCTGCCTGTGGGGCGGGCCGCTGACGGCGGTCAGGCTGGAGGATCGGGCTGTTTTCCAGGTGCCGTGCTCGAAAGAGGAAATCCGAGCCTGGTAGTCAGCGCGCTGGCGATGGCTTCGTGTGCGGCGCGGACGACGTCGCGGCGCGATTTTCCGTTGGTGTCGATTGCCGGACTGGGCGAGAGATGAACGATCAGCGCGCGGCTGGCGAGGATGGCCGCGAAACTGTCGATCAGCGTCGCTTCGCCGACGAATGCCGGGCCCAGTGTGTGTCCGCCTGCTGCGTCGTGGTATGAGATGGCCAGCGGCAGGACCGGGCGGCCGGTTTCGACCGCCGGTTGCAGCAAGGCGGCGTGAAAACCGAGCAGGTGCGTGCCGTCGGTTGTCGTGCCTTCGGGAAAGATGGCGACGTCCCGGCCGGAGTTGAGCTTGCCGTCGATTTCCTCATTGACCACCTTGGCGTGGCCGCGGCTGCCGCGGCGCAGGAAGACCGTGTCGTTCTTCGCCGCCAGCCATCCGATGAACGGCCATGAGCGGACTTCGGACTTGGAAACGAAGGCCGACGGGCGCAGCGCGTTGATGACGAAGATGTCGAGCCAGGAGACGTGATTGGCAACGATCAGACTGCCCGGCGGCGCGTCGGTCGGTTTACGATCGAGGCGGATGGCGAGGATGCGCAGGATCTGGTGCGACCAGCGCTGTTTGAGGCGAGCCTTCTGCGCCTCGCTCACGCGTGGATAGAGCAGCGCTGCGCCAATGGCGATCCAAGCAAAATGCACGACAAGCCGCAGGCAGCGGTAGACGCGTACCGGGGCCGACGTTGGCCGCAGTTCGGACATTCTTACCAGGGCGACGCGCCGAAGGCCTTCCTGTAGCGTTCGCCGATCTCGTCGCGCGTCGGCGTGTGGCTCTGGCAGCCCTGATGTGCGACCTTGATCGCGCCCATCACCGCCGCGAGCGAGCCGGTCCGTTGCCAGTCCCACTGGTTCGTGATGCCGTAAAGCAGGCCGGAACGATAGGCGTCGCCGCAACCGGTCGGATCGACGACGGCGTCGGCTTCGACGCAGGGAATGTTGATGATCACGCCCTTGGCATGGATGCGCGAGCCCTCGGCGCCGAGCGTGACGATCAATGCTTCAACGCGCGCGGCGAGTTCTTCGAGCGATTTTCCGGTGCGATCGCTGAGCAGCCTGGTTTCGTAGTCGTTCAGACAGGCGTAGGTCGCCAGATCGAGGAATTCGAGCAGTTCGTCGCCCGAGAACATCGGCAGCTGCTGGCCGGGATCGAAGATGAAGGGGACGCCTTTGGCGACCAGATCGCGCGCATGTTTCAACATGCCGTCGCGGCCGTCCGGGGCGACGATCGCCAGCGTTGCATCCTTGGCGTCGGTCACCGAGTTGTAGTGCGAGAAGTTCATCGCGCCCGGGTGGAAGGCGGTGATCTGGTTGTCGTCGAGGTCGGTCGTGATGAAGGCCTGCGCGGTGAAGTTGCCGGGAACAACGCGCACGTGTTCGCGCGAGAGGCCGAGATCGTCGAGGCGGTTCAGGTAGGGGCCGGCGTCGTCGCCGATCGTTGCCATGATCAGCGGATCGCCGCCGAGCAGCTTCAGGTTGTACGCGATGTTGCCGGCGCAGCCGCCGAACACGCGCTTGATGTCGGGGACCAGGAAGCAGACGTTCAGGATGTGGATCTGGTCCGGCAGGATGCAGTCCTTGAAGCGGTCCTTGAAGACCATGATGTTGTCGTAGGCGACGGAGCCGCAGATAAGCGTGGACATGGCGGGTTGGGGACAGTTTTTGACGCGCGATTATAACACCCGCGCCGTGCGGCCCCTTCAAGTGGTGTGATGGCTGGAGGCCCTATGAGTGCCACGATTCTTGTAGGAGCCCGATTTATCGGGCGAAGCGGCGGCTGCATTCCTCTGGCGCTGTGATCGCGCAGAAATCTGTGCTCCTACGAGGATCGATGAACTTCGATAACAGTATTTACGCTGCGATGTTGAAGTCCTTCGCAACCGCGTCGTAGTAGGCGACGACGCGCTGCAGGTAAGCCTTTTTCTGCTGGTACGAGTGGTAGTAGAAGGAACGCTTGAAACCACGGATCGCGATGTCCTTCAAGGTCGCCGCGTCAATCGGGAAATGGTCGATTGCCAGCTGGTATTCCTGGCAGACGGTGGTGTTCGAGACTAGCCGGTTGTCGGTGCACAAGGTGACCGACAGTCCCCGCTCCAGCATCCGCCGCAGCGAGTGGTCGCGCAGCTCGCGGATCGCCGGCGTCGTCTGCATGTTGCTGCTCAGGCAGACCTCGAGCGTGATGCGCCGCTTGGCGATGAAGTTGACGAGGTCCTCGACGTAGGCGCTGCGGTCGGTGATTTCCGGGTGCTGCAGCAGGTCTTCGTCAAAAAGATAGAGGCCGTGGCCGATACGGCTGGCGTGGAGCTTGGTCACGGCCTGGAAGATGCTCTCGGCGCCGTAGGCTTCGCCAGCGTGCACCGTCTTGCCGAGCAGGCCCTTGCCGACGAGCGCGAAGGCCTCGGCGTAGTCGCTGGCGGGAAAACCCTTCTCAGCGCCGGCCAGATCGAAGCCGACGATCTGCACCGTGGAATTGCCGCGCAGCGCGACGACGTCGCGCGCGAGTTCGACGCTCGCCAGCTGCTGGACCTCCGTCGGTGTCAGGCTCGCGTTTTCGTGCGACAGCGCGCGGTAGTAGGGCGAGAAGTCGGCGGTGAAGAAGCGCATCGCGCAGGCGATGATGCCGTAGTCGTACTCCGGCTCGCCGGGCCGCAGGCGGGCGTTGAGCTCGTCGCGCGCGCTGCGCAGGCCGCGATCGACGGCGCCCATCACCTGCGCGAAGCTCATCCGGTCGGACATCAACAACTGCGGCGCGAAGCGGACTTCGATGTAGCGCACGCCTTCGGCAGCGTTGTCCATCATCAGCTCGCAGGAGATTCGGAAGAGCGCGTCTTCCGAGTGCATGACTGCCGTCGTTAGCGAGAAGCCGCGCAGATACTCCTCGAGGCTGGCGTAATGATCCTTGAATACGGTCGCGCGCAGCGCTTGTTCAGTCTGTCCGGGCAGTGCGACACCGGCCTGCCCGGCGAGGTCGATCAAGGTCTCGATGCGCAGGCTGCCGTCGAGGTGCAGATGCAGGTCGGTCTTCGGAATGGCTTTGATGAATTCGGGTGGAAAAGCGGATTGAGATGCCGGCATTGCGGGTTCTCCGGTTGTGGTCGTTGCACTTAAATTGCGAGGTTGGTCGCCAATCGATTGACACGATTCTAGTTCCGGGATAGCGTTATGAAAAGCTTTTCTTCGCTGTTTCAGGGCAGTCGGTTGTTTTCGTAGGAGCGCAGATTTTCTGCGCGAAGGGCGGTGGATGATCAGACGCTGTTATCGCCCAGTGGAACTGGGCTCTACGGGTGGCTTGCGATGCGTGTCGGGTTTTGTAGGAGCGCAGATTTTCTGCGCGATATCGGCGTATCCGCGGAAGTAACCGCCTAATCGCCCGATGAATCGTGCTCTTACAGGGACAGGGGCGTCGCCGCAATAAGCACATCAACACAGGAGGCTGGGTGAACATCAAGGACGTGGCGCGCATGGCGGGGGTTTCGATCTCGACGGTGTCGCGCGTCATCAATCGCTCGGCCTACGTCAACCCCGAGATTGCGCAGGCGGTCGAGAAGGTCATCGCCGAGACCGGCTATCGTCCCAATTCGCTGGCCAAGGAGCTGCTGCGCAACAAGACGAACACGGTCGGCGTCATGTTGCCGCGTATCGACCTCGGGACCTTCGCCGCAATGTTCGACGGCATCGTGCACGCGCTGAACGAACGTGGTTACGGCGTGATGCTGGCGAACACGCGCGACGAGTTCGCGGAAGAATTGCGCTACATGGACCTCTTCTACGAGAAGCGCGTCGATGGCGTGCTGTTCTTCGGCACTGGCGAGAACCACGGCTACCTGCCGGCGATCGCCAAGCTGCGCGCGCCGGTCGTCGTCGTCGGGCAAACCGGTGCCTACCTCGGCTGCTCTTCGGTGTTTCTCGATAGTTTCAACGCCGCGAAGGCGATGGTCGGGCATCTCATCGCGCTTGGGCACCGGCGCATCGGCTGCCTCGCCGTGCCGGACCACGACGTGAATGTCGGCATCGAACGCAAGCGCGGCTACCTCGCCGCCTTGGCCGAGCACGGCATCGAATTCGATCCGGCGCTGCTCGTCGTCGGCACCTTAGAATACGTCTCCGGCGAGGAGGGGGCCAAGGCCTTGATGAGCTGCGCGGGCGGGCCGCCGACGGCGGTCTTCACCGTCACCGACCGTCTCGCCGTCGCCGTCGCCGGCTGGCTGCTGCGCAACGGCTACCATGTGCCAGACGACGTCTCCGTCGCCTGCGTCGACGACCCGGCGCTTCTTTCCTACTCCTACCCGTCGATCACGACGATGAGCTTCGACTACCGGTTGACCGGGATGCGCGCAGGGCAACTCCTGATCGACGCCATCGAAGGCGTACAGGGCGGTCTGGTGACCGAGGTCGTCATGCCCTACACCTTGCAGTCGCGCGACAGCACGCGCGCATTGAAAACGGAGCACTGAACCATGTTCTACGGCATTTCCTGGATCGAGTGGTTTGGCTACGCGGCGTCGGTCGTCGTCGCCATCTCGCTGACCATGAGCTCGATCGTCAAGCTGCGCTGGCTCAATCTCACCGGCGCGATGATGTTCTCGACCTATGGCTTCATCATCGGTGCGCTGCCGGTCGGCTTTCTCAACCTCTTCATCGTCGTCATCAACATCGTCTATCTGGTGCGCATGTATCGCGAGAAGGACGACTTCCGGATCATGCGCTGGTCGGGCGAGGCCGAGTATTTGCGGCATTTTCTCGATTTCCATCGCGTGGACATCGAGCGTTTTTTCCCGCGTCTCGACGTTTCAAGTTTCGACGGGCGCCACGTCTTCTTCCTCGTCAAGAACGCCGCGCCGATCGGCCTGCTGCTCGGCCGCCAGCCCGAGAACGGCTGCTTCCTGATCGAGCTGGACTATGTCGGACCGCAGTTCCGCGACTTCAAGATGGGCTCGTTCCTCTATGAGAAGAACGACTTTTTCCGCCAACAGGGCTATTCGACGCTGAAGGCGCCGGTAACCGGCAGCCACCATGATGCGTATCTCGCGCGCATGGGTTTTGCGCGGCAGGGCGACTACTTCGTCAAGGCGCTTTGATTTTTCTTTGAATTGGCCTGGATCGCTGCTACAAAAGAGAATCGGAACGGGAGGGGGAAACAATGATAGGGATGTTTGAAAAACTCGAAGAAACGGTCGCCTTCGTGCGCCAGCGGACGGTGTCGCGGCCGACCGTCGGCGTGATCCTGGGCTCGGGATTGGGACAACTCGTCGAACGCATGGAAGACACGATCGCGATCGACTACCGCGACGTGCCGCATTTCCCTGCGCCGACCGTCGCCGGCCACGCCGGACGGATGGTGTTCGGACGCATCGGCAGCGTCGACGTCGTCGCCATGCAGGGGCGCTTCCACTACTACGAAGGCCACGACATGCGCACGGTGGCGTACCCGACGGCCTTCATGCAGCAGTTCGGCGTGCGCACGCTGATCGTCAGCAACTCGGCGGGCGGCATCAATCGCGATTTCACGCCGGGCGACCTGATGCTGATTACCGATCACATCAACCTGTTCGCGACCAACCCGCTGATCGGCCTCAACGACGAGCGCCTCGGCCCGCGGTTTCCGGACATGACCGATGGCTACAGCCCGCTCCTGATCAAAGTCGCCGATTCGGCGGCCGGCGAACTGGGCATGACTTTCCGGCGCGGCGTCTATGCCGGCCTCTCGGGGCCGTGCTATGAAACGGCAGCCGAGATACGCTATCTTGAGGCGATCGGCGCCGACGCGGTCGGCATGTCGACGGTGCCGGAAGTCATCGCCGCGCGTTATCTCGGACTGGAGGTGCTCGGCATCTCGTGCATCACCAACATGGCGACCGGCATCGCCACCGTGAAGCACGCGCACGAGGAAGTCGTGCGCATCGCCAACGAGGCGTCCGAACGTTTCTGCACCGTCGTTGCCGCGACCATCGCCAGGCTCGGGGAGGACTGAGATGTCCGACACCGACCTGGTCGTTGAAATGCTCGGCATCCGCAAAGAGTTTCCGGGCATCGTCGCCAACGACGACATCACGCTCTGCCTCAGGAAGGGCGAAGTGCACGCGCTGCTCGGCGAGAACGGCGCCGGCAAGTCGACGCTGATGAGCATCCTCTTCGGCCTGTACCAGCCGGATGCCGGCAAGATCCGCATTCGCGGCAAGGACGTGCGCATCGACAACCCGAACATCGCCAACGATCTCGGCATCGGCATGGTGCACCAGCACTTCAAGCTGGTGCACAACTTCACGGTGACCGAGAACATCGTGCTCGGCATCGAGCCGACCGCCGGCCTCGTGCTCAGCCTGAAGGAAGCATCGCAGCGCATCAAGACGCTGTCGCAGCAGTACGGCCTCAACGTCGAGCCCGACGCGCGCATTGAGGACATCTCGGTCGGTATGCAGCAGCGGGTGGAAATCCTGAAAATGCTCTACCGCAACGCCGAAGTGCTGATCTTCGACGAGCCGACGGCGGTGCTGACGCCACAGGAAATCCAGGACCTCTTGAAGATCATGCGCAACCTGATCGACGAGGGCAAGTCGATCATCCTGATCACGCACAAGCTGCGCGAGATCAAGGCCATCGCTGACCGCTGCACGGTGATCCGGCGCGGCAAGTACGTCGGTACCGTCGAGGTCAAGGACACCGACGAGGCGCGCATGGCCGAGATGATGGTCGGGCGCCAGGTCAGCTTTAAAGTGGAAAAATCGGCGCGCGAGCCCGGAGACGTGATCCTCTCGCTGCGCAACCTGCGCATCCCCTGCCGGCGCAAGGGCGACCCGATCCTGATCGACGCGCTCGACATCCGCGCCGGCGAGATCGTCGGCGTCGCCGGCGTCGAGGGCAACGGGCAGACGGAGCTCATCGAGGCGCTCACCGGCCTGCGTCGCATCGAGTCCGGCAGCATGGTGCTCTCCGGCAAGGACATCACCAATGCGTCGATCCGCACGCGCAACGAAAGCGGCCTCGCGCACATCCCGGAGGACCGCCAGAAGCGCGGCCTGGTGCTCGACTACACGCTGGAAGAGAACTTCATCCTCAAGAACCACCGCGACGAGCCCTATTCGAGCGGTGGTTTTCTCCATCCGGAGGCCATTCGCGCGCACGCCGACAAGGTGATCGCCGCCTTCGACGTGCGTTCCGGCGAGGGCGCGGTGTCCAAGGCGCGCGACATGTCCGGCGGCAACCAGCAGAAGGCGATCATCGGCCGCGAGTTCGACCAGAACCCGAATCTCCTGATCGCCGTGCAGCCGACGCGCGGGCTCGACGTCGGCAGCATCGAGTACATCCACAAGCGCCTGATCGAGCAGCGCGACTCGGGCAAGGCGGTGCTGCTCGTCTCGCTCGAACTCGACGAGATCCTCGACCTGTCCGACCGCATCGCCGTCCTCAGTAACGGCGCGATCGTCGGCATCGTCGACGCAGCGAAGACCAACGAAAAGGAAATCGGGCTGATGATGACCGGGGTCAGGAAGGAGAAGGCAGCATGAGACTGCGCATCAACGGGGAGTTTGTGGTTGGCGTCGTCGCCGTCATCCTCGGCCTCATCGCCGGGGCGCTGCTGATGGTGGCGACCGGCAACGACGCGATGGAGGGCTACGAGTTCCTCTTCAAGGGTGGGCTGATGAACCTGGAGCGCGTCGGCAATACGCTGGCGACGGCGACGCCGCTCATCCTGACCGGCCTGTCGGTCGCCTTCGCGTTCCGCACCGGCCTCTTCAACATCGGCACGCCGGGACAGGTGCTGATCGGCGGTGTCATGGCGACGGTCGTCGGGCTGCTCGTCGATGTGCCGAAGCCACTGCTGCTGATGCTGACGACGATGGCGGCCATCGCCGGCGGCGCGCTGTGGGGCGTCATTCCCGGCATCCTCAAGGCGCGCTTCAACGTGCATGAGGTGGTGTCCGGGATCATGATGAACTGGATCGCCTACTGGATCACCTACTACCTGATGCCGGCGTATTTCAAGGGCGCCTACGAGACCGAAACGCGCTATATCCCGGAAGCCGCCTCGCTCAAGGTGTCGTGGCTCACCTCGCTGTTCGCCGGTTCGTACATCAACATCGGGCTCTTCCTCGCCGTCATCGCCGTCATCATCGTCGGCGTCGTGCTCGAACGCACGGTGCTCGGCTACCAGCTCAAGGCCGTCGGCTTCAACCGCTTTGCCGCCGAGTACGCGGGCATCTCAGTCAATCGCAACATCGTGCTCTCGATGATGATCGCCGGCGCGCTCTCGGGCTTGGGCGGCGCGGCGATCTACACGGGCTACGCCTCGTCGATGCAGATCGGCGTCATGCCGAGCCAGGGCTTCGACGGCATCGCGGTCGCGCTGCTTGGCGCCAATACGCCGGTCGGCGTCGTCGGCGCGGCGCTCTTCTTCGGCGTCCTGCAATCGGGCAAGGGCTTCATGAACGCGATGACCGACATCCCGCCGGAGATCGGCGACACGATCATCGCCAGCATCATCTACTTCGCCGCGACCAGCGTCCTCATCCGCAACCTGATCGAACGCGCCCGCCGGCGCTTCGCGAAGTGAGGTTTCAGCCATGTGGAATACGATCGTTCATATCTTCCCCTACGCCATCGCGCTGGCCATGCCGCTGCTGATTACTTCGCTCGGCGGCCTGTTCAGCGAGCGCAGCGGCGTCGTCAATATCGGGCTCGAAGGGCTCATGGTCGTCGGCGGCTTCGCCAGCGCGGCGGCGACCGTCGGGCTCGAACCGAGCCTCGGCGGCGCGGCGATCTGGGTCAGTCTCCTCGTCGCCATGGTCATCGGCGCGCTGTTCTCGGTCCTGCATGCGTTCGCCAGCATCAACCTGAACGCCAACCAGGTGATCAGCGGCACGGCGATCAACATGATCGCCGGCGCCGTCACCGTCTTCCTCGCGCGCACCATCACCGGCTCGGGCAACATCCAGCTGACGAACGGCATCCCGCGCTTCGACGTGCCCTTCCTCGTCGACATCCCGCTCCTCGGCAAGCTGTTCTTCTACCAGACCTACGGGACGACCTGGCTGATCCTGGCGATCCTCGCGCTCGGCGCCTTCGTGCTCTACAAGACGGCATTCGGCCTGCGCCTGCGCGCCTGCGGCGAACATCCGCATGCCGCCGACGCGGCCGGTATCAACGTCTTCAAGGTGCGCTACGGCGCCGTGATGATCTCCGGCGCGCTCGCCGGGCTGGGCGGCGCGACGATCCTCGTCACCTACTCGGGCGAGTTCAGCGGCTCGGTCGCCGGCATGGGTTTCCTCGCGCTGGCGGCGCTGATCTTCGGCCAGTGGAAACCGCTCGGCGTGCTCGGTGCGACCTTCTTCTTCGGCTTTGCCGCGACGCTCGCCAACGCCTCGCAGGCCGAGCCGGCGCTGCAGGCGATCCCCGAGGTCATCCTCAAGGTCTTCCCCTACGTGGTCACGCTGCTCGCGCTGATCCTCTTCTCCAAATCGACACAGGCGCCGCGCGCAGCCGGCGAACCGTTCGAAAAAGGCAAACGCTAACTTCAAGGGCACCCCATGAAACTCAATCAATACATCGACCACACGATCCTCAAGGCCAACGCGACCGAAAGCGACGTCGCGCAACTGTGCGAAGAAGCGCGCCAGCACGAGTTCTTCTCGGTTTGTATCAACTCCGCTTGGGTGCCGACGGCGCGCAAATTGCTCGCCGGTTCGCCGGTCAAGGTCTGTTCGGTGATCGGCTTCCCGCTCGGCGCCATGTCGACGGCGGCCAAGGTCTTCGAGGCCAAGCAGGCGGCAGACGACGGCGCCGACGAGATCGACATGGTGATCAACGTCGGCTGGCTCAAGGACGGCAAGGATGACGCCGTGCGCGAGGAAATCCGCGCGATCAAGACGGCGATTGGTGCGCGTGTGCTCAAGGTCATCATCGAAACCTGCTACCTGAGCGATGCGGAGAAGGTACGTGCGTGCGAGCTTTCGGTCGCGGCCGGCGCCGACTTCGTCAAGACCTCGACCGGTTTCGGCACTGGCGGCGCGACGGTCGAAGACGTCAAGCTGATGCTCGACACGGTTCAAGGCAAGGCCAGGGTCAAAGCGTCCGGCGGCGTGCGCGACGCGGAGGCCGCGAAGAAATACATCGAAATGGGAGTCATGCGTCTCGGCACGAGCAACGGCATCAAGATCGTCGCGGGCGAGGCAGTTACCGGAGGTTACTGAATGAACCTGAAAAACTCGGTTCTTCACCGCAAAGGCGCAAAGATCGCAAAGGTTCGCAAAGAAAATCAAAGCGCTACGCGAACGGCACCTATCTTCCATCGCCACCCACAAGGTGAATGGTCAAGTACGACCCACCTGTTGTTTCCTTTGCGATCTTTGCGCTTTCGCGCCTTTGCGGTGAGGTTTTCAGGATGAACGCTCCCGCAGCATTGGCGATCAATCGCGTCTTCGTCATCGTCCTCGACAGTGCCGGCGTCGGCTTCCTGCCCGATGCCGGTGAGTACGGCGACAACGGCGGCGATCTCGGTGCGAACACCCTCGGTCACATCGGCGACGCGGTCGGTCTGACCGTGCCGGTGATGGCGTCGCTCGGTCTCGGCCACATCACGCCGATTCGCGGTGTCGAACCGGTGGCCGCACCGCGCGGCGCGTGGGGCAAGGCCGCTTCGCGCTCGAAGGGCAAGGACACGTCGACCGGCCATTGGGAAATCGCCGGCGTCGTCATGGAGAAGGCGCTGCCGACCTTCCCGAAGGGCATTCCGCCCGAGATCGTGCAGGCCTTCGAGGCGCGCATTGGACGAAAAACCCTGGCCAACTCGATCGCCTCCGGAACGCAGATCATTGAAGAGTTCGGCGAGGAACACGTGCGCACCGGCTTCCCGATCGTCTACACCTCGGCCGACTCGGTGTTCCAGATCGCCGCGCACGAGGAGGCGGTCGGCCTCGACCTGCTCTACGAGTGGTGCCACATCGCGCGCGAGATGCTCGACGTCGGCCGCGTCATCGCGCGCCCGTTCATCGGCGCGCCGGGTAGCTGGCAGCGCACGGCCAATCGTCACGACTATTCCTTGCAGCCGCCGGGAACGACGATCCTCGACCGCCTTTCGGCCGCCGGGCAGCACGTGGTCAGCGTCGGCAAGATCTCGGACATCTTCGCCGGGCGAGGCGTCACGGCCAGTCACCCGATCAAGTCGAACGACGAAGGCATTGCGACGACGCTGCGTCTGGCGCAGACGTCGGGGCAGGGCCTAGTGTTCACCAATCTCGTCGATTTCGACATGAAGTACGGCCACCGCCGCGACGTGATCGGCTACCAGCAAGCCCTGCAGTCCTTCGACGCGCAGCTCGCGACGCTGCTGTCGCTCCTGCGCGACGACGAACTGGTGATCATCACGGCCGATCACGGCTGCGACCCGATCTTCAAGGGCACCGACCACACGCGCGAGTACATTCCCGTGCTCGTCGCCGGCCCGCGCGTCGTGCCGGGCGATCTGGGCGTGCGCGCCAGTTTCGCCGACATCGCCGCGACGATCGCCGACCTGCTGCTCAATGAACGCGATGCCGGGAGTTTCGCCCGCGACGTCGTTCGTTCTTATTGAGGCTCGTGAATGTGACTGAGACTTCACCACCGCTCGCCCTGAGCCTGTCGAAGGGCGGGAAGTGCACCCCGAGCGCCTGTTCATGGTTCAACAAGCTCACCACGAACGGTGGAAAAGCTCTCTGTGACTTTGCCGATCCTCAAAATTACTGAAGAAGAGACTCATGCTACTGCCCCAGGAAATCATCCGTCACAAGCGTGACAAACAGGTTTTGCCAAGCGAAGAGATCCGCGCCTTCATCGGCGGCATCACCGGGAACACGGTCAGCGAGGCGCAGATCGCCGCCTTCACCATGGCCGTCTTTCTCAACGGCATGTCGCGCCAGGAGTGCGTCGACCTGACGCTGGCCATGCGCGATTCCGGCCGTGTCATGGAGTGGCAGTCGCTCGGGCTCGACGGGCCGATCGTCGACAAGCACTCGACCGGCGGCGTCGGCGACGTCGTCTCGCTGATGCTCGGGCCGATGTTCGCGGCCTGCGGCGGCTACAACCCGATGATCTCGGGGCGTGGCCTCGGGCACACCGGCGGCACGCTCGACAAGCTGGCGTCGATTCCCGGTTACAACCCGTTCCCGACGCCCGATCAGCTCAAGGCGACGGTGCGCGAAGCCGGGACGGCGATCATCGGCCAGACCGCCGACCTCGCGCCAGCCGACAAGCGCATCTACGCCGCGCGCGACGTGACGGCGACGGTCGAGTCGATCCCGCTGATCACCGCGTCCATCCTCTCCAAGAAGCTCGCCGCCGGACTCGACGCGCTGGTGATGGACGTCAAGGTCGGCTCCGGCGCCTTCATGCCGACGCCTGAGTTGTCAGTCGCCTTGGCGCGCTCGATCGTCGAGGTTGGCACTGGCGCCGGTCTCAAGGTCAGCGCGTTACTCACTGACATGAACCAGTCGCTGGCGCCGTGCGCCGGCAACGCGATCGAAGTGCGCTGCGCACTCGATTACCTGACCGGCAAGCACCGTCCGGCGCGCCTGCACGAAGTGACGCTGGCGCTGTGTGCCGAAGGGCTCGTCTCGGCCGGCTTGGCGGCGAACGCCGACGACGCCCGCGTCAAGCTGCAAGCCTGTCTCGACTCCGGCGCTGCCGCCGAGCGTTTTGCGCGCATGGTCCGCCTGCTGGGCGGGCCGGCCGATCTGATCGAGCGTCCGGAGGCCTACCTCGCGACGGCGCCGGTGGTCGTCGATTTCGTCGCGCCGGTGAGTGGCGTGATCACAGCCTTCGACACCCGCGCGCTCGGTATGGCCGTCGTCGCGCTCGGCGGCGGGCGCCTGCGCAGCGACCAGGAGATCGACCCGGCTGTGGGACTGAGCGACATCGTCGAACTCGGTGCGACGGTTCAGGCCGGTCAGCCGTTGATGCGCATCCATGCCCGGACCGAGGCGGATGCGGCGACGGCGATGCAGCGCCTGCGCGAAGCCGTCAGGATCGAGAACGAAATGACGCAGCCGCTTCCGCCGCTCGTCTGGCAGCGCATCGGCGCCGGGGATGCAAAATGATGACGCCCGATCAACTGATTCAGGAGGCGTGCGTTGCTCGACAGAAGGCGCATACGCCGTACTCGCATTTTGGCGTCGGCGCGGCGTTGCTGACGCGCGACGGCGTCGTCTATCACGGCTGCAACATCGAGAACGCGTCATACGGGCTGACCAACTGCGCCGAGCGTACCGCGCTGTTTCGGGCGATCGCCGACGGCTGCAAGCCCGGCGATTTTGTAATGCTCGCCGTGGTCGCCGATACGGATGGCCCGATTGCGCCCTGTGGCGCGTGCCGGCAGGTGATTCTGGAACTGGGCGGCAAGGATTTGCAGGTGGTGTTGGCCAATTTGAAGGGGAACGTCGCCGTGCATACTGCCTCGGCGTTACTGCCGGGGGCGTTCGACGCAGCCGATTTGCCCGTCGCCTGAGAGGTGCAAATGTAGGAGCGCAGCTCGCTGCGCGATAACGGCGGATTTCCGCGCGGGAGCCGTCGATCGCCGATGAATCGGGCTCCTGCAGGTGGCCGGTGATGCGTGTTGGTTTTTGTATCGACAAACCGATCAATGATTTCTGTGTGGTTCTTTGTAGTGTTTCGCTGATAACGAGGAGATGTGAATGAGCAAGAAAATACTGGCTTCTGCACTCATGGCCTTCGGCCTGCTTTCCGCGGCGCCGATGATGGCGACTGCCGCCGATCTCAAGGTCGGCATGGTGACCGACTCGGGTTCGATCGACGACAAGTCGTTCAACCAGGGCACCTGGGAAGGCATCAAGAAAGCGGTCAAGGATCTCGGCGTCAAATCGAAGTATCTCAAGCCGGGCGGCACGACCGAAGCCGATTACGTCAAGGAAATCAGCAACCTGAACGACGCCGGTTTCAGCCTGATCGTGACGCCGGGCTTCAAGTTCGAATCGGCGATCTTCGTCGCGCAGGACAAGTACCCGAAGACCAAGTTCGTCCTGATCGACGGCAGCCCGAACAACGGCGTGTTCGACGCGACGCGCAAGGAAAAGGTCGGCTCGAACACCGTCTCGATCTTCTTCGCCGAGCATGAGTCGGGCTTCCTGGCGGGTGTGGCTTCCGCGCTGCAGATCAAGGAAGGCGACTTCGGCTTCATCGGCGGCATGGAAATTCCGCCGGTGCAGAAGTTCAACTGGGGCTTCCAGCAAGGCGTCGCTTACGCCAACCAGAGCCTCGGCACCAAGGTCAGCATGAAGGCCGAGAACGTCATCTACCAGGGCACTTTCAACGACGTCGCCGCCGGCCAGCAACTCGCCGCGCAGATGTACGACCGCGGCGTCAAGGTGATCTTCGCCGCCGCCGGCGGCGTCGGCGTCGGCGCGATCAACGAGGCCAAGGCGCGCGCCGCCAAGGGGGCCTGGATCGTCGGCGTCGACGTCGACCAGTACTCGCAGGGCATCTACAAGGGCGACAAGTCGATCATCCTGACCTCGGCAATGAAGCGCATCGACACCGCCGCCTACGACATGATCAAGGCGGAAAAGGAAGGCAAGCTTCCGGGCGGACAGACGCTGATTTTCGACGCGAAGAAGGACGGCGTCGGCATCCCGGCGACCAACCCGAACCTCTCCGCCGACGTGTCGAAGAAGGTCGCCGATGTGCTGGCTGACCTCAAGGCCGGCAAGATCACCGTTGCCGCAGAAAAGGGCAACCTGATCAAGTAAGGTGCGACGTCCGATGCGACGTTAGAACTGATCCAATAACACGGGGGAGTCGCGGGCGGCTCCCCCGTTTTATTGACGGTTCGCCATGGTCGGCGTGGCTGTCACCCGCCATGTGCATGCAGACTTCATGCCCCCGGCGTGCTATGATCGCGGCCTATTCCCGTCGATCCATCCGGGGCGACTCCTCCTGCCATACACACCATGAGAATTGCCTACCTCGAGGACGAGGTCGAGACGGCGGCCTGCGTTGCCAGCTGGCTGCGTGATGCCGGCTACCAGGTCGAGATCTTCCATAGCGGCGAAGCATGCGCGCGCGCGGTGATCGGCGACCGTTTCGACGCCGTGCTGCTCGACTGGATGGTGCCCGATCTGCCCGGTACCGAGGTCTTGGCGCGGCTTCAGATCAAGCTGCGGCAGGCGATGCCGCCGGTCGTCTTCGCGACCGGACGTGACAGCGAGGACGACGTCGTCGCCGTGCTGGCGGCGGGTGCCGACGACTATGTGATCAAACCGCTTTCGCAGCGCGTGCTGCTGGCCCGTCTGCAAGCCGTGCTGCGCCGGACGGGCGGAGCCCCGGAGTCTTCTTCGGTGCAGGAATTCGGACGGCTGACGGTCGATTTTGAACGCCGCCAGTTTCGCATCGAAGGCAAGAGCATCACGCTGACCGAGCGTGAAACGGATCTGGCGCTGCACTTCTTCCGCTCGCCCGGTCGTCTGCTGACGCGCGACCATCTCATCCAGGTCGTCTGGTCGACGACGCCGCTGATCGATACGCGGACGGTCGACGTCCATGTCAGCACCCTGCGCCGCAAGCTCGGCCTGACCCCGGAATTCGGCTGGCGATTGGTGTCGATCTACGGCCTGGGTTACCGTCTCGAACGTCAAAAGGAATCGCTATGAAAGCCCCGTCATTCCGCCGCTGGCTGCGCATCGCCGTGCTTGCGACCGCGCTCGGCAGTGCGGCGCTCCGGGCCGACGAGGCGCCGGCGTGGCGCTACACGGTCAAGTCGGGCGATAACCTGATCAACATCGCCGCGCGCTATTTCGCCCGCGCCGATCAGTGGCCGAAGGTGCAGAAGGCCAATAACATCGCCGATCCGAACCGGATTCTGCCGGGTACCGTCCTGCGGATTTCGCCCGAACTCTTGCACAAGACGCCGGGAGAGGCGCTGCTGGAAAGCGTGAGCGGCAGCGTGCGCTGGCGCATGGTCGACGGCGACTGGCAAACGGCGGAGAACGGCCAGCAGCTCGTTGCCGGCAGCGCACTCGAGACGCTCGACGACGCGAGCGCGCTGCTGAGACTCGCCGACGGCAGCAAGATCGTGCTGGCGCCGAATACGCAGCTCTCGCTCGACGCCTTGACGCTCTACGCGGGCGGGCTCATGGCCGATACGCGCATGCGCCTGCAGCGCGGACAAACGACGGTGGGGGCCAATCCCGAGCAGCGCGAGAACCAGCATCTCCGTATCGAGACGCCGTCGGCGCAGGCCGTCGTCCGCGGCACGCACTTCCGCCTTGGTGCCGATGACGAAGTGACCCGCGAAGAAACGCTCGGCGGTCTGGTCGGCGTGAGCGGTGCGGGCAAGGCCGTGCGTGTGCCGGCCGGATCGGGGACGATTGCGCGCGCCGGCGAAGCGCCGATCGAGCCGGTGCCGCTGCTTACCGCGGCCGATGTTTCGGGCTTGCCGAAGCGCTTCGAGCATCTGCCGATGCGCTTCCCGCTGCCCGCGTTGTCGGGTGCGACGTCGTGGCAGGGCGAGGTCGCGCAGGATGAGTCGTTCGACCGTATCCTGCTCGCCAAGTCGGCGCGAGGCGAAATGCTCACGCTCGCCGACCTGCCCAACGGCGACTACGTCCTGCGTTTGCGTGCCGTTGACGGCAACGGTTTGCAGGGCTTCGATGCCGCGCATCGTTTCACGGTGTTCGCGCGCCCATTCCCGCCCGGAATCAACACGCCGGGCGACGCGGCGACGGTGCGCGATGCGCGGGCGAAATTCGCCTGGACCAACGTGCTCGACATCGAGCGTTACCGCGTACAAGTTGCGCGCACGTCCGATTTCGCCGAGCTTCTTTACGACGAGACGTTGAGCGGCGAGGCCTGGCAGACGCCGGAAGAACTCCCTCCGGGTCAGCTCCACTGGCGCGCGGCGAGCATCGCGGCCGACGGGAAGCAGGGGCCGTGGAGCGTACCCGCCACCTTCATCTACAAACCCGGTCCCGGCGCCGTCGATGTCGGCCGCTCGGCGCTGCAGATCGAGTCGGAAACGCTCAATCTCAAGCTGCCGCCACCGCCGGATGGGCTGGGCTACGAGGCCGTCGTTTCTTCCGACAAGCAGCTGGAATCGCCTTTGGGTCAAGCGAGCGCGGACGACGGGCAGCTCGAGCTGCCGCGGCCAGGGGTCGGCACTTACTATCTCGGCGTTCGTCTCGTTGATCGTGCCGACAACACGCCGGGGCCGTTCGCCGTGCAGAAGATCGAGATCCCGCCGAGCAAGCTGTGGTTGATGCTTCTGCTGGTGCCGTTCGGTCTGTGATGCTTGTGCCCCGGCCTGAGGCTCGGCGTCGGGCACGATGACGGCGCAGCCACGGCGGCGTGCATCGCACGGCGAGTTGCGCGAACGCGGCGTCGTCGCCCTCGTGCTTTTCGTTGTCGCACTGGCCGTTACCTTCTCCGATGTGTTCGCGCGCATCGATCACCTGGTCTTCGATTTCGGCCAGCGGCTTGGGCAACGCCTGGCGACGGACGACGTCGTCATCGTCGCCGTCGATGAAGAGAGCCTTGCCCGGATCGGTCGCTGGCCCTGGTCGCGCAGCGTCCACGCGCGAGCGCTGCAGGCCATCTGTCGATCCGACCCGGCGGTGGTCGGGTTTGACGTCGCCTTTTCAGAGCCCGGACCCGAGCGCGCGGCCGACGCCGACCTGGCCAACGCGGTTGCCGACTGCCGGCGGGTAGTCCTGCCGCTCGTCATCGAAACGGCGCACGTGGGCGGCCAGCTGCTCGAGTCGCCGCCGATTCCCGGACTCGCCGCTGCCGCGGCCGGCATCGGGCGGGTGGGGGTGCGTCTGGGAGAAGAAGGCATCGCGCGCAGCGTCGATCTGCGCGAAGGCGTCGGCGTGGCGAGCTGGCCGCTGTTTGCCGCCGAGCTTTTGCGCGTCTCCGGTCGCCAATCGGTGCCTCCCGTGCTCGCCGTGCCTTCAGTCGGCGAGGTGCATGAACTTGTCCGTCAGGATGAACGGCGCATCGCCTACGCCGGGCCGCCGGGAAGCATCCCGCGCATCTCGTTCGCTCAGGTGCTCGACGGAAATGTGCCGCGTGCGACGTTCGCCGGGAAAACAGTGCTGATCGGTGCGACGGCGGTCGGTCTCGGCGACTTCCTGCCGACGCCCGTCTCGGCGCGCGCCCAGCCAATGCCCGGCGTCGAGGTGCAGGGCAACGTCTTTCTGAGTTTGCGCGATGGGCGCCTGAGTCGTCCATTGCCGCTCTGGGCCTCAGCGCTCTGCTGCGCCGTGCTTGCCCTCTTGCCGCTTCTCTGGTTACCGCGCCTGATGCCGCTCGCTGGACTCGGTGCGAGCCTGTGCTGGATGCTGCTGCTCGTCGGCGGCAGCGCTTGGCAGGCGGCGTGGCTTCCCGTCTTCATCGCGCCGAGCGGCGCCTTTGCCGCCGGCTTGCTTGCCTTTCCGCTATGGAGCTGGCATCGGCTGGAGGCGGCGCGTCGTCACCTCGATCAGGAGTTGCGGCGGCTCGCAGAGCGTCTCGGCGCGGATCGAGCCGTGTCGGCCGACGCCGTGCAGCGCATGGGATTTGAAGAGCGGATCGCGTCGGTGCAGGCGGCGCAGCATCGCCTGCAGACGCTCGAGATGCAGCGTAACGAGGCGTTGGCGTTCATATCGCACGATCTGCGCACTCCGCTGGCGAGCGTCGTCCAGAGGCTGGAGAGCGAGCCGCTGGTTGCTTCGACCAAACTGCTGCCGTCGCTGCGCCGGACGCAGGCGATGGCGCAGGACTTCCTGCACACGGCGCGAGCCGAGGCGCTGGAACCGGAGCGGATGGCCGTGCTCGATCTGGTCTCGCTGCTCGAACAGGCAGCCGACGAGCTCTATCCCGTCGCGGCGGCGCAGGGCCGCAAGATCCTGCGATCCTTGCCGGAAGACCCGGTCTGGATCAAGGGTGACTTTGCCGCACTCGAACGGTGCGCGATCAATCTGCTGCAGAACGCCCTGAACTATGCGCCGGACGGCGAGGCGATCCGGCTTGAAGTCAATAGCAGCGGTGGCGACACGGGCGAAGTTCGCTTCTGTGTCGTAAATAGCGGTCGGGAGTTTTCGGTGCAAGAGCGGCGGCTTCTCTTTCAGCGCTACCAGCGTGGCGACGGAAGCGCTGGCCAGCCGCAAGGCGCGGGCCTCGGCCTCTACTTCGTGCGTACGGTCGCCGAAAAGCACGGCGGTCACGCCGACGTCGAATGCCGGGACGGGCTTGTGTGCTTCCGGGTCAGCCTGCCCGCAATGAAGTGCGCGCCCGTCGTCGATGCCTGAAGCGCGTCAGCAGGCGTCGATTTCGAACTCGAATACGGCGTCGGGCAAGCTCTTGATCGAATGGCCGAAGGCGAGTCGGCCGTGGTTCGGCAGCCGGAACGGCTTGTCGCGGATCAGCACCTCGGCGCCGTCGGGCATCTGGATACACGTGCCGTTGGCGCTCTGGTCGGTCAGGAAGCAGCCCTCGGAGCCAATTTCGACGAGTGCGTGCAGGCGCGATGCAAACGGGTTGCTCAGCACGATGTCGCAACCCGGGTCGCGGCCAAAGCTGGCACACGGATTCATTCGGCCGAACTCGAAACGCTGGCGGCCGCGAGAAAAAACGAGCGCGCAGGTCGTCGCGAGAGATGCGGGAGTTACGGGCGCGGGCGACAGGAGCGAGCGCATGAGTACGTGGTGCCAGTTGAGTATGTGCATCGGCAGATCGGTGCCTTCGTCGCGCTTGGCGAGGCTCGATTCGAGCAGCGAAGCCTCGAGTGTCCCGGCGACCAGGCTCGAAATCACGATGCCGTTGTCCGGGGCGTGTTCGGAAAGCTGCCTTGCCACGTCGAAGCCAAAACGCCGTTTGAGGTCGCGGCGCTCCGCCGGTTTGAGCAGCGACAACGAAACACGTGGGGACTGGTGCAGCGCCGCCCGATGAATTCCGATCCGGAGTGCGAGATTGCCGCCGGCGACCTGCGGCAGGCCGGCACAGCGGCGCTGCATTTCACAGGCGCCGAGCACGGCGGCCTTGGCCGTGTTGAAGGACATCAGCAACAAGTCGTTGCTCCGCCGCGCGAGCTGTCCGTCGTAAGCGAGGGCAACCCGTTCCATCCGGTTCAAGCGTCGAGCCGCGGGTTGCCCTGCCATGGCTTCGTCAACGTCGGGCGCTTGAGTTTCGGCACGCTGCAACCATGCCCAGAGAACGTAGCCGCGTTTTCCCTCGCTCATTCAAATCGCCTTATCCGCTGACATGTACGCGCAAACCACTGCCTTACCCCGGAGAATGCGCCCGTCATCCGAACGGCCGGAATCAGGGGGGCGATCAAGAGCTTATCGGCGACCCGATCCATGCGAAAGAAATGTGAAACGGGTTTTACATTCGCCGTGCGGCGCCGCGCGCATGCTGCCGGCGATCAGGGGTAGAAAACGTAGAGACGGTAGCCAGCGGCCGCGATCTCCCTGGCTTCGATCCAGAGCCGGACGGTGAGGTCGGAGTTGGCGGCAAACGGCTGATTGGCCGGCGTTTTGGGCGAGAGATAGTCGGCCGGCGAAAAAACGCGGCGGGCAACGGCGGCGTCCTGCGTATCGGTCAGCGAGAGTTCCAGCGAAGGATAGGCCTGGCCGTAAGCCGCGCGATTGCGCAGGGTCGCATTGAGCACCAGAAGATTGCCGTGCGCGGGGTCGTTCTGCAGACCCGACACTTCGATGCTGATCAGTTCGACGTGGCGCGGCAGCGGCAGATCACGGCCCAGCGCCTGGCTCGCCGAAGTGAGCAGCGGACGCAGGCTCGGCAGCGCCGTGGCGAGTTCGCTGCGGAAATGGAAAATGACTTGCCCGAGCAACGCCAATACGAGCAGCAGCGCGACGAGCACGAAGGGCCAGCGCGCCGGTTTGTCCGATGGAAGGGAGACTGGCGCTGCCATCACGCCTTCCGACCACTTGCTGTAGCCGGGGATTTCGGTCGTCTCGCGCGGCATGATGAGGCCGGTGGCCTTGCCGAGTTCTTGCGCGGCGGATTCGCTCAAAGGGACGACCAACTCCTTCGCTTCGGCGGCTACTGCGGGAGCTTCGACAGTCGGTTCGTGTGCTTCCTCGGTGAGGATCGATTCGATCTTTGGCCCCGCCGTTGCGTCTTCGTCGGCTGACGAAATGTAGAAAGCGTCGTCCGGCTCATCCTCGCGGGCTTCCGGTGCTTCGAAGTCGAGCGACGGCTCCTGCGGGGCGTTGCCGGCGACCTCGGCAAAGAAGGGCGCCGTGGCGACAATGGTCGGTTCGTGGGCGTCGGTCGTCGCCGCCGGAGCAGGGACGGTGTCTGTGCTGGCGAACGAAGGCGTCGGCGCGAGCGCGATGACCGGCGTGGGTACCGGCGTAACGGGCTTTTCCTCTTCCAGCAGGCTGTCGAGCGCGTTGAACACCGCCTGGCACTGGCCGCAGCGCACCTTGCCGGCGCGCGCTTTCATCTGTTCCGGCGTGATGCGGAAGACGGTCTGGCAGTTCGGGCAGCGCGACATCATGGCGTTGGCGCTCGGTCAGGCAGCCTTCGAGCCGGCCAGGCAGACCCAGCCGTCGCGGGTATCGGCGACGGCGAGCGGGATGTATGGCGCGTAGCAGGCGATCAGGTCGTCCGCCTGCTCGGCGAGGATGCCGGAAAGGGCGAGCCGGCCGCCGGGCCGCACGTGCGAACAGATGGCCGGCGCAAGCGCCTTCAATGGGTTGGAGAGGATGTTGGCGACGACGATGTCGAACTGCCCCCTGAGTTCCTTCGCCGAATCGTCGAAGTGTGCGGCGACCTCGTTGCGTTCGGCGTTGCCTCTGGCGGCGCTGACCGCCTGCAGGTCGATATCGACACCATGCACGTCGCCGGCGCCGAGCTTGGCCGCGGCGATCGCGAGAATGCCTGAACCGCAGCCGTAGTCGAGCATCGACTCGCCGCCCTTGACCGTGCGTTCGAGCCATTCGAGACACAGCCGGGTGGTCGGGTGCGAGCCGGTGCCGAAGGCCATGCCCGGATCGAGCACGAGCACGATGGCGTCCGGGTCGGGCGCTTCATGCCATGAAGGGACGATCCACAGGCGCTCGGAAACGCGAATCGGATCGAATTGCGCTTGAGTGAGCTGCACCCAGTTCTGCTCGACGACTTCCTCCTGCGTAAACGGCGGAATGTCCTCGAGCCCGATCGTCTCGGCGCAGGCGGCGAGCAGTTCGTCCGGATCGGTCCCCTCGGCGAGCAGGGCGACGACGCGCGAACGCTCCCAACCCGGCGTGGTGACCGAGCCCGGCTCGCCGAACTGCGGCGTTTCGCGTTCTGTCCCCGCATCGGCGTCCTCAATGCTCGCCGAGAGCGCGCCCGCTTCGAGCAGTGCGTCGGCGAGCGCGTCGGCGTGGTGGCAGTCGGTTTCGATGCAGATGGAGAGCCAGGACATTTTTACGTCTTAGAGGTTGGATTTGACTTCGCTCTTCGCGGCCAGGCGCTTCTCCAGATAATGGATATTCGTACCGCCCTTGATGAAGCCCGCATCGTACATCAGCTCCTGATGCAGGGCGATGTTCGTCTTGATGCCTTCGATGCTCATCTCCGAGAGCGCGATGCGCATGCGCCGGATCGCCTGGTCGCGCGAGTCGCCGTAGGCGATCACCTTGGCCACCATCGAGTCGTAATGCTGCGGCACCGTATAGCCCTGATAGACGTGCGAATCGACGCGGATGCCGGGGCCGCCGGGCGGGTGGTAGAAGCTGATCTTGCCGGGAAATGGCACGAACGTGAAGGGATCTTCGGCGTTGATGCGGCATTCGATGGCGTGGCCGCGCAGCTCGATGTCGCGCTGGCGGAAGCGCAGTTTCTCGCCAGTGGCGACGCGGATCTGTTCCTGAACGATATCGACGCCGCTGATCATCTCGGTGACCGGGTGTTCGACCTGGATGCGCGTGTTCATCTCGATGAAGTAGAACTCGCCGTTCTCGTAGAGGAATTCGAAGGTGCCGGCGCCGCGGTAGTTGATGCGCCGGCAGGCCTCGGCACAGCGTTCGCCGATGCGCACGATGTGCCGCGTCGGGATGCCGGGCGGCGGCGCCTCCTCGATGACCTTCTGGTGCCGGCGCTGCATCGAGCAGTCGCGCGCGCCGAGGTGGATGGCGTTGCGGTAGCTGTCGGCGAGTACCTGGATTTCGACGTGGCGCGGGTTCTCGAGGTACTTCTCCATATAGACCTCGGGGTTGCCGAAGAAGCTCTGCGCCTCGGACTTGGTCAGCGTCACCGCGTTGAGCAGCGCCGCCTCGGTATGGACGACGCGCATGCCGCGCCCGCCGCCGCCACCGGCCGCCTTGATGATCACCGGGTAGCCGATGGCCTTGGCGATCTGCAAAATCAGCTTCGGGTTGTCCGGCAGCGCGCCTTCCGAGCCGGGAACGCAGGGCACGCCAGCGGCCTTCATGGCGTCCTTGGCGGAGACCTTGTCGCCCATCAGGCGGATCGTTTCCGGGCGCGGGCCGATGAAGACGAAGCCCGACGACTCGATGCGCTCGGCGAAGTCGGCGTTCTCCGAGAGGAAGCCGTAGCCGGGGTGGATCGCCTGTGCGTCGGTCACCTCGGCGGCCGAGATGATCGCCGGGATGTTCAAGTAGCTCTGGTTGGAGGGCGCCGGGCCGATGCACACCGATTCGTCGGCGAGCTTCACGTACTTGGCGTCGCGGTCGGCCTCGGAATGAACGACGACGGTGCGGATGCCGAGTTCGCGGCAGGCGCGCTGGATGCGCAACGCGATCTCGCCGCGATTGGCGATGAGGACTTTTCCGAACATGTTCGCGGCTCCTTAGCCGATGATGAACAACGGTTCGCCGTATTCGACCGGCTGACCGTTGTCGACCAGGATCTTCTTGATCGTGCCGGCGCAATCGGATTCGATCTCGTTGAGCAGCTTCATGGCCTCGACGATGCACAGCGTGTCGCCAACCTTGACCGTGCTGCCGACTTCGACGAAGGCGTCCGAGCCGGGGCTCGCCGAGCGGTAGAAGGTGCCGACCATCGGCGATTTGACGAAGTGACCCTTCTCGTCATCGTCTTCTTCCTCGTCGTCGAGGTCGTCGAGATCGACCGACTTCTTGCGCGGCGCGACCGGGGCCGCGCCGGCAATCGGCGCAGCCTGCGGCATCATGTACGTCGGCTGTGCGGCGACGTTCGGATTCTTGGCGATACGGACTTTTTCCTCGCCTTCGGTCACTTCGAGTTCGGTGATGCCCGATTCTTCGACCAGATCGATCAATTTCTTGAGTTTGCGCAGATCCACGGATGTTCTCCTTATAGTGCGTCTGGGTTCAGTGGCAACGAAACCCGCTGGCTGTGGGATGTCGTGCCGAGCGGTTTCGACAGGTTGTTCGGAGGGTTGCGGTCGTCGCCCAACGGGGGAATGGCAGCGACGCCGATGTCAGAGCGGTTGCTTAGACCGGTGGAGTGAGGAACAAGTTGCGTGACGATCTTGAATTTTGCCTCTTCATGCGGGGAGTTTGCCGCAAATCGAAGCATTTTGTCCAGAATGGGCGGTTCGAGTACCCTTGTCGGACTGGCTGCAGGCTGGCGCCAGCGCTACCGGCGCACGATCTTTTCGAGAAGGGAATCGAGTTCCGCTTCGGAAAAGCGGCCCAGGCGGTTCATCTCGGTAACGCCGTCGCGGTTGAATACGACGGTGTAGGGAAGCGCCAATTGTGTGTTGCCGAGCAAGCGGCTCAAGTTGGTGGCGTTGGCGTCGCCCGTAAAAAGCGGATAGCTGGTGGGGTGTATCGCAGCGTATTGCGCGACGTTATCGGCGGTATCAAGCGCAATGCCGACAATTTGTACGCCGTTGCTCGCGTGTTTTGTTTGCAGGCGCGACAGGATGGGCGTCTCTTCGCGGCAGGGCGGGCACCAGGTCGCCCAGAAATTGACGACGAGAACCTTGCCGCGCCATTGTTCGATCGGCTGCAGTTTTCCCGCTGCGTCGGGAAGCTTCGCGGCAAGCAGGCGGTCGAAGGCGCTGATTGCGGGTCCCGGCCCGGTGTTGAGCGGGCGTTCGGCAACATAGACACTGGCGCCCATGGCCAGGGCGATGGTGGCGACGACGATCACCCAGCTCAGGCGTCGGCTCATGGCGACAGGGCGGTGTCCGGATCAATGCCTGGGGCGCTATCGTTCGTGGTTTCGTCGAGCAGATTGCGCAGCGCATCAAGGCGAACGCGCTGGCGCACCCGTCCGTCGCGCGTCTTGAAGACGATGCGCTCCTCGAAGCGCGGGTAGACGATGAGGTTGATCGCCGCCACTTCGTCGTTGAGCGTGAGCACCGCTTCGGCACGGTCGCTGCGTGGTGTGCTGTGTGCGAAGTCGACGCGCCGGTTCAGGAGGAAGATCTCGACGTCCTTGGCGCTGTCGGTGAATAGCTGGATATCGATCTCGGCGTAGCGGCCAGCCGTTCCATCGAGCACCGATCCCGTCAGGTACGGGTTGAATTTCTGCATAACTTCCATGATCTCGCAGGCTTTGCGCCGGAGCTGGTTGATCCGTTCGGCGTGTTCGTCGCCCTGGAACAGGCGCTGGTAGGTGCGCAGCTCGGCTTCGACTTCGGCGTTTTCCGGAAGGTGTGTGCCTTCCGGCAGTCCGAGGGCGTGCAGTGCCTTGCGTTTGGCGAGCGAGTAGTCGCTGATGCCGCTCTCGGCGATCAGTCGCGCTGCGGTATTGGCGATGAGCGTCTTCTGCTGGGTCGTGTTCGAGGTGTCGTGGCGGTGGGGCATGGTTCCGTGTCGGTCGGGTTTGCCGGTCGAGGCGGCGTGTTTGACGAAGTATCTGGTAATCGGGGCAAGGGTACAATGCGCCGGGTGCGCCGGCGCGTGCTCGCCGGCCGGTCGATTCTAACGTGGAACAATTACATGCATATTCACATTCTCGGCATCTGCGGCACCTTCATGGGCGGGGTCGCCCAGCTCGCACGGGCCACCGGGCACCGTGTCACCGGCTGCGACGCCGGCGTCTATCCGCCGATGAGCACGCAGCTCGAAGCCGCCGGGATCGAGCTCGTCGAGGGCTACGGTGCCGAGCAGGTCGGGCTCAACCCCGACTGCTACGTGATCGGCAACGCCATCTCGCGCGGCAATCCGCTGCTTGAAGAAATCCTCGATCGCGGGCTGCCCTACGTCTCGGGCCCGCAATGGCTCGCCGACAATGTACTGAGCGGACGCTGGGTGCTGGCCGTCGCCGGTACGCACGGGAAGACGACGACGTCGTCGATGCTGGCGTGGATTCTGGAAGATGCCGGTTTGAGCCCGGGCTTCCTGATCGGCGGTGTGCCGATGAACTTCGGTGTTTCGGCGCGTCTGGCGGGGAAAATCAGCGATTCTCCTTTTTTCGTGATCGAAGCCGACGAGTACGACACGGCTTTTTGCGACAAGCGTTCGAAGTTCGTCCACTACCGGCCGCGAACCGCCGTGCTGAACAATCTTGAGTTCGATCATGCGGATATCTTCGCTGATCTGGCGGCTATCGAGACGCAATTCCATCATCTCGTGCGTACTTTGCCGCGCAACGGACTGATCGTCAGCAACGCGCGCGAGGCGAGCCTGGAGCACGTGCTGGCGCGCGGCTGCTGGACGCCGGTCGAGCGCTTCAACGGAGCCGATGGCTGGCGCGTCGAAGGCGACGATGCGGACGGTTCGCTGCGCCTGCTGCGCGGCGACGAAGTCATTGGTGAGACGGTCTGGTCGCTGAGCGGCGAGCACAACCGCGCCAACGCCGCGGCCGCGTTGCTCGCTGCACGGCACGTCGGCGTGCCGTTCGACAAGGGTCTCGACGCACTTTCGCGCTTCGGGAACGTCAAGCGGCGGCTCGAGCTGCGCGGCGTCGTCAACGAAGTCTCGGTTTACGACGATTTTGCGCATCACCCGACGGCGATTGCGACGACGGTCGCCGGGCTGCGGCGCAAGATCGGTTCGCGCGAGTCTGCACGGATTCTCGCCGTGCTCGAACCGCGCTCCAACACCATGAAGCTCGGGGTGATGAAGGCGCAGTTGCCGGCGAGTCTGGCCGAGGCGGACCTCGCCTTCTGCCATGCCGCCAATCTCGGCTGGGACGCGGCGGAAGCGCTGGCGCCGATGGGCGAACGGGCGCTGGTTGCCGATGACCTTGGTGCGCTGGTCAAGGCGATCGTCGCCGAGGCGCGCCCGGGCGATCACATTCTGGTGATGAGCAACGGGAGCTTCGGCGGTATCCACGGCAAGTTGCTCGACGCGCTGACCGTCGTCGAGTAAGGCCCCGGCGCATCACTGCGCCCCAAACCAGTCCTTGAGGAAGTTGGCCATCGCCTGCACCTTGACCGAGAGGTGGCGGCGCGTCGGATAAACCGCGTGGATCGGCAGGCGCGGTGTGTTCCAGTCCGGTAGGACGCGTTGCAGGCGGCCGGCGTCAATCAAAGGCTGCAGGATGAAGCACGGGGCCAGCGCGATGCCGCCGCCGGCCGCGGCGATTTCGGCGAGCAGCATGCCGTTGTTGGCGTTGATCGGTCCGCCGATGCGCGCGTTCACCATTTGCCCTGCGTTGTCCTCGAACTGCCACTGATTGCCGAGCGCCGAATACGTGTAGGTCAGGCAGTCATGCCGCGCCAGATTGTCGGGGTGGGTCGGCGTCCCGGCGCGCGCCAGGTAGTCCGGCGCGGCGGCAACGAGCAGCCGGGTTTCGCCGATGTGCCGCGCCACCAGGTTCTCACTCCCCACGCGGCCGACCCGGATGGCCAGGTCGAGCCCTTCCTCGGCGAAGTCGGCGACGTTGTCCGAAAGCTGGATGTCGAGCGTGATTTCCGGGTACTGGCGGGAGAACGCGGCAAACGCCGGCGGGAGACGCAAGGTGGCGAGCGCGATCGGCGCGGTCAGGCGCAAGCGGCCGCGCGGGTGAAGCGCCTCGCCGGCGACGCTGGCCTCGGTTTCCTCGAGATCGGCGAGCAATTGCGTGCAGCGCTCGAAGTAGGCGAACCCCTCATCGGTCGGACTCATGCGCCGCGTCGTGCGGTTGAGCAGACGGACGTTGAGATGCGCTTCGAGTTGCGCGACGTGGCGCGAAACGGCGGAGGTCGACAGTCCCATTCGCTCCGCCGCGGGTGCGAAACCGCCAGCTTCGATCACCGAACAGAAAACGCGCATCGCTTCAAACTTGTCCATTAAATTATCCCGAAAAACGCAACAGATATTCAATTGTAAGCGTGTTTATTCCTTTGTAAGGGATATTTATAGTTCGCCTGTCGTCGGAACGACTCCGACATCCAACCGGAAATCAAAGGAGACTTTCATGAACACCGCAACCGCTACCCGTACTTCGATCAACTTCGCCGCCGGCACCTCGGCAGGTGCGCAAACCTCGGCCAGCCAACTCGGCATTGCCCTGCTGCGCATCGCCTTGGGTTCAATGTTCCTGGCGCACGGATTGCTCAAGGCGCTCGTCTTTACGCTGCCGGGAACGGCTGGTTTCTTCGAGTCGGTCGGCTTCCCCGGTTTCTTCGCCTACATCGTCGTACCTGCCGAGATTCTTGCCGGTATCGCGTTGCTCGCCGGCTTCCGCACCCGCCTCGTCGCCGCCGCGACGATCCCGCTCCTGATCGGTGCCGCCTCGGTGCATCTCGGCAACGGCTGGCTCTTCAGTTCGGCGAACGGCGGCTGGGAATACCCAGTCTATCTCGTCGTCGCCGCGCTCGCGCAGAGCCTGATCGGTGGCGGCGCCTTTGCCTTCGACAATCTGCGCGCCCGCTCGGCCTGATCCTGTCGATCCATCCACGGGGCGTTCGCCCCGGTTTTCTGCCCAAGGAGTTACGCAATGAAACTGTATTTCTCACCTGGAGCCTGTTCGTTCTCTCCGCACATCGCCTTGCGCGAGGCCGGTGTCGACTTCGAGCTGGTCAAGGTTGACCTGAAGAACCGCAAACTCGCGGCGAATGGCGGCGACTATCTGGCGATCAATCCCAAGGGTTACGTCCCGGTGCTCGAACTCGACAACGGCGAACGCCTGAGCGAAGGGCCGGCAATCGTCCAGTACATTGCCGACCTCAAGCCCGAACTCGGTCTGGCGCCGGCGACCGGATCGTTCGAGCGCTATCGCCTGCAGGAGTGGCTGGCGTTCATCAACTCCGAAGTGCACAAGGGCTTCAGCCCGCTGTTCAACCCGGCGACGCCGGAGGAAACGAAGGCCGCTGCGCGCGCGGCGCTGGCGAATCGCCTCACCTATCTCGCCGGCCACCTGAATCGCAACGACTATCTCCTGGGCAAACAATTCACGGTGGCTGACGGGTATCTCTACACCGTTCTCAACTGGGGCCAGTGGGTCGGCGTCGACATCAGCCAATGGCCTTCGCTCGCGGATTTCGTCGAACGCGTCGCCAGCCGGCCGAGCGTGAGCGCCGCCCGCGCGGCGGAAGCGGGCAAGGGCTGACGCGGTTGGTCACGGATGCCTGGAAGGATTGTGCCGGGTGCCCGCGGCCCGATCGGGCATTGATGAAACGAAAATCATGAAAGCAAAACAACCTGTTCTATTCCTCTCGCACGGCTCGCCGATGACGGCGCTCGGCGGCGATGAACTCAACTTGGTCTGGACGAAGCTCGCACCGCGCCTGGCGCCACCGGCGGCGATCGTTTCCGTCTCGGCGCACTGGAACACGCGCCTGCCGATCGTCAGCGGCAGCGCACAACCGGAGACGATTCACGACTTTGGCGGCTTTCCCGAGGAACTCTATCGCCTGCGCTACCCGGCCCCGGGCGCGCCCGAACTGGCGCACCGCATCAAGGACCAGGTGACGCAGGCCGGCATTGCAACGGGTATCGATGCCGGTCGCGGGCTGGATCACGGTGCCTGGGTGCCGCTCTTGACGTTGTTTCCCAAGGCCGACATCCCGGTGGTGCAGCTTTCCGTGCAGCCAGAACGCTGCGCACGCCACCACTACGCCCTTGGTGCGGCGATTGCATCGCTCGCGCAGCAGAACGTGCTCATCATCGCCTCGGGGCACATGACGCATAACCTGATGGACTACCTGCGACCCGGCGGCGTGCGCCCGACGGCGGCGTCACGCGACTTTCGCGAGTGGGCTCACGCGCGTTTGATGAGCGGTGATGATGCCGCGCTGTTCGACTGGGAGCACGCCGCACCGGGCGCGAAAGCCGCGCATCCGTCGCCCGAGCACTTCTTGCCGCTGTTCGTTGCGCTCGGCGCCGCCGGTGAGCGTCGGCACACAGAGTGGCTGGGCGGCGGCTGGATCGGCGACGCGCTGGCGGCTGATAACTACCTTTTCGAGGTTGATTGAGAGGTTGTGGATAAATGCCGAAACACCCACCACAGAGTCACAGAGACGCAGAGTTTTCGCAGAGGAGACCTTTGGCAACGGCATTTTCTCTCTGCGTTTCCTCTGTGCCTCCGCGACTCTGTGGTGGATTTTGAGTTTTTTTCACAGACCCTGAGTTCACCGATCTGTCCTGTTGGCGCAAACAAAAAGCCGTTCAGCTTGTTACTGAACGGCTTTTCTTCGTCGGTGCTGTACGACGCGCGTGCTGACTTGACTCTCAGGCCACCAGCGGCAAGAGGTTCGTGCGCATCTTCTGCATCGCTTTGCTTTCAATCTGGCGGATACGCTCGGCCGAAACGCCGAACTCCGCGGCCAGATCGTGCAGCGTCGCGGGTTCCTCGCTCAGCCAGCGGGCCTCGACGATGCGGCGGCTGCGTTCGTCGAGGTTCCCCAGCGCGGTTTGCAGGCCTTCGCCTTGCAGGTGGTCGCGTGCGCGCGATTCGAGTACGCGCGTCGGCTCGCTGCGGCTGTCCTCGAGGTAAGCGATCGGCGCGAAAGCGTCCTCTTCGTCGTTGCCTCCCTCGAGCGCCAGATCGTGCCCCGAGAGGCGCGTTTCCATCTCGATCACTTCTTCCGGCTTGACGCTCAACTGATGCGCGACGTCGGCGACCTGGCTGGAAGTTAGGGCCTCGCTACCCGGCTTCAGGCTGCGCAGGTTGAAGAACAACTTGCGCTGCGCCTTCGTCGTCGCCACCTTGAGCATGCGCCAGTTCTTCAGCACATACTCGTGAATCTCGGCCTTGATCCAGTGGATCGCGAACGATACCAGGCGAACACCATGCGATGGATCGAAGCGCTTGACCGCCTTCATCAGGCCGATGTTGCCTTCCTGGATCAGGTCGGCATGCGGCAAACCGTAGCCGAGGTAACCGCGGGCGATCGAGATGACCAGGCGCAGGTGCGAGAGAACCAGTTGACGCGCCGCCTCGACATCCTCTTCCTCGCGAAACCGCGTCGCCAGCCGGAACTCTTCCTCCTCGGTCAGGATCGGGAATTGCTTCGCTGCCTGGATGTAGGCGTCGATATTGCCTACAGCAGAGATCATCGGAAAAGCCAGAGCTTGCGTCATGTGGATTTCAACCTCCTCAGCCAATGTAACTTGAGCACCCAGATTTTAGCACTCTCGATATGAGACTGCTAAAAACGGCAGGAGTTTCGTGTGCCGGTTTGTAATCTTTGACAATCATTAAGGCTCTGCCTGAATTAGCTGTTGGTCGCCACGCGACCAACAGCTTCCTTGAGGCATGACGGAGAAATGGTGCCCCGATAGCGTTCGAGGAGGCGGCGCCAGCCAAGATAGTGTTCAAGGTATTTGGTGGCGACGCCGTGGAAGCGGCGCATCCGGGTTTTCAAGCGGCTATCGTAGGCATTGACGTTCTGGATGTGGAAGACGCCCTCAAGCACCTGGAGGCCGCGTTGCACATTGACCGGGCGGAGCACGGCGATGACATGAGGTGCGTCGAGTTTCCCGAGGCGGAACTCGTCCGTTTGACCGCTGCGGTCGCGTACCACCCGAACGGCGATCTGATCGGGGCTGGTGCCTCGGGTCTGCCCGACGCGGCCGCGTCGGCGAGCCGGTCGTGGCAAGCGGCGCTTCGGCGTTGCACGGTACAAGCGAGATTCAGCTTTTCCGGCTATTCGATCCGTTGAGGGGGCGCCTAACCCGTGAAAAGCAGGCCGACCGACAAGACGTCATACGTTCCCACTTTCGGACGCAAGTCAGAGCGTGTCGCCCGGAATCGCCGATAGTTCCATGCATGCGATCGCTCGAGCCTCTTCGCGTGGAATGCCGAATGCCGTCAGAACGAACTGCGCAGCGTCCGATCCCGCGTCACGCCATGTTTTGCGCCCCTCAAGCACCAGCAGCATTGAACCCAAGACAGCGCCGGTTATGAGAGTTACGGCTGAGGCGAATTGCTCTTCCTGAAAAGCGTATCGTCCGGTTTCGAGTCCTTCTCGCAACTCCCTGACTACCTGACCCGTCCAGATCTCCTGCAACACGGCCGAACTTAGTGCAAAACGACAGACGAAACGCCCCCAAAGAGGATCCTCGTGTGCGCGCTTCGCGCAATAGCGAACCCCGCCAGAAAGCTTCTGGGCCGGGTCCTTCATTTGTCCGACGCTATTCTCTATTCGCTCGGTTATTTCTGCGCTGAGCTGCGCAGCCACCTGGGAAAACAGGCCGTCCAGATCCGAGAGACTGTTGTATACCGTAGCCCGCGCCATGCCAGCGACCTCGGCCAACTCGCTCGCATTGATGCGAGTGACGTTTTGCTCCGCGAACAGCTGCAAGGCGGCCCGATGCAGTCGTCGTTGGGCTGCGGTCAGTTGCGGTACAGACGATACTTTTTTCGATTGAGCAAGCTCACTTGATTGGCCCACAAGCAACTCCTTACGTTCTCGTTCTCAAGCAGGACGGCCCTTTACCCGAGGGCGCATTCGTCACTCCGACGTGCCGAACTACCATCCCGGAAGCGGGAAATTCAACACTATCGTCTCTTGTTACACATGAATGTTCATTCAAGCCGGCAGGCAAGCTCTAGCAGCCTGTCGGACTCGAGTTGGCCTGACGATGATTAACTGAATCGCGGGGTCGTTTTGGCGGGTTTTTTGGCTGTATTTTCGGTTTTCCGGGTGTTTTCAAGGTATTTTCAGCCGGACGCACCAAAAACAAGGCGCTGTCTGACAAACAAAAACCGGCCCGCAGGCCGGTTGGCGTGCCATGCGTCCGGTTCCTTACGACGGCAGGTAGCGTACGCGCAAGACGCCGCCGATCGCCGTCAATTG
>NZ_JAGOIT010000173.1 GCF_017995515.1 Propionivibrio sp.
TTCTTGTGCAAGGCGATCAACATGGCTGGTCCCGATCTCTCCATTCTGCCATGACGCGCGCGAGTACCTCACGACCAATCAATAGCGGACGCCGGTATTTTAGAATGTATTCGTCCGGGACCCGACATCTAAGCTAATGGGTTTCCAATTGAATCGACTCTGGTTGTGTAGATGCGGCCTTGGTAGATTCTTAACTGACTGCGTCTATTAACAACGACAGCTTATCTAAGATAGCTATCATGCTAGCACAGTAGCTTGAGCGGCTGCTTTGGCCGAACACCGGTCAATCCAGCCTCAGTGAAAGCCCTTCGCAACCCCGACTATTTCTTCTTCGTCAGTTCCCGGAAGTCGCTGGTAATCGAATCCAGCGCCGCCCGCCCGTCGGTGGCTTTCGCGTTCCAGGTGTTGCCGCTCTCCGAGAGCGTCAGATGGATCACCTGCCCTTTGCTGATCGAGATGATCTTGGTGATGTGCGAGGTCGTCCAGGCTTTCGCGCTGGCGCCGCGCGCCTCGCCCACGCTGAGTACCAGCGCGTGCATCCCGGGCAGCAGGTGCAACTGATAGCGCCCGCTGGCGGAGCGCCCGGCGGACTTGAAGGCTTTTAACTCGGCCACCGACTGCCCATCGACGGCCAGGATCATGATCGGACCGTCGGTGGTGACGATCCCCACGTCCTCGATCCGCCGCATTTCGCCGGGGTAGCCGAGGTAGGCGTAACTGGAGTACATCCCACCCAGCGCCGGGGGCGCGTCGGTGTAGGTCGCAGTCGCGCAGCCGAAGAGCGCGGCGAGCGCCAGCAGCAGAGCAACAACCGTTCTCGCGTTCATCCTTCAGCCCCCTTCGTTTCTACGCGGCCCAGCTTACGTTTGGCGCGGGCGGATGTCTACGGCGCGGCGCCGGCGTGGATTCAATCACTTACTTCACCGCCCGATAACATAGGCAGGCCTGGAAGGCGCATCCAGAGGCGCTTTCAGGCCTGCCCGGCTGGGACGACCGCTGGATGCGCCTTCCAAGCCGGTTTTTTGCGGCCTGCGCCAGCCCGTCTGAAATGAAAAACCCCGCCGGACGGCCGTCGCGGCAGGGTTTTGTGGCGCGGCACGGCGCCCGGGAGGCGCCTGCGGCGGGGTGCTTACATGCGCTCGATCATCGCGTCGCCGAAGCCGGAACACGACACTTCGGTCGCGCCGTCCATCAGGCGGGCGAAGTCGTAGGTGACGACCTTGTCGCCGATCGCGGCTTCCATCGACTTGATGATCAGGTCGGCGGCTTCGACCCAGCCCATGTGGCGCAGCATCATTTCGGCCGAGAGGATCAGCGAACCGGGGTTCACGTAGTCCTTGCCGGCGTACTTGGGCGCGGTGCCGTGGGTGGCTTCGAAGCAGGCGTACTGGTCGGAGATGTTGGCGCCGGGGGCGATGCCGATGCCGCCGACTTGCGCGGCGAGCGCGTCGGAGATGTAGTCGCCGTTGAGGTTGAGCGTGGCGATCACGTCGTACTCGGCCGGGCGCAGCAGGATCTGCTGCAGGAAGGCGTCGGCGATGGCGTCCTTGATGACGATGCCGTTCGGCAGCTTGAGCCACGGGCCGCCGTCGATCTCGACGCCGCCGAACTCGTTCTTGGCCAGCGCGTAGGCCCAGTCACGGAAGCCACCTTCGGTGAACTTCATGATGTTGCCCTTGTGCACGATGGTCACCGACTTGCGCTTGTTGTCGATGGCGTACTTGATCGCGGCGCGCACCAGGCGCTCGGTGCCTTCCTTGGAGACAGGCTTGATGCCGATCGACGAGGTTTCCGGGAAGCGGATTTTCTTGACGCCCATTTCCTCGCGCAGGAACTTGACGATCTTGTTGCAGGCGTCGGAACCGGCCATCCATTCGACGCCGGCGTAGATGTCTTCGGTGTTCTCGCGGAAGATGACCATGTCGGTCAGCTCGGGCTGCTTGAGCGGCGAAGGCACGCCACGGAAGTAGCGCACCGGGCGGACGCACTGGTAGAGGTCGAGTTCCTGACGCAGGGCGACGTTGAGCGAGCGGATGCCGCCGCCGACCGGGGTGGTCATCGGGCCCTTGATCGAAACCGAGTATTCCTTGAGCGTGGCGAGCGTCTCGGCCGGCAGCCAGACGTCGGAACCGTAGAGCTTGGTCGACTTTTCACCGGCGTAGACTTCCATCCAGTGGATCTTGCGCTTGCCGCCGTAAGCCTTGGTGACCGCAGCGTCGACAACCTTCTTCATCACCGGGGTGATATCGACGCCGATGCCGTCGCCCTCGATGAACGGAATGATCGGATTGTCCGGCATGGCCTGGCCCGGAACGATTTTTTGTCCGCCTTGCGGAACCTTGATCAGACTCTCGCTCATTTCTGCTCCTGTTGGTTTAGTGTTGTGAGTACGGACTGCCTAACACCTGCTGTGCCCAAACCTTACGACATCTTCCGCGGCCCGGCGGAGCCGGGAATCGCCTGCCGGGACGGCCCTGCGACCGCCATCTCGGTATGCACAGCTACGGATTATGGAGGAAATGATCATTCCTCGCCAGCACAAACTCATTCTCTTTACGCATCAATTGCTTCCGTTTAGCGAATGCTAAACTGCCGCCACCGCGCTTTGCCAGATCACTCAAAAATGAGCATTTCCAACGAATTTCACCCCGTCGCCCGACGCATCGCCGAAGCCACCATCGAGGCCTTCGACGCCCACTACGCCGAACTGCGTGCCTACGGCCGTCGCGCCAAGGCCCTGTTCGAAGCCGGCGACTGGAAAGGCGTGCAGGACGCCGTGCGCGAGCGCCTTCCGGCCTACAACGACAGCGCCAACGAGACGGCCTGCGCCCTGGCCCAGGACCTGCGCGCCCACCTGCTCGACGACGAGACGCTGCTCCAGGTCAAGCTCTTCTACATCGGCCTGCTGATCAACCACAAGCAGCCGGAACTGGCCGAGACCTTCTTCAATTCGGTGTGGTCGCGCCTGCTCCACCACCATTCAAAAAACCAACCGTTCTCGGTTGGTTTTTTTTCGCCCGTTCCTCCCAGTGTGGGCGCCCCGTTTCCGCCCAGTACGCGAGTGACGCGGACGTCGAGGCACGCTTCGCTGCCCGTCGCGCGCGGCGGATCTGGAGGAGTCGCAGGACGCAGGTGCGGAGTCCGCTGCCCGCACGGTCCCCGCCGCCAGCATCGGGACCCCTTGCGCTACCGCCGTCCGCTGGCCTTGAAGAACGTGTAGCAGAACACCCCGTCCGGCTCGGCGCAGCGCAGGAGCGCCCGGACTCCGCGCTCCCAGTCCTCCGGGCTCATCAGCCCGGCGCGCAGGGCCTCCTCCCCCACGCCCTCGACCATGGCGGCGAAGGTGAGGCGGGTGAAGCCTTCGACCATGGCGGGACGGCTTGCGTCGGCGTACACGAAGCGCGGGGAAACCGCCACCTCCGACAGACCCGCGGCGACGAAGCGGGGGTACAGCTCGCGGCCGATCAGGGCGTGACCACCACCCCGGTGCTGGAGTTCGACCAGGGCCTCGATGGCCCGCCGGGCGTAGGGGTCGTCCGGATAAAAGAAGGTGGAGCCGTGATCGCCCTCGATCGCGGTCACCGTGCCACCGGGACGGACGACCCGGGCGAGGCTGCGCAGCGCCCGATCGGGGTCCGGCAGGTGCTCCAG
>NZ_JAGOIT010000174.1 GCF_017995515.1 Propionivibrio sp.
GGCGGTTGTTGTTCTCGCGGATGGCGATGAACTCCATTTCCGGGGTGATGATGCCCTGCCGCGCGTAGTGAATCTGGGTGACGTTCTTGCCGGGCTTGGCGCGCAAGGGCTTGCGGTGCAGGCCGGGAAAGCGCAACTCGTCGAGCGACTTTTCGGCGGCGCGCAGGCGGCCGAATTCGGACGAGAGATCCTTCAGTTCTTCGGTGTCGCCACGCTCGGCGATCCAGCCGGCGCGCAATGCCGGCAGGCCGTTGCGGATGTCGATCTTCGCGCTCGGATCGGAATACGGGCCGGAACAGTCGTAGACGAAGATCGGCGGGTTCTTCTCCCCACCAAAGGCCGTCGGCGTGTCGTCCTGCGTGATCTCGCGCATCGGCACGCGGATGTCCGGGCGGCTGCCCTCGACGTAGATCTTGCGCGAATTGGGCAAAGGCTGGATGGCGGCCTCGTCGACGTGGGCGTCGGAAGCGAGGAATTTTTCAGAAGCGTTCATTTGATTTCCTTGCGAAGTTAAACAGCCGGCGCGACGAGCGGACTCGTAACGTCGGACAACTTGATATGCAAGGGATGGCGCAGCGGGGGGGACGAAGGAATGCAGCGAGTGTGGCTGCGGCAGGACTCTTTCGCTTCCCTGCGACGGCATTACCCGTACAGGTTCAAAGGGTTTATCTCAGCTGTACCAGTTTCGGTACGGCACCCCTAACGAGAGCGGCCAAGTTAGCGGATTCGGCGGCTGATGGCAAGACGCAATCGCTCGCCGCGTGGCGGTATCATTGGCCTCCGCTTCGTCTTGCCAGCATCAGGAAATCCAGTCCATGAACACCGAAGAACTCAGCGCCTGCCTCACCTTCATCCGCGAAGCCGAGCGCCTGAAGAACGTCCATCGCAGCGCGTACACCTCAACCGGCAAGCAGGAAAGCACGGCCGAACACACCTGGCGCCTGTGCCTGCTCGGCATGGTCTTCGAGTCCGATTTTTCGGGCATCGACTTCGGCAAGCTGCTCAAGATCTGCGTCGTGCACGATCTGGGCGAGGCGATCAGCGGCGACATTCCGGCCGTCGAGCAGGTCAATGTGCCGAACAAGTCGGCGCTCGAACGCGCTGACCTCGTGACGCTGCTCTCGCATCTGCCGGAGCCGATTCACGCCCAGTTCCTCGCGCTGTGGGACGAGTACGAGAACGCCGCCAGCCCGGAGGCGCGGCTGGTGAAGGGGCTGGACAAGATCGAGACGATCATCCAGCACAACCAGGGCAAGAACCCGCCGGACTTCGACTACAGCTTCAACCTCACCTACGGGCAGAAGCAGATGGGCGCGCATCCCTTGTTCGAGCAGATCCGCACGATGATCGATGCGGACACGGCGCAGCGGCACCGCGAGTCGTCCTCTGGGGGGGCGCGCGATGCGTGAGATCGACATCGAGAGCTGGCCGCGCCGCGAGCACTACCGCTTCTTCATGCGCATGGACTACCCGCAGTACAACCTCTGCTTCGACGTTGACGTATCGAAGCTGGTCCCGTTCTGTCGGGAGCGCGGGCTGTCGTTCTACTATGCGCTGCTTTACTGCTCGACGCTCGCCGCCAACGCGGTCGAGGCCTTCCGCTACCGGGCACGCGGCGACAAGGTCGTGCTGCACGACGGCCTGCATCCGTCGTTTACCGACATGAGCAAGGACAGCGACCTGTTCCGCATCGTTACCGTCGAGATGCCGGAGACGCTCGAAGCGTTCGTCGAGCGCGCTGCAGCCCGGTCATCCGAACAGGTGCATCCTTTCGACTTCACCGGCTTCGAAGGGCGCGACGACCTGATCTACTACACCTCGATCCCGTGGGTCTCATTCACGCAGCTCAACCACACGATCACCCACGACCGCGAGGACTCGGTGCCGCGCCTGTCGTGGGGCAAGTACCGCGAGGAAGGCGGTTGCGTCGTCCTGCCGTACTCGGTGCAGGTGCATCACGCCTTCGTCGACGGCATCCACATCGCCCGCTTCAAGGACGCGCTCGAAGCAATGCTGAACGCGCTGTGACGGCGTTGCGCTACGCATTCCAGGAGCCCGATTTTTCGTGCGAGAGATCGTCTCCGGTTGTTCTTGGTAAGCGCGATGCGAAGCGAAATTTCGCACCGGCATCGCTAAAGATTTCGTCGTCTTTTCCGTGAATCGGTAGATGAGACAGAAAATGTTTGGCGGGAGACCAATCATGCGCTTCAAGTTCTCCACGGCATGGGTCGCGGCGGTTTTCCCGGCGCTGGTCTCGGCAGCGTGGCAGGGGGTGTTGAGCGAGCCGGGCAGGCAGGTCGAGATCGACCGGGAGACGATCGTCGTCGACGCCGCGGGCGGGGCCACCGCCGTCGGGCGTGTGGTGCTCGACCGGCCGATCGTCGATCCGAAGACCTCGGCGTCTTACCGCATCATCGAAGTGCAGGACTATTTCGACTGCGCCGGACGCACGCTGGCGACGCAGAAGCGCACCTACTACAAGGAAGAGGGCGAGGTGTTGCGTCAGGAAGAGGTGAAATCGCCTTTCGCCATGCCCGTGCGCTCGGGAACGCCGGATGAAAAGCTGTTCCGCGAAGCCTGTCGGCCGAAAGGCGAGAGCGGTGCCTCGGTGTCGGCGACCAGGACGGTCGAGAAGATCAACGAAATGACCGCCGACGTGCGCAAGGCGAACGACGAACTCGTAGCGAAGGCGGTTGAAAAGGATCTACAGAAGATCGTGGCAGCGAGTGCGACGAAGAAGGTGGCGACGGGTCCGGTCGTTGAAGACAGGCCGGCGACCAAGCCGCCGGCGACGCATCGTGCGGCGCCACGCATCGCTTCGCGTCCGTCATCCGCGTACGCCGCAGTACAACAGCACGCCGCGATCCACTGGGGCTACGAAGGCGCCGGCGCGCCGGAGAACTGGGTGCGCCTCAGCCCGGAGTACGCGCTCTGCGGCGCCGGCAAGCGCCAATCGCCGATCGACATCCGCGACGGCATCCGGGTCGATCTGGAGCCGATCCAGTTCGACTATCGGCCGGCGCGATTCAGAGTGATCGACAACGGGCACACGGTGCAGGTCACCCTGCCCGGCGGCAGCATCAGCCTTTTGGGCAAGAGCTACCAGCTGATCCAGTTCCACTTCCACCGCCCGTCGGAAGAAATGGTGGAAGGAAAGGCATTTGATATGGTCGTGCACATGGTGCATCGGGCGGACGACGGCAAGCTCGCGGTCGTCGCCGTCCTGCTCGAAAACGGCGCCGAGAACCCGTTTGTCCAGACCGTCTGGAACATCCTGCCGCTGGAGAAGAGCTCTGAGGTCGCGCCACCCGCGCTGACGCTCGACCCCACGCAACTTCTGCCCGAGAGCCGCAATTACTACACCTACATGGGCTCGCTGACGACACCGCCCTGTTCGGAAGACGTCCTCTGGCTGGTGCTCAAACAGCCACAGCAGATTTCGCCCGAACAGCAGGCGATTTTCGCGCGGCTTTATAGAAACAACGCCCGGCCGGTGCAACCGGGGTCCGGGCGTCTGATCAAGGAGTCGCGGTAGCGTCGCGGAGCCTTCGGCGGCACGGTTGGTCGTAGGAGCCCGGTTTTACCGGGCGAAAAGGCGTGCTTCTACGAAGAAAAGCCGTTATCGCGCAGAAAATCTGCACTCCT
>NZ_JAGOIT010000094.1 GCF_017995515.1 Propionivibrio sp.
GCCGAGATCGCTCTCGCTCCAGCGCTCCGCCTCGAAGGCGTTGCGCCGCCAGCGCGAGAAGAGCGGGAAAGCCAGCAGGAAGAGGATCACCAGCACGTAGTTCGACCACGGCACCGGGTTGCCGATGACCTCGATCGTATCGACAACGCGCGGGTTGACGTTGCGATCGCCGCCCAGCTCGTACTCGACATTCAGGTAGTAGGTGCCGGCTGGTACGTTGCGGAAGGAGATCGCGTCGTCGCGGCTGCCTTCGCTCCAGCGCTCACCGCCCTCGCTGCCGCTGTAATAGCTGATCTCCTGCGCACCCTGGTACGCCTCGCCAGAGTTTTTCTCGACCAGCGTCGTGTTGAGCCCGATCCAGTTGTTGTCAACGTCCGTGCGGTGCTTCACGCGCAGCGAGCGGACCGGCGCATCCAGCACGAACTCCCTGGTCGTCAGCGCCTCGTCATTGGCCGCCGACAGCACGAGGGGTTGCTTGAGGACAACTTGCGAGGAGACGAAGAAGACGAAGAAGAGCTGCACGCAGGTCGCCGCCAGCGCCAGCGGCCAGAACAGCTGCCATACCTTGCGATGGCGCTCGTGTAACGGGTTCGGCTGGTTGGCATAGACGCCGATGCGCTTAGGCGGTAGCGCCGTAATCCCGAACGCCGCACACAAGGCCTCGGGTTCGAGGTACTCGCCCGCCGACCACGTCACCTCCTTGTCCGTCAGCTCACGCGAGAGCATGCGCGGCGGGCAGATGAAATCCTCGACAAGGCACGACTCGCCGATCGACACGCGCCAGTAAAACTCGCCTTCGACGTAGGTCACTTCCGCCATGCCGGCGCTGAAGCGCTTGAACAGTTTGCGCTGGTACGAGAACGACATCTGACCGCGCGCAACCGTGGGCGGCTTGGGCAAGGTACGGGCGAAGTTCCAATGGCCTTGGTACTCCGTAAGCCAGGCGAAGCCCGCTTCGGCATTGAACAACAGGTATTCCGACCATGCGTACTCGACGCCTTCCGAGCGGGTACTGCGGCGCAGAAAGCCGATCGCCTCCCACGCGACCCCATTCAGCGTACCCTTGCTGCCGAGCGGCAGCCAAGGAACGACCTTCATCTGCTGTGCGGCCTGTGCGAGCAACCGCACCTTGTCGTTCTCGACACCGAGGATCGAACCGCAGCTCACGCAGCCGATGCTCTCGATGGCGCCGGAATGGATGGTGAGCGGCGCCGCGCAGTGCGGGCAGTTGAAGGCGGTCGCCTTGACGACTGAACCCGGCGAAGCGTCGCCGTCCACCTTCAGGTTGGCCAGACCGAGTTCGTCGAACTGCGCCGGATAACCGACGAAGACGAGCGGCGGCGTTTCGCTGTAGTCGATCGTCACGAAACGGTCGTTGCCGCGCAGGTCGGCCGTGTTCACGTCGTAGCCGGACTCGACCTTGAACGGCAGTTCACCCGCCCCGGCAATGCAACGCGCTGTCTGCAGGTCGGCAACGAAGAAGATGCGGCCGGCGATCGTCACCGGCATTTCGGGCTTGAGCGTCTCGAACGCCGGCAGCTCGGTATCGACCGGCACCAGAGAACTGACGACGTACTCGCCGCCGGCTTCCGATAGCCAGCCGCTGCGCCCGTCGCCGAACAGAAGATGCCACTCATTCCACAGCCCGGCGTCGTACTTGAGCTGGATGCGGCCGATGACGGCAAAGTGCGTACCGCGGAAACTGCCTTCCGTACCGAGCTGGATACGCGACGGGTCGTCCATCAGCTCGGCCATGCGACCGAGGTTTTTCAGCGCCTCGCCGTCACGCAGCAGCGTACTGCGACAGAACTCGCAGACGGCGTACAGCGACGACGCCGAGCGAAAAGCGACCGGCGCGCCGCAGGAAGGACAGTGGGCGGTTTTCACGGTCGGCCGGTCGGACGCAAAAGCCGGTGCGTCAAACCAGCTTGCCCAGCAACTCGGCCTTCTTGGCGTCGAACTCCGCTTGCGAGAGGATGCCCTTGCTCACCAGCCCGTGCAGCTTTTCGAGCGTGGCGACGACCTCGTCGGCGCTCACCGCCGTTGGAGCAGGTGCCGGAGCGGGCGCGGCTCCCGGTTGCATGGCCTGCGCCATCGATTGCGCCATGCCCTGCCCGATGGTCATGCCGGCGCCCAGACCGGCGCCGATGCCGGCCATGCCGCCTTCGTTCTGTGCCGCAAGAGGTATGGCATCGGCGGTCTGGAGCTGTGTGTAGGCCTGCATGCCACCCATCATGTTCACGCTGATGCGCTTGTCGAGCATCTTCTGCAGTTCTTCGGGCAGAGAGATGTTCTGCACGACAAAGCTGTCGAGCGACAGTCCGTAGCGCTCGAACACCGGCTTCATCTTCCAGGTCAGCGCCTGAGCCAGGGCATCCTGGTTGGACGCCATGTCCACGAAGGAAACGCCCGAGTCGCCGAAGAGGTCGGTCATCGCCGCGATCACGGTATTGCGCAGCTGACCGTCGAGGTCGTCGACGCCGTAGCGGTCGCGCGTTCCGGAAATCTCCTTGTAGAACTTCGTCGGATCGGCCAGCTTGTAGGCGTAGATACCGAAGGCGCGCATGCGGATGATGCCGAAGTCCTTGTCACGCAGCGTGATCGGGTTCGGCGTGCCCCACTTGCGGTCGAGCTGCAGGCGGGTCGAGAAGAAGTAGACGTCGGACTTGAAGGGCGAGTCGAACAGCTTGTCCCAGTTCATCAGGTTGGTCAGCACCGGCAGCGTCTGCGTATTGAGCACGTAGCGCCCGGGGCCGAAGACGTCGGCAACGCGGCCTTCATTCACGAAGACGGCCATCTGCGAATCGCGCACCGTGAGCTGCGCGCCGTTCTGGATTTCGAAATCCTGCATCGGGTAGCGATAGGCGAGCACACCATCGCTCTCTTCGGTCCAGTGAATGACGTCGATGAACTGTTTCTTGATGAAATCCATGATTGCCATTTCGTTCTCCAGAAGGACTGCGATCGAGGTATCAGTAAGTCATGCACGCCGCGTTGATCAGGCCAACGGTCAGCGAGACTGCGGCGAGGAAGATCGCCGACGCCACCTTGCCGGCGGGAATATCCTGCGCGAGGCGCGGCAGGGAAAGTCGCATCGACAGGTAAGCCAGGATCTGGACGATACCGGCCACCGCGCCCCAGGCCGCGAGATCGAGCAAGGTGTCGCTATGCGCAATAACGTTGGCGACCGGCAGGGCGAAGCCGATCAGCGCGCCCGACAGGCTGATCGCCGCCGCCGTATTGCCCTGGCGGATCAGTTCGATCTCGCCGTAGGGCGTGACGTTGAGATAGACGAGCAGGAAGGCCGCGATCAGCGCGAGCGCGACAACAAAGTAGGCAAAGAAGGCGGGAAGCGAAACCAGCACTTTGGGCAGCATGGCATTTCTCCTGAGCGCGATTGATCGGTGCCGCGCGATTCGATACAGGAACAGGGGCTGGTCATTCTAGCCACGGCCCCGACGCTCCGCAGGAAACTACACTGAGGCGCCGTAGCGCACCAATCCATCGAGGATCAGATTCTCCATCAATTGGAATGGAACACTCAAGTGAGGCGCCAGGCACGGCGCCGCGCCGCCGGTCAGTAGGCAGAGCGCCTCCGACTCGTCGCGCATCGCCGCGTACATGCGCTCGATGGCGCCGATCTGCGCGTACAGGCAGCCGCTGAAAATGGCGTCGGCGGTATTGCGCGGCGCGAGCTGGAAGCGGCCATCGGCGAAGGGCAGCTGCGCCGTGTTGCGCGCCAACGAGGAACGCATCAGGTCGACGCCAGGCAGGATCAGTCCGCCGCGGAACTCGCCGCCGCCATCGATCCAGTCGACCGTCGTCGCTGTACCGGCGCAGATGACGAGGCACGCGCCCTGCACGATCCCACGCGCGCCGAGCATCGCCGCCCAGCGGTCGGCGCCGAGACGCTCAGGCGCCTCGTAGTGGTTGCGCACGCCGCAGGCCTCGGCGCTCGAGCGCAACCAGCGCACCGGCGGAAAGCGGCCGGCCAGCACGTTCGCGATCTCGTCCTCGACCAATTTTCCCGCCACGCAGCAGGCCACGACCGGGGCGCCCGCCGGCCATCCCGCCGCGCAATCGCGCAAACGCGCGGCCTCGCCGGTCGGCAACGCGCCGCGCTCGACCCAGCGCGCGCCTTCATGCACGCCCCACTTGATGCGCGTATTGCCGGCGTCGATGGCAATCGTCGTCTGCGTCGTCATTGCGGCCGGATCGACAAGTCGCCCGACAGGCAGCGCTCGACACCGTCGGCGGTACGTACGAGCAGCGCGCCATCGTCGTCCGCGCCGAGGCAGACGCCTTCCTTCAGCACACTGCCGTCGCGCAGCAGGCGCACAGGCAAATCCTGCCAGGCGTGGCGCGCCTGCCATTGCGCGCGCAACGCGGAGAACCCGTGCTCGGCAAAGCGATCAAGGACGCGCGCGAGGGCGATCAGGAGTTGCGCGAACAACTGGTGGCGCTCGGGCGGGGTCGGGACTGCGCGCGCGAGTGCGGCCGGCGGCAGGGCGAAGCCATCGGCGCTGACGATGTTCGCGGGCAGCGTCAGGTTAAGGCCGATGCCGATCACGGCCATCGCCGTGTTTGCTCCTCCGCAGGCATCGCTGCGCAGCTCGTTGTGCAGCTCAACGAGAATGCCGCCGAGTTTGGCGCCATCATGCAGGATGTCGTTCGGCCACTTCAGCTTGATCCCGGATGCGCCACAGGCTTCGAGCGCTTCGACGACGGCCAGGCCAACGGCAAGCGACAACCCGGACAGGCGTTCGAGCCCGCCGTCGAAACGCCAGAGCAGGGAAAAGGTCAGACTGGCTTCGGGCGAAGCAAGCCAGCTTCGGCCGCGACTGCCGCGCCCGGCCGTTTGCCGGTCGGCGACGAGCACGCTGCCGGAGGGTGCGCCCCGTTCGGCGCGGGCGAGCAATTCGGAATTGGTCGACGCGCATTCGGCGAGCGAATCGACATCGAAGCGGCCATGCGCGTCGCCCAGCAAAGGCTGCAGACGCGCCGGTTCGATCAGGCGACCGTTCGTCTCAGGGGGCATACGACTTCGCGGCCTCGGCGTCCATGCACTGGTAGTTCGCCCTGCACGACTTGAGCGAGCAGGCGCGCGACGTCCTCACTGCCACGAGACTGTGCCGCGCACACAGCGCCTCGGCTTTGGTGCGCACTGCCGCCTCGGCCTGATCGGTGAAGGCATGATTGAAGGCGTAGTAATTCGTCTGCCGCGTGTGTGCGAACTGATCGTCGGTCTGCAGCAGCGTGTAGTCGCTGGCACAACCAGCCAGCAGGACGGCCAGCAGCAGCGGGAAGGTCATGGGTTTCATGGGCTTTTCATCGCAAATGGCCCGCCGATGCGGACCAGAGGGGCCATTATCCCGGAAAGCCCGCTGAACGGCGATTCGCCATTCGGCCCAAGCTCAATACTCTCTATCCTGCTCCCGGCGCCGCCCGGATTGAGTCACGCGAATCCGGCGAGGAATGGGGCTCAGGCGTGTTCGCCTTCGTCGCCGCGCCCGCCCTCAAGGCCGAGGTCCTGAATCTTGCGCGTGATGGTGTTGCGCCCGATGCCAAGCGCCAGCGCGGCCTCGATACGCCGCCCGCTGGTGTGCGCAAGCGCGCGCGCGATCAGGATGCGCTCGAAGCGATTGGTCAGCTTCTCGTGCACCGAGCCATCGCCACCGGCGAGCAGACGGTCGGTTTCCTGCGCCAGCGCGCTTTCCCAGTCCGTGGCGACTGCCGTCGGCGCCGAATCGCGCAGCTCGGGCGGCAGATCGGCGAGATCGACCTGCTGCCCCGGCGCCATGACCGTCAGCCAGTGACAGATGTTTTCCAGCTGACGCACGTTGCCGGGGAAGTCGAGCGACGAGAGATGCCTGAGCGCCGCTTCGGAGAAGCGCTTGGCGTCGACACCCAGTTCCTGCGCGCTCTTCTGCAGGAAGTGGCGGGCAAGGATCGGGATGTCTTCGCGCCGCTCGCGCAGACTCGGCAGACGCACACGAATCACGTTGAGGCGGTGGAAAAGATCTTCGCGGAAGAGGTTCTCCTTGACCCGAGCCTCGAGGTTTTGGTGCGTCGCCGCGATGATGCGCACGTTGGCCTTGATCGGCGAATGGCCGCCGACGCGGTAGTAATTGCCATCCGACAAGACGCGCAGCAGCCGCGTCTGCAGCTCGGCCGGCATGTCGCCGATCTCGTCGAGGAAGAGCGTGCCGCCCTCGGCCTGCTCGAAGCGCCCGCGCCGCTGCGTCGCCGCGCCGGTAAAAGCGCCGCGCTCGTGGCCGAACAGTTCGGATTCGAGCAGGTCGCGCGGAATCGCCGCGGTGTTGATGGCGATGAAGGGCTTGTCGGCGCGCGGGCTGTGGCGATGCACGGCCCGCGCGACGAGCTCCTTGCCGGTCCCCGACTCGCCGGTGATCATCACCGTCGCGTTCGACTGACTCAAGCGGCCGATGGCGCGGAAGACCTCCTGCATCGCCGGCGCCTGGCCAAGGATTTCCGGAACCAGGCCGACGTCACTGGGGGCACCACTCTGGTGCATGCTCTCGTCGAGCGCCCGACGGATCAGTTCGAGCGCCTGATCGACGTCGAACGGCTTGGGCAGGTATTCGAAGGCGCCGCCCTGGAAGGCGGCGACTGCACTGTCGAGATCAGAGTAGGCGGTCATGATGATGACCGGCAAGGACGGGAAGCGTAGCTTGACCTGCTTCAGCAGATCCAGCCCCGATTCGCCGGGCATGCGGATGTCGGAGACCAGCACTTGCGGCGGCTCGGCACCCAGATCGAGTTGCGACAGCGCCTCGCTCGCCGAGGGGAAGCTCTTGAACGGGACCTGCTCACGCGCCAGCGTCTTTTCGAGCACCCAGCGTATCGATTTATCGTCGTCGACAATCCAGACGGGTTTCATTGAATCTCCGCACCTCTTGAATGGTATGCGCAGGCTATAGCAAATACCTTGCCATCAACCGACCCGCAACGGCCTCAAGCGCCGCCGAGCGGCATCCTGATCGAGAAACAGGTGTAGCCGGGCCGGCTTTCGCACTCGATCGTCCCCTGGTGCTGCTGCACGAAACTCTGCGCCAGCGTCAGCCCGAGCCCACTGCCGCCCTCACGTCCGGAGACCAGCGGGTAGAACATGCGCTCGCGAATGTCGTCGGGGATGCCGGGGCCGTTGTCGATCACCTGCACTTCGAGCGCCAGGCGATGCCGCTTCTTGGCCAGCGTCACCTGCCGCGCCACGCGCGTTTTCAGCGTAATCTGGCCGACCACCGGCGAACTGTTCGATTGCGCCTTGATCGCCTGCGCCGCGTTGCGCGCGATGTTGAGGATCGCCTGAATCAGCTGTTCGCGGTCGCCCACCAGATCCGGCAGACTTGTGTCGTAGTCGCGGCAGACGGTCAGCGTTTGCGGGAATTCGGCCTTCAACAGGCTGCGCACGCGTTCGAGGATCTCGTGGATATTGACCGGCCCGGGCAGCATCGGCCGATGCGGCGAGAGCAGGCGCTTCATCAGATCCTGCAGGCGGTCGGCTTCCTTGATGATGACCTGCGTGTACTCGCGCAGGCCCGGATTGTTCAGCTCGTGTTCGAGGAGTTGCGCCGCACCGCGAATGCCACCGAGCGGATTCTTGATCTCGTGCGCCAGATTGCGAATCAACTCGCGGCTGGCCAGTTGCTGCTCGAGCAGTCGCTCTTCGCGCGTGGCCTTCAATTGCTGGTCGATCGGCCACAGTTCGACGAGCAGGCGCGCGTCGGGGATTTCCGTCGGGTTGACGGTGCAGTTGAGGTGCAGCTGGAGGCCGTCGTTACGCTTGATCTCGACCGCCTGCCCCGTATGGCTCCAGCCGTGCCGGCAGGCGTTGGCCAACGCGTCCTGCAGCGTCGACGGATAGAAGACGACGCTGTCGAAGCGCATGCCGCGCACGGCCTTGCTGCTCAGTGCCAGCAGGTTTTCGGCCGCCGAGTTCATGTAACGGATGCGGAGGTCTTCGTCGAGCAGGACGACCGACGAGGACAGCAGGTCCAGCCCGCCGAACGGGTTGTGCGGATCATGTGTGGAATCAGTCATGGCCGACAGGAGCAACATTCGCGCCATGACCAGCCGTATTGACGATCACGGCAGCCGGGCTATCTCTTTCTGGATCGCCTCGATGTTGCGCTCATGCAGCGCGACCTTGTCCTTGTACGGCTGCACGCGCTCGAGCACCTTGCCGCCGGCGATGGCGCCACCCTGAAGGCGTTCTTCCGGCAGCACGACAGCCTCCTGCTCGGCCAAGGTCTTCTTCGCTTCTTCCAGATTCTTCTGCTCAGCCGCGAACTCACCCTCCAGGATGCGGCGGCGGTCGGTATCGCGCGCCTTCTGGGCGCTGTCGTCAACCTTCGGAAAACTGGCCGGGGTCGGCGTTTTTGCGGCCGGCGCCTTCGGCATAGGCACCGCGACAGGCTCGCCAAGATCCATCGCCGTGCATTTGGCGCCCTTGACCGACGACTTGATGTTGGAAAACGACTTGTGCCCGTTTTCATCGACACACTGATACATGACATCCGCCTGCACGGACGGCGCCATCAGACTCATCAAAGCGATTGCGAAAAACATCCTTGGCAAGCTCATCGTGCTCTCGTCCATTCGTCTCAAACGTATCGGGATTTGACTCGGAATGTCAGTGTATTGGATGGTCCGATGAATTACAAACGCAGCCACCTGCTCGCCGGTGGACAAAAAAAAGACGGGCAAGCCCGTCCTTTTTGTTGCTGCGCGGGGAGGCTTAGCAACTGTAGTACAGGTCAAACTCGACCGGGTGCGTGGTCATGCGAACGCGGTTGACTTCGTCCATCTTCAGTTCGATGAAGGCATCGATCCAGTCGTTGGAGAAGACGCCACCACGCGTGAGGAACTCGCGATCGACGTCGAGCGCAGCCAGCGCCTCTTCGAGGCTGGCACACACGGTCGGGATCAGCTTGTCTTCTTCCGGCGGCAGATCGTAGAGGTTCTTGTCGGCCGGATCGCCCGGGTGGATCTTGTTCTGGATGCCGTCCAGACCGGCCATCATCAGCGCGGCGAAGCACAGGTACGGGTTGGCGATCGGATCCGGGAAGCGGGTTTCGATGCGGCGCGCCTTGTCGGAGGCAACGTGCGGGATGCGGATCGAGGCGGAACGGTTCTTCGCCGAGTAGGCCAGCTTGACCGGGGCTTCGTAGTGCGGCACGAGGCGCTTGTACGAGTTGGTGCCGGGGTTGGTGATCGCGTTCAGCGCCTTGGCGTGCTTGATGATGCCGCCGATGTAGAAGAGCGCCATCTCCGAAAGACCGGCGTAGCCGTTGCCGGCGAACAGGTTCTTGCCGTCCTTCCAGATCGACTGGTGCACGTGCATGCCCGAGCCGTTGTCGCCGACGATCGGCTTCGGCATGAAGGTCGCGGTCTTGCCATACTGGTGCGCGACGTTGTGAATCACGTACTTCATCATCTGCGTCCAGTCGGCGCGCTTGACCAGCGTGCTGAACACGGTACCGATTTCGCACTGACCGGCAGTCGCCACTTCGTGGTGATGCACTTCGACCGGGATGCCGATCGATTCGAGGGTGAGCACCATTGCCGAGCGGATGTCGTGCAGGCTGTCGACCGGCGGCACCGGGAAGTAGCCGCCCTTGACGGTCGGACGATGGCCCGTGCCGCCGCCGCCTTCGGTCTTTTCACCGGTTGTCCACGCCGCTTCGTTCGAGTAGATCTTCAGGCTGCAGCCCGACATATCGACGCTCCAATCGACGGAGTCGAAGATGAAGAATTCGGGTTCCGGGCCAAAATAGGCGGTATCGCCGATACCGGTCGACTTCAAGTAAGCCTCGGCGCGGTTGGCGATCGAGCGCGGGTCGCGGTCGTAGCCGCGGCCATCGGCCGGATCAACCACGTCGCAGGTCAGAACCAGCGTCGTTTCGTCGAAGAAGGGGTCGATGTAGGCCGTCGACGGGTCAGGCATCAGTTGCATGTCCGAGGCCTGAATGCCTCTCCAGCCGGCGATCGACGAGCCGTCGAAGGCGTGACCGCTCTCGAACTTATCCTCGTCGAAGTGAGAGACTGGAACGGTCACATGCTGCTCCTTGCCACGGGTGTCGGTAAAGCGGAAGTCAACGAACTTGACGTCGTTCTCCTTGACCATCTTGATTACATTTTGCGGGCTTGCCATTTGCAAAGTCTCCTCAGCGAGTGCCGGCGACACCGGCGACAGTAGAAATTGGTGCAAGGGATGTTAGCAGAAACCATGCCAATCCACGCAGCACGAACTGTCGTTCATGCCACAGGGCATTTTGCGCCCTGCGCCGGAACCGAAGCACCAAACCAGTGCATCAAACAAGTGCAAACGCACCATTAGCGGACGGAAGGCGTTGCACTGACCAGATCGCCCGCGGTCACCCTGATCGCTCGCGCGTCTGGGTTTATACTTTAGATCCGTAACAACCACATTGTCACCGCCATGGGAAAGCTCACTGAACTACTGAACAATGCCCGGACCCGTGCTCGCGAACTCGGTCTGCCCTACGCTGGTGCCCTGACGCCAAAAGAGGCGCACGAGGTATGGAATCTGGCGCCCGGCGCCAAGCTCGTGGACGTGCGCACACGCGCCGAGTGGGATTGGGTCGGCCGCATTCCCGGGGCCGAACAGATCGAGTGGATGAGCTATCCGACCAATCAGCCGAACGCCAGCTTCCTCGCGCAACTCAAGCATCAGGTCGATCCGGAGGCGCTGGTCATGTTCATCTGCCGCAGCGGCGCCCGATCGCACAACGCTGCGTGCCTGGCCAACGAAGCGGGCTACACCGAGAGCTACAACGTGCTGGAAGGCTTCGAAGGCGACAAGGACGCCGCCGGTCATCGCGGCACAACGGGCGGTTGGCGACACGCCGGCCTGCCCTGGCAAAGCTGAACCCGAGGTGACGCGCAGCACCCCGGCGCCAACGGAGTGAAACCATTTCCTGTCGCGGCAGTCTCCCGCTCATCGGGACGCTGCCGCGACGATCATTCGAGATTTTGTAATGCAGACCACTACCATCGCCTTTGACCGCTTCAACCATCTGCAGGACGACGCCTGCCACGAGCGCATTCGCGCCGCGCGCGCGCGCCTCGGTGAGCGCGTCGTCATCCTCGGCCACCACTACCAGCGCGCCGACGTTTACCAGTACGCGGACCTGACCGGCGACTCGCTGAAGCTCTCGCGCCTCGCCTCGCAGACCGACGCCGAGCACATCGTCTTCTGCGGCGTGCACTTCATGGCCGAGGTCGCCGACTTCATGTCGAAACCGCACCAGAAAGCGATCCTGCCCGATCTCGCCGCCGGCTGTTCGATGGCCGACATGGCCAACCTGGCCAAGGTCGAGCGCTGCTGGCGGGAGTTGAATGAAGTGCTGAACGCGGATGAAGTATTCACCCCGGTCACCTACATCAACTCGGCGGCCGACCTCAAGGCTTTCTGCGGCCGGCATGGCGGCATCGTCTGCACGTCATCGAACGCCGAGAACATCGCGCGCTGGGCCTTCGGTCAGCGCGAGAAGATCCTGTTCTTCCCGGATCAGCACCTTGGGCGCTGGTCCGGTTACAAGATGGGCATCCCGCTCGACGAGATGTTCGTCTGGGACCCCGATCTCGAAATGGGCGGCCTGACGCCGGAGCAGATCCGCAAGGCGAAGCTGCTGCTGTGGAAAGGCCATTGCTCAGTACATCAGATGTTCCAGCCGGCGCACATCCTCAAGTTCCGCAACCAGCATCCGGACGGACTCGTCATCTCGCATCCTGAATCCAGCTTCGAGGTCTGCCGCCAGTCGGACTACGTCGGCTCGACCGAACACATCGTCAAGATCATCAAGGAAGCCGCACCGAACACGCGCTGGCTGGTCGGCACCGAGCTGAACCTCGTTAACCGGCTGGCCGAGGAGATGAAGCCCGAAGGCAAGATCGTCCAGTTCATGGCGCCAACCGTCTGCATGTGCTCGACGATGCAGCGCATCGACCCGCAACACCTGGCATGGACGCTGGAAAACCTGGCCGACGGTAACGTCGTCAACCAGATCAGCGTGCCGGAACACGAAGCTGAACTCGCCCGACTCGCCGTGGAGAAGATGCTCGCCGCGTCGTGAGCGTCGCCTGTGACGTGAAAAAGACTCACCTGCACATCGTCACCTACAACATCCACAAGGGGTTTTCCCAGTTCAACCGCCACATGATGGTGCACGAGCTGCGCGAGCAGTTGCGCGCGCTCGGCGCCGACATCGTCTTCCTGCAGGAAGTGCAAGGCATGCACGAGCGGCACGCCGAGGCGATCGCCAACTGGCCGGAGGAACCGCAGCACGACTTTCTCGCCGAGGATGTCTGGCAGGCGACGGCCTACGGTCGCAACGTCATCTACGACCACGGCCACCACGGGAACGCGATTCTCTCGCGCTACCCGATCGTCCACGCGCACAACCAGGACGTCACGCATCTGCGCTTCGAGCGGCGCGGCCTGCTGCACTGCTCGATCAAGCTGCCCGAAGAGCCGCCACTGCACTGCGTCTGCGTCCACCTGTCGCTGTTCGCGCGTTCGCGGCGCAGGCAAATGGATGCGCTCGCCCAGTATCTCGAAGACATCGCCGAGGCCGAGTCACGACTGATCATCGCCGGCGATTTCAACGACTGGCGCAACGAGGCCGACGAACTCCTGGCGCAACGGCTCGGTCTGAGCGAAGTATTCGCCGGTGCCGGTGGCGACGCCAACGCGCCGGGACGCAGCTATCCGGCGAAACTCCCGCTGCTTCGCCTCGACCGCATCTACGTACGCGGCCTGTCGGTCGCCAGCGCAGCTGTCCATAGCGGCTCGCCCTGGTCGAAGATCTCCGACCACGCCGCGCTCTCGGCGCACCTTCTCCGCAAACGCCGCTAAACC